>DASVPM010000040.1:0-5879 GCA_036382815.1 Allosphingosinicella sp.
GGCGCCCGAGGCGCGAGGGGCCGCCATGAGCTCTGTCGATGAAATGCTTGATCATCTGCTCGGCGACGTCGATGTCGGCGATGACTCCGTCGCGAAGCGGCCGCACGGCCTGGATGTTGGCAGGGGTCTTCCCCATCATCAGCTTGGCATCGCGGCCGACCGCCTTGACCCGCCGCACGCCGTCCGTCGTTTCGAGGGCGACGACCGAGGGCTCGTTGAGCACGATTCCCTTCCCGCGGACGTAGACGACGGTGTTCACCGTGCCCAGGTCGATGGCCATGTCGTTGGAGGGGAGCCGGAGGATACGCGAAAGATACATGATGGGATTTCGTCCTGAGGAACAAGCCGTCGAACCTGCTGGCCTCGACGCCGGGACAAGCGCGGCGAATCGCGCTCGGCTGCTGCCGACGCAGCCTACACGCTTATCTGCCGCGCCGTTAGGAGCGTTAGACGCATCGGGCCGGAGGCCCGACAGCCGGGATCGGCGTCGAATGGGTTAGCCCAGGCGGCTCGCTCTCAGCCGCTGATGTCATCGACGACCGCCTCGGGCTGGCGGGGGCCGTTCCGGATGCGGCCCGCTTTCGCAAGGCCCGGCCGAGGTTCGCGCCGCCAATCCCACCGCCGCGCCCAACCTCACCTCCAGGTCGGCCGGCGGCCCGGCAGGAAAACTGGCTGGGGCGGCAGGATTCGAACCTGCGAATGCCGGTACCAAAAACCGGTGCCTTACCACTTGGCGACGCCCCAGCAGGCGCGCGGCTTATAGCCGTCCTGCGGGAGCGCGAAAGCCCCGTGTCGCGCCTTCAGCCGAAGTCGGGGAGGGGCGGCAGCGGGTCCGGGCCGGTCAGCCAGGGGTGCATGACACCATCCTGCGCGAGGCCCGTCCCGATCCAGCCGTCGTCGGCGAAGCCCGGATGGATGACTCCGTCCGAGCGGCCGGTGCCGATCCAGCCGTCGACGGGGGCGGAATCGGTATGGAGGACGCCGTCCGCCGCGCAGCCGGACGGGATGATCTCTTCTGCCATCGCCTTACTCCTTGCTTGCTTATCCCCGAACCAGCAGACGCCTTCCCGGCGGGCGCTGTCAATTGCCGACGCGTCAGACGTTCGAGATCCGGCGATGGACGAGGTCCAGATAATCCTTCCTCAGCTGAAGCGTGAGGTCGCCCACTTCGAAGGTCCACGGGCCGGCGGACGCGACGGGAGTGACCTCGGCGGCGCTGCCGGTGAGGAAGAATTGCTCGAAGCCCTCGATCTCCTCCGGCCAGATCGCCCGCTCGACGACCTCGATCCCGCGCCGCCGGGCCAGGCCGATCACCGTCTGGCGGGTGATGCCGTTGAGGAAGCAGTCGGGGGTGGGCGTGTGGAGCGCCCCGTCCTTGACGAAGAAGGCGTTGGCGCCGGTCGCCTCGGCGACCTGGCCGCGCCAGTCGAACATCAGCGCGTCGTCATAGCCCTCCGACTGGGCCTGGTGCCGGGCGAGCGTGCAGATCATGTAGAGGCCGGACGCCTTCGATTCCGTCGGCGCGGTGTAGGGCGCGGGCCGGCGCCATCTGGAGATGGCGAGGCGCAGCCCCTTCCGGATCGCCTCCTCGCCGAAATAGGCGCCCCACGGCCAGCAGGCGATGGCAAGGTGGATCTTCGACCTTTGGGCGGACACGCCCATCTGCTCCGAGCCGCGCCAGGCGAGCGGGCGCATATAGGCGTCCTCGAGCCCGCTTGCGGCGAGCGTGTCGCGGCAGGCCCGGTCGATCTCCTCGACGCTCCACGGAATCTCGAAGCCGAGAAGGGCGCCGCTGCGCCTGAGCCGAGCGCTGTGCTCGCTGAGCTTGAATATCTCCCCGGCATAGGCCTTCTGCCCCTCGAACACCGAGGAAGCGTAATGGAGGGCGTGGGTCAGGACATGGACGTTCGCGTCCCGCCACGGCACCAGCGCTCCGTTCAGCCAGATGAAGCCGTCGCGGTCGTCGAAGCTGCGCTGGTCCGTCACTCGAGGCTCCCTGAAGATGCGCGGCGGGGATAGGACCCGGCACCGGGAGCGTCAACTTGGCCACGCGGAGTGGATCAGTCGGCTTTCTCATGGGCGAAGCTGAAGATCCGGGCGAGGCGCCAGGCGCCATCAGGGCCGAGGGTCCATAACTGGGTGAAGCGAGCGTGGCCCGCGAGGCGCTCGGGCCCGTCCCCCTTGCGCTCGTAGAAGAGGTGGACCCCATCCTCGATCGCGCCGTAGCCGGGGACCGGGTCGACATGAAGACTGGCCCGAAGCAGCTCGCGGCGAGAGCGCCAGGCGCCGGGCTTCTTCCGCTCCGCGCAGGTCTTCGAATAATCCGCGACCGCGGCGTCGGCGCCGCGCCAGACGAAGCCGCCCTTGTCGTGATACATCTCCATGTCGTCGGCCATCATCGCCCGGACCCGCGCCGGGTCGCAGCCTTCGAAGAAGAGCTTGAAGAACTCGGAATCGCGCGCGGCGATCTGCTCGGTGAGCGCGGGCTGGTCCGGGACGGCGGTCTTCGGTTCCGGTGCGGCCGGGCCGGCGGCGGCGGCGGCTAGGAAGGCGATCAGGTGCATGCAAGGCTCCGGGCGAGTGTCTTATAGCCATAAAACGCCCCGGGGACCCCGGGCAAGCAGCCCGGCAACTGACGACCGAGCGAAGCGGGCAACGAAGAGAGCCGATGGTCCCGCTCCATCGGGGAGCAGCCCAAGGCCGGGGCAGGCGTCTCATCGACGCTCCCCAAGCCTGTCATGTTGCACTGCAACAAAAGCACGCCCATATCGTTCTCATGCCGCGCCCTCTCCGCCGGGGGCCTCCCCGGGAGTAAGCTTATGCCTGCCATTCGACCGCGCCTTCGCCTCCGGGCGAGCCGCAAGGGGCGGAGCGCCTTCGCCGCGCCCGGGGCCACCCGCGACCGGCTTTCCGAGCTCGACTTTTCAGGCGAGAACCCCGGCAATCTAAAGGCCCGTTGCTACGTTCCGGACGGAATCCGGGGGCCGGCGCCGCTGGTCGTGGTGCTCCACGGCTGCACCCAGGACGCGGCGGTCTACGACCACGGCTCCGGCTGGTCGACGCTGGCCGACCGCCACGGCTTCATCCTGCTCTTTCCCGAGCAGCAGCGCTCCAACAACCCGATGCTTTGCTTCAACTGGTTCTCCGCCGGCGACACGAGCCGCGGCAGGGGCGAGGCGGCTTCGATCCGGTCGATGATCGGGGCGATGGCGAATATGCACCAGATCGACCCGGATCGGATCTTCGTTACCGGCCTCAGCGCCGGAGGCGCCATGGCGTCCGCCATGCTCGCCACCTATCCCGAGACCTTCGCCGCCGGGGCGATCATCGCCGGGGTGGCTTATGGTTGCGCCGCCGACGTTACCCAGGCGTTCGACTGCATGGGCGGCCGCTCCAGGAGCGGCGCGGGCGAGCTCGGCCACCGGGTCCGGAACGCCTCGTCCCACCAGGGCCCCTGGCCCCGGGTCCAGGTCTGGCAGGGCAGCGCCGACCGCACGGTGGTTGCGAGCAACGCCGATGCGATCGTCCGGCAATGGACCGAACTCCACGGGATGGGACCGCAGCCGGACCGGAGCGACCGGGTGGAAGGCTATCCGCGCCGGGCCTGGCTCGGAGCGGGCGGCGAGAGCGTCGTCGAGCAATATGTGATCACCGGGATGGATCATGGGATTCCGCTGGACGGAAGCGGCGACGATGCCCTGGGCGAAGCGGGCGCGCACATGCTCGACGTCGGCTTGAGCTCGACGGCGCGGATCGCCGCTTTCTTCGGAATCGCGCCGGAGTCGCCGAACGGGCCGCCGCCCGCCCCTCCGGGGGCCCGGCCCCAGCCCGCCGCGCCCAAAGCGATGCCGCGGGTCGACGGGCCTCAGCGGGTGATCGAGGATGCGCTGCGCAAGGCGGGGCTGATGCGCTGAGCGCTTCCGCGCTCAAACCAGCCGGTCGGCGAGCAGCTTCTGGAGAGGGCGAAGGTCGGTGCCGGGATTGGCGCGCAGGTGGAGCGGCTGGGGTTCGTCGCCGAGCCAGATCCTGACCGTCGAGCGGCTCTCCGCGGACTCGCCCTCCTGGATCGAGAAATGCCGGACCGCGCGATAGGGGTAGGAGCTGGTCTCGGTCCTCGCCTCGAGCAGATGCTCGCGCTGGGCGAGCAGGATCCGCCGATCGGTGAAAAGGACGATTCCGGTCGGAGCGACGAAGGCGGCCTGAACCGTTTCCCCGATGATGAGGTGGGCGGTAAGATGGGCCGCGTCGGTGGCCGGCGACTGATCGACGTCGAGGATTCGCATCCGGGCTAGATGGGACCGCGACGACGCCCCGGCAATCCCTCAGCCGCGCGGGCGAAAAGTCGCCGGACCCGCGCCGATCCCGGCGATGAGCGGAAGGCGTGGGATCATTTCCCGGCGTCGGGCATGGGCCCGTCGGGGGGCGGGCCGTCGACGATGCCCGGTCTCGTCTTCTGCCACCAGCTTTGCCGGAGCCCGGCGGCCGCGGGCGAATCCGGATCGACATCGTGGACGATACGGGCGGATCCCGCCCGGGTGAGGGCGAAGGCGCCGGAAACCTCGGCGGTGGCGTCGCCGATGAACAGGTAGAGGCGGCCCGGCTCGAGCGCCGAGGCCGCGATCGCCGTCTCGGCGCCGGCCGGCGCCCGGCCGTAGAAAAGCGGGAAGAGCTTGCCGCATTCGCCGCTTCGCGCGCCGTTGAACCGCCATACGGGCCGAAGCCTGTCGTCGACGACGGTCGCCTCGCCCCAGCAGAACGTCGAGTCCGAATAGCTCGAATCGGCGGCGACGAAGGCAAGCGCGTTGCCGAGGAAAACGGCGTGAACGGCGATTCCGGGCGGCTGGCACGAAGCGATCAACGGCGCCAGCAGCAAGGGCGCGAACGGGCGAAGCCGCTTAGTCATCGATGGAGCCCGTGACGCGAGCGGCCTGCAGCGTGTCGGTATATTGCTGGAAGCGAACCGCCTTTCCGTTCTCGACCCGCCAGACATGGGCGAGCTGGGCGTCGAGGGCCGATCCCGTCGCCTTGCACCGGCCGCGATAACGGCCGAGCACGACGATCGTCTCGCCCGCATCGAGAAACTCCTCGGGAAGCGCGGCGAAGCCGTCCCATTCGGAGCCCAGGCGGGCGAATACCCCGCCGAGGATGGCCTCGGGTCCGCAATAGGGATTGCCGTCAGCATAAGGGAAGTTATCGGCCTCGTTCCAGACCATGTCCGCGCTCATCAAGGCGACCACGCGGGGGATGTCGCCTCCGGCGAAGGCATCGTAAATGGCGCGGACGAGGTCGACATTCTGCGCGGACATGAATCCTCCTAACGTCGGCCCAGAGACTTGAAACCGGCATCGCGCAATCCGGTAAGGATCATTTCGCCGTCGGCCGCCACCCGAAATTCGCCATAAGCCGCGTTGGCGAAGGCCCCGGCCTGCCCCTCTTCGAAGAAATAGGCGTTTGTCGCGAGGCTCGGCTGCCCTCCGCGAATCCGGTAGCGAAGGACGATCTCGTCCGGCGCGAGCGGCCTCTTATCGGCGAAGCGGCGGAAGTGCCCCACCTTCCGGCCGTCCAGGCTGACGACGATATGGCCGTCCGCGAGGTCGCTCCTTCGGCGCCAGCCGAAGGCCTGGTCGGCCGCCTCGAAATTCAGGCGCATGTAATCCCCCTGCATCAGCGAACGCGGGTCCACGGGGCTGAGCTTCAGCAGGACGATCCGGCCGTCGGTCAGCAGCGCTTCCCGCCGGTAGATCCCGAAATTGACGAACGCCAGGACGGCGAGGCCGGCGATGAGGGCGACGGCCTTACGCATGTCCGGCGTCCGCCGCGGCGCGAGGCGGGAAGCTGAAGCGCACCGCGAGGTGCGCGGCGAGCAGGAGCAGGCCGGT
>DASVPM010000041.1:0-27888 GCA_036382815.1 Allosphingosinicella sp.
AGATGTTCGACCGGGCGCTAAGACGGATGATCGGAGCGTTCGAGGACAGGGCGAGGGAGCTGTACGGGGAGGGCGGGGCGCAGGCGCGGACGGTGGTGGCTTAGATCCGTCATCCCGGCGAAAGCCGGGACCTCAGGACGAGAAGCCACGACGGTCTTCCCGAGGCCCCACCTTTCGCCGGGGTGACGATCAGTCTTCCGACGCGGCACCCACCGGCATCAGCAATTCGAGCGCGCAGAGCGCCGCCTGGAGCCTCACCCCGCCGCGGCCGAGATCGCCGAAATGCTTCGTGTCGGCGACGATCTCCTTGGGATCCGCCCCGCGCCGGGCGCGGGCGAAGATCACGGTTCCGACGGGCTTCTTCTCGCTCCCGCCGCCGGGCCCGGCGATCCCCGTCACCGCCACGGCGGTGTCGGCCGCGCAGCGCTTCAGCGCGCCCTGCGCCATCCCCCAGGCGACGGCGATAGAAACCGCCCCGAACGTCTCGACGACATCCTCGCTGACTCCGAGCAAGCCGATCTTCGACTCGTTCGAATAAGTGATGAAGCCCGCCTCGAGCACGTCCGACGAGCCCGGAATCTCCGTCAAGGCGGCGGCGACGAGGCCGCCGGTGCAGCTCTCGGCGACCGCCAGCCGGATACCGGCGGCCCGGCTCGCCTCGACGACCCGGCGCGCCGCCTCGAGCAGCTCCCGCGGGAGGACGGAGTCTCGCGCCTTGCTCGCCTTGGGGTTCACGGATTTTCCTCCGGGAGACGGACGGTGGCGATCGCCTGGGCGGCCATGCCTTCGCCGCGTCCGGTAAAGCCGAGGCGCTCGGTGGTCGTCGCCTTGATGCTAACCCGCGCCGGAGCCAGCCGCAACAAGGTCGCGACCGAGGCACGAATCGCGTCGCGATGGGGAGCGAGCCTGGGGGCCTCGCAGATCAAGGTGACGTCGACATGATCGATCCGCCCGCCCCGCGCCTCGATCAACGAGCGGGCGTGCTCGACGAAGAGCGCTGAGGCGGCGCCTCGCCAGCGCGGGTCGCTCGGCGGGAAATGGTCCCCGATGTCGCCGGCCCCGATCGCTCCGAGCAGAGCGTCGGTGAGGGCGTGAAGAAGCACATCGGCGTCGCTATGGCCCTTGAGGCCGCGGTCGTGTGGGATCCGGAGGCCGCCCAGCCACAATGCCTCCCCCGGAGCGAAGGCGTGGACGTCGAAGCCCATTCCGGTCCGGCTCGTCAGGGCGGAAGCGAGGCGCGCTTCGGCGCGCGCGAAATCCGCCTCGTGGGTCAGCTTCTCGAGCGCTTCGTCGCCGGCGACGGTGGCCACCTTCAGGCCCGCGGCGCGGGCGACCTGGGCGTCATCCGTCGCCGGCGGACCCCGCCATTGCCGATGGGCCGCAAGGATCGCCTCGAAGCGGAAGGCTTGGGGAGTCTGCACCCGCACCAGCCCCTCCCGGCTGACCGGATCGCCGAGCGCGCCGTCGGAGCGCGCGAGCGTGTCGACCACCGGAAGCACCGGCACCGCGCCCTCGGCTCGGACCAGCCCGTCACGAAGCCGGGCGGCGACCGCGGCCGGGAGGAAGGGCCGGGCAGCGTCATGGATGAAGACGGCCCCGGCTCCGCCCTCGGCGGCGATCGCCTCCAGCCCGTTGCGGACGCTCTCCTGACGTTCGAGTCCGCCCGCGATCGGGGAGGGGGGAGCACGTCCCCTAAGCGCCTCGCGATAAAGCCGCTCCTGGCCGGCTCCGATCACCACCCGGGCCTCGCCGATCCCGGCCCGCTCCAGGCCGTCGAGGGCGTGGAGAAGCAGGGGCTTGCCGGCCAGGCGCCGAAATTGCTTGGGGACGCCGCCGCCGGCGCGGCTGCCGCTCCCAGCGGCGACGACAAGCGCGACCATCCTCTCCATGGCGCGCGCCCTAGCCGAGGGCGACCTTGCCCGCCAGCGTCTTTGCCCTTATCTCCGCGCCTCCCATGAGCAAGCTGACTCCCATCCAGATCGGACCCGTCCGGATCGACTCGCCCGTCATCCTCGCGCCGATGACCGGAGTCACCGACCGGCCGTTCCGGAAGGCGGTGAAACGCTATGGCGCCGGCCTTACCGTGACCGAGATGATCGCGAGCCAGGCGATGATCCGGGAGACCCGCCAGTCGCTTCAGAAGGCCGACTGGGACCCGATCGAGGATCCGGTCTCGATGCAGCTCGCCGGCTGCACCCCGAGGGAGATGGGAGAGGCGGCGAAGCTCAACGAGGATCGGGGCGCCGCGATCATCGACATCAATATGGGCTGCCCGGTGCGCAAGGTGGTCAATGGCGACGCCGGCTCGGCGCTGATGCGCGACCTTAAGCTCGCAGCGCAAATCATCGATTCTACGGTGAAAGCGGTGAAGATACCCGTCACACTGAAGATGCGGATGGGCTGGGATCACGACAGCCTCAACGCGCCCGAGCTCGCCCGGGTCGCCGTCGATCTCGGGGTGAGGATGATCACCGTCCACGGCCGAACCCGCAACCAGATGTACAAGGGCTCGGCCGATTGGGCCTTCGTCCGCCGGGTCAAGGAAGCGGTCGAGGTGCCGGTCATCGTCAACGGCGACATCTGCACCCTCGACGACGTGGAGACGGCCTTGGCCCGGTCCGGCGCCGACGGCGTGATGATCGGCCGGGGCGCCTATGGGCGCCCGTGGCTGCTGGCCCAAGCGATGCATTGGCTTCGCACCGGCGAGCGCCTGCCGGACCCGAGCCTCGACGAGCAGTTTGCCGTGCTGATCGAGCAATATCGGGACATGCTGGCCCATTACGGCCCCGAGATCGGGGTCAACGTCGCGCGCAAGCATGTCGGCTGGTACACCCGCGGACTCCACGGCTCCGCGGAATTCCGCAACGCTTTCAACAAGGAAGCCGATGCCAAGAACGCGCAGTCGAAAATCTACGAATTCTATGCCCCCTGGCTGAGCCGCGCCGCGGCCTGAGCGGCCGGCCCATTGCGTGCGCTCAGACGAGCCATTGGCGCTACATACTGTGTTCTTTTTGCCACAATCTTGTGGTAGCCCCGGCGGGTGAACGCCGAGCTGCCGATCCTTCCCGAAGCCAAGCCCCGGTGGCGCCGAAGGCTTTCGGTGGCGCTGCGGCGCGGGCGCTTCATGCCCCTGATCGAGGCGCTGACCCTGGGCGCGCTGCTCGCCGTCGCCACCATCAGCTATTTCATCATCACCGAGGAGGGGTCACCGGAGACCTTGCTGACTCCGCCCATGGTGGCGGCTCTCCTGGTGGCGAACCTGGTGCCCGCGATGGCCCTGATGGTCCTCGTGGCGCGCCGCCTGGCGATGCGGCGGGCGGCGGAATCGCCGATCGGGGGGAGGGGGCGGCTTCACGTCAGGCTGGTCGCCCTGTTCTCGGTCATCGCCAGCGTTCCGACCCTGCTCGTCGTCATCTTCGCCTCGCTCCTGTTCCAGAGCGGCCTCGATTTCTGGCTTTCCGACCGCGCCCAGACGGTCATCAAGAATGCCCAGGAGGTGGCGAGCCAGTATCGCAAGGACCAGCGCGCGGAAGTCCAGCTCGAGGTCCAGACGATGGGCAGCGACGTTGTCGGCTGGGTCAACGACCGCGGGATCGACGACCCGCAATTCGGCGACTTCATGCTGGACCAGACGACCCGGCGGAAGCTTCTCGAGACGGCCCTGCTCACGATCACCCCGAAAGGCGAAATCCAGATGCAGGGGGGCGTCAACCTTTACGACCGGCCCCTCGAGGATCGTTTCGCGGCCTCCACTCTGCGCAAGCTGAAGGCGGGCGAGGCTATCGCCAAGGAGGAGGGCGGCGACCGGGTCGAGGCGGTCGTCCGGCTCGATCCCAAGGCGGAGGTCTACGTCTACGGCGCCCGGGCGGTGGATGCGCGGCTTCTCAAGCTGGCCGAGGACGCCCAGAGCGCCGCCAGCGATTCGCAGCGGACGCTGGCGCGGGCCCGCACCCTCCAGTTCCGCTTCAACGCCATATTGCTGCTTGTCTCGCTGCTGATCGTCGGGCTCGCCATCTGGATCGCCCTCAAACTGGCCGACCGCCTGGTGCGCCCGGTCGGAGAGCTGGTCGACGCCGCCCGGCGGATCACCGCGGGCGATCTCACGACCCGGGTCACCGCCGGCGAGGTGTCGAGCCGGGTGACGGGGATGCGGGTCCAGGATGAGATCGGCATATTGGGCCGGGCGTTCAACCGGATGACAAAGCGCCTGGAGGAGCAGACCGGAGATCTCGTCTCCGCCAATTCGCAGCTCGAAAGCCGCCGCGCCTTCATCGAAGCCGTGCTGTCGGGCGTGACGGCAGGAATCATCTCGCTCGACCAGCAGCGCAACGTCCGGCTGATCAACAGTTCGGCCGAGGCCCTGCTGAAGACCGAGAAGGGCCAGGCCGTCGGCCACAAGCTGGCCGAGCTCGCCCCCGAGCTCGACGCCCATCTCGACGGCGACGCGCGCGAGGACATCATCCAGTTCGCCTCCGGGGGCGAGCCTCGAACGCTGGCGGTGAAGAGGGTCCGGGTCGAGGGCGGTCATGTGCTGACGTTCGACGACATCACCGAGCAGCTGCTCGACCAGCGCCGCGCCGCCTGGTCCGACGTCGCCCGGCGGATCGCGCACGAGATCAAGAACCCCCTAACGCCGATCCAGCTTGCCGCGGAGCGACTCCAGCGGCGCTACGGCAAGGAGATCACTTCCGATGCGGCCACGTTCGAGAAGCTGACCGGGACGATCGTGAGGCAGGTCGGCGACCTCAGGCGCATGGTCGACGAATTCTCCTCCTTCGCGCGGATGCCGAAGCCCGTGTTCCGGGAGGAGAAGATCGCGGACATCGTCGGCGAATCTCTCTTCCTCCATCAGGTCGCCCACGCCGACATCGCCTTCCGCCTCGACGCTCCGGAGCCTTCGCCGCTCCTCGTCTGCGATCGCCGCCAGCTCGGCCAGGCGCTGACCAACGTGATCAAGAACGCCGTCGAGGCCATCCAGCAGAAGCGGGAGGAGGGGCGCAAAGGCGGGGACGACCGGGTCGTGGTGACTATCCGCGACGCGGAGAGCCGGATCGTGGTCGAGGTCGCGGACACCGGCATCGGCCTTCCGGGCGACCGTGGCCGGCTCACCGAGCCCTACATGACCACCCGGGTCAAAGGCACCGGCCTCGGCCTCGCCATCGTCAAGAAGATCGTCGAGGAGCATTTCGGCAATATCGAGTTCGACGATTCCGCGGGAGGAGGCAGCCTGGTCCGGCTGGTCTTCGACTCGGAAGCGCTCGCCAGGCTCGCCGCGGCGGCGGACGAGCAACCCCAGAACATATCGGCAGACGGATAAAATATGGCCCTCGACATACTCATCGTCGACGACGAACAGGATATCAGGGACCTCGTCTCCGGGGTGCTCGAGGACGAAGGCTATTCGTGCCGGACCGCCGCCAACAGCGGGGAGGCGCTCCAGGCTTTGGCCGACCGGCGGCCGTCCCTGCTCCTGCTCGACGTCTGGCTCCAAGGCTCCAAGCTCGACGGGCTTCAGCTGCTGGAGGAGGTCAAGCGCCGCGATCCGTCGCTTCCGGTGCTGATGATCTCGGGCCACGGCAACCTGGACACCGCCGTCGCCGCCATCCGCCAGGGCGCCGCCGACTTCATCGAGAAGCCGTTCGAGGCAGGGCACCTCGTCCACCTCGTCGCCCGCGCCACCGAGACCGATCGCCTGCGCCGCGAAAATGCCAGCCTTCGCGCCCAGATCGGCCAGGATACCGAGCTGACCGGCTCGAGCGTCGCGATAAACGCCGTTCGGGCCACTCTGAAGCGGGTGGCGGGGACCGGCAGCCGGGTGCTCATTTCAGGGCCCGCCGGAGTTGGCAAGGAAGTCGCGGCGCGCCTCCTCCACGACTGGAGCAACCGGGCCAAGGCGCCGTTCATCGTGGTCAGCGCGGCGCGGATGACTCCGGAGCGGGTCGAGGAGGAATTATTCGGAGTGGAGGAGGGCGGCGAGCTCGCCCGCCCGGGCCTGCTCGAGCAGGCCCATGGCGGAACGCTCTTCCTGGACGAGATCGCGGACATGCCGATCCCGGCCCAGGCGAAGATCCTGAGGGTCCTCACCGACCAGAGCTTCACCCGGGTCGGCGGCCAGCGCATGGTCAAGGTCGACATGCGGGTGGTCTCATCCACCTCCCGCCACCTTGCCGACGAGATCGCCGGCGGCCGCTTCCGGGAGGACCTCTTCTACCGCCTCAACGTCGTCCCGGTGCATCTGCCGGCGCTGGCCGAGCGGCGCGAGGACATTCCCGCGCTCATCGCCCACTTCGCCGCGCGCTACGCCGCCGAGCAGAGGCTCCCGACGCCCGAATTCTCGACCGACGCCGTGGCGGCGCTCCAGGCCTATGACTGGCCCGGCAACGTCCGCCAGCTGAGGAACGTCATCGAGCGCACCATCATCCTTGCCCCCGGCGCCAGGGTCGGCTGCATCGAGCTCGACATGCTGCCGCCCGAAATCCTCAACGAGCAGGCGAGCCTCAGCTCCGGCGAGGCGGTCAAGGCGATCATGGGCACTCCGCTCAGGGAAGCGCGCGAGACGTTCGAGCGCGAATATCTCAAGGTCCAGATCCGCCGCTTCTCGGGCAACATTTCACGCACCGCCACCTTTATTGGAATGGAGCGCTCGGCGCTTCACCGAAAGCTGAAGGCGCTCGGCATCGGCGACTCGAAGGGCGAGCCCGAGGAGTAGCAGCGCCGTCATTGCGAGAAGCGAAGGGACGAAGCAATCCGGCCTACGGGCGGTCTAATCCGCCGTCTCTGGATTGCTTCGCTTCGCTCGCAATGACGAGAGGGAGGTTCGGCCGACGCTTGGCGCCCATCGCGTTGCGATGGGAAGGCAGAGCATGCTATTGTTTCCGCAAGGGCACGCTCCACATTATGAAAGACGTCTTTCGCGGACGCCTCAGCGGACAACGATCCGCCAAAAAGGAGAGTGGGAAATGGCCGACAAGGTCAACAACCTTCAGGATCTGTTCCTGAACGGCGTTCGCCGCTCGAAGACTCCGGTCACCATGTTCCTGGTCAAGGGCGTCAAGCTGCAGGGCATCATCACCTGGTTCGACAATTTCTCGGTGCTCCTGCGCCGGGACGGCCAGGCCCAGCTCATCTACAAGCACGCCATCTCGACGATCATGCCCGCGCATCCGCTCGACATAAGCGAGATCGAGCGCGCCTTCGAGGACGGCGGCGGCAAGAAGCCGGCCTTGCTCCAGGAAGCCTTTCTCGGCGCGGTCCGCCGCTCGGGCGAGCCGGTCACCATGTTCCTGGTCAACGGAGTGATGCTCCAGGGAGAAATTGCCGCCTTCGATCTGTTCTGCATGCTTCTCCAGCGCGACGGCCTGTCGCAACTCGTCTACAAGCACGCCATCTCGACCGTGCAGCCGGAACGGCCGGTGAGCTTCATGGAGCAGGATGACGAGGAGCCGGCCGCCTGAGCTTTACCCAGCAACCGTCCGACGGCGAGTTCAGCCGCGGTGCCAAGGCGATCGTCGCACTTCCCGACATGAAGGCGGGGAGGGGACGGCGCGATATCGACGCGCGCCTGGACGAGGCCGCCGGCCTCGCGGAGGCAATCGGGGTGGATGTCTCGGATCGGCTCCACTTCCGGATCCGCTCGCCCAAGCCGGCGACCCTGTTCGGCTCGGGCCAGGTGGAGTCGATCGCCGAGGCGGTGGCCCGCGACGAGGCGGAGCTGGTCATCGTCGACGCCCCGATCACGCCCATTCAGCAGAAGAACCTGGAGACGGCGACCAAGGCCAAGGTGATCGACCGGACCGGCCTCATCCTCGAGATCTTCGGCGAGCGCGCCGCGACCGCCGAAGGCCGGCTGCAGGTGGAGCTCGCCCATCTCGACTACCAGGCCGGCCGGCTGGTCAGGAGCTGGACCCACCTCGAGCGGCAGCGCGGCGGCTTCGGGTTCCTCGGCGGGCCTGGCGAGACCCAGATCGAGGCCGACCGGCGGCTGATCCGGGACCGCATGGCCAAGCTGAAGAAGGAGCTCGAGCAGGTCACCCGCACCCGGGCCCTCCACCGCGCCCGCCGCCAGAGGGCGCCCTGGCCGGTCATCGCCCTGGTCGGTTACACAAATGCGGGCAAATCGACCTTGTTCAACCGCCTCACCAACGCCGACGTCATGGCCGAGAACCTGCTCTTCGCGACGCTCGATCCGACGATGCGCGAAATCCCGCTGCCGGGTTTCGACAAGGCGATCCTCTCCGACACGGTCGGCTTCATCTCCGAGCTCCCGACCCAGCTCGTCGCCGCCTTCCGGGCCACTCTGGAGGAAGTCATCTCGGCCGACCTCATCGTCCACGTGCGCGACATCTCGCACCCGGACAGCGACGCTCAGCGCGAGGACGTCGAGGCCGTCCTTGCCGAGATCGGCGCCGGCGGGGCGGGGGGCGCCCCGCTGATCGAAGCCTGGAACAAGATCGACCTGCTCGAAGTCGAAGAAGGCGAGCGGGTGCAGGCGGAGGCGGCACGGCGCAACGATGTGATCCGTATCTCGGCTCTGACCGGCGAAGGACTGGACGAGCTGCTCGGATGCGCTTCGGCCAAGCTCAGCAAGGGCGCGAAGCTCCGGACCGTTACGCTCGGGGCCTCGGACGGCGAATCCATCGCATGGCTCCATGCCAACGGCCGGATCGAGGGCCAGCGAACCGACGGGGTGGAGACGGTGTTCGAAGTACGGCTTTCGGATGCCGACTGGGCGAGGCTTCAGACAAGGCTTTGACCGTCAGGTCAGCCGCTTAGCCCTCTGCCAAAGTGCCTCCAGCTCATGAATATCCATATCTTTCAGAGATTTGTCCGCAATCTCTTCAACCTTGCGGAATCGCTGCTCGAAGCGCGCCGAGGCGTTCCGAAGCGCCGCTTCCGGATCGATGTCGAGATGGCGCGCATAATTGACGACGCTGAACAGCAGATCGCCCAGCTCGGCGGCGCGTTCGTCGGCGGTGGCGGCGTCGTCCAGTTCGCCCAGCTCTTCGTCGATCTTGGCCCGGGGGCCGGCCGCGTCGGGCCAGTCGAAGCCGACCCGGGCGGCACGGCGCTGCAGCTTCTCGGCGCGCTTCAGCGCCGGCAGTGCGAGGGCGATTGCGGCGAGGGCGCTTTTATCCTGGTTTTCGCTTCGCTCCGCGGCCTTCAGGGCTTCCCAGCCCGGGCTGGCGACCTCTTCGCCGAAAATATGCGGATGGCGCCGGATCATCTTCGCGCAGATGGAGGCCATGACGTCCTCGAGCGTGAAGGCGCCGATCTCCTGGGCCATCCGGGCGTGGTAGACGACCTGGAGCTGGAGGTCGCCGAGCTCGTCTCTGAGCGCTTCGAGATCGCCGCGGGCGATCGCGTCCGCCACCTCATAGGCTTCCTCGATCGTATAGGGCGCGATCGTCTCGAAGTCCTGCGCCCGGTCCCATTCGCAGCCGCCGGCCGGATCGCGCAGCCGGCGCATGATCTCGACCAGGTCGGAAAGGGAAGTGGACAACCCGGACACGGCATAACCTCAAAGTGTGATAATATACATTATGTAAAATATCCGCTCTCGTATCGGGGCGTCTGACATCCTCACGGCTTGAGCACCAGCCACTGCCCCTCGACGCCCCAGGCGGAAAGCGACGACAGGAAGTTCATGCCGAGCACGTTCGTCGGGCCGAACGCCTCAGCGACGTGCACGGCGACGTCGCGGCGCTCGATCGTCCCGACGAGGAGCCGGTCGGCCCGGGCTCGGCCGACCCGGACCATTCCGTTCGCCGTCTCGACGACCGCGGGCAAGCCGCTGGGCTGGATCCCGGCCTGCGCAGCCGTAGCAGTCGAGATGCTCGTCACCGTCGCGCCGCTGTCGACCAGGAACCGCACCTTCGTGCCGTTGAGCTCACCATTCACCCAGAAATGGCCGTCGAGCGACTTGCGGATCCGCATCTCCTTGCCGGCCGCGACCGCCTGGCCCTCGCCGCGGCTCTCCGCGACGACGCGCTTGCCGAGCGCCGCGAAATCGTCCTTGAGCGCGAATGCGACGAAAGCGGCGAGGAAGATGAGCACCCAGCCGGCGAACATCTTCAGGCTCTGGCCGATCGGGACCCGGCGCACCATCAGAGCGCTGACCACGAGGACGAGGACCCCGATCAGGTAGACGAAGCTCAGCGCGGAATCGCCGTCGTTCAAAGCTCGATTTCCATTCCGTCATACGCCGGCTCGACGCCCGCCGGAAGCTCGCCCACCAAAGTGTCGTAATCCATGCTGTTGTCGAGATGGGTCAGCAAGGCCCGCTTGGGCCGAAGCCGGGCGATCCACTCCAAAGCGAGGTCGAGATGCGGGTGCGTCGGGTGCGGACGGCGCCTCAGGCTGTCGACGATCCACAGGTCAACACCTTGGAAGCGAATCTCCATATCCGGAGTCAACTCGTTGAAATCGGTGGAATAAACGATCGACGTACCGCCCGCGTCGAAGCGCAGGCCGGCGGTCGTTATATCGCCATGCGGCTGGTCGACGACCTGCACCGAGATGCCGTTCAAATTCATATGGTCGGGGAGCAGATTGCCGTCGGCGACGGCGGGATAGCCGCTCTTGCCGTCGAAGGCGTAGGCGAAGCGATGCTTGAGGCTCTCGAGGGTTTCGAGCCGCGCATAGCCCGCGACCGGCTGGCCGCGGGCGTGGTAGAGCTGGCGAAGATCGTCGATGCCGTGGCAATGGTCGGCATGATCGTGGGTCCAGATGACTCCGTCGACTCCCGTCACGTTGGCGTCCAGCAGCTGCTCGCGAAGGTCGGGCCCGGTGTCGACGAGGATCCGCGCGTTGTAATGGCTGACGAGGATCGACACCCGGCGGCGGCGATTCCTCGGGTTGGAGGGATCGCACTCCCCCCAGTCGTTGCCGACCCGCGGCACGCCGCTCGACGTGCCGGAGCCCAGGATGGTCACCTTCATTGTCCCCCTCCCTTCAAGGGAGGGGAGGCGCCGCGCCAATTCACGCCGCCACCTTACTGAAAAGCTTGCGGAAATTCGCGCTCGTCCGCTCCGCCAGAATCTCCACCTCTTCGCCTCGAAGCGCAGCCAGGAAGCGCGCGGTGTCGGCGACGAAAGCCGGTTCGCAGGGGCGTCCGCGGTGCGGCACCGGGGCGAGAAAGGGCGAGTCGGTCTCGATGAGCAAGTGGTCGGAAGGGATCATCTTCGCCGAAGATTGCAACTCTTTGGCATTTTTGAAGGTCACGATTCCGGAGATCGACACATAAAGGCCGAGCGCCAGCGCCTTGTCGGCGAAATCCTGGCTGGCCGTGAAGCAGTGGATCACCCCGGTGAAGGCGCCCTTCCCCATTTCCTCGGCGAGGATGGCGTGGGTATCCGCTTCGGCCTCGCGAGTATGGACGATGATCGGCAGGCCGGTCTCGCGGGCGGCGGCGATATGGGCGCGGAAGCTGTCCCGCTGCCGCTCGCGGTCCGAATGGTCGTAATAATAATCGAGGCCGCTCTCGCCGATCCCCACGACCCTGGGATGGGCGGCGCGCTCGACGAGGTTCGAGGTCTGGACGTCGGGATGGGCGTCGGCTTCGTGCGGATGGATCCCGACCGACGCCCAGACGTCGCGCTCGCGTGTCGCGACGCCGATCACCTCGTCCCATTCGGACCGGCGGGTCGAGATGTTGAGCATCGCGGAAACGCCGGCGGCGCGGGCACGGTCGAGCACCGCCTGCTGCTCCTCGACCAGGCCCTTATAATTGAGATGGCAATGGCTGTCGGTGAACATCGCCGTTCTTAGCCTCATTCCCGCCCCTCAGCGCAAGCGCTCCTCGCGCTTAATGTCCCCAAAAGTCATGAACGGAGCGGTTGCGGGGGTCCGCGCATTGGCTATGCAGTGGCGGGGAGCCCGGGGAGAGCGCCATGGCCGACAATCGTTTCGATCGTTCCGAAGAGCTGGCCCGGTCGACGAAGCTCGGCGAGGCGATCGACGGCGCCGTGGGCAGGATCACGACGGGGATCGTCATCGCCGGAGCGATCGTCGGCCTCGCCGTCTATGCCCGGCCGGCGCCGCCGCGCTTCGACGCCTTCGCATTCGGCGACCAGATCGTCCGGGTCGACGGAAAGACAGGGACGATCATCGCCTGCCAGGGAGAGCAGACCTGCCGGCTGATCCTTCGCAAGGGCCAGCGCCTGACCCGGGTCAAGCGGACCGACGCTTTGCCGGCACCCGCGTCCGCTACGCCTCCGAAGGAAGCTCCAGCCGCGGGAAAATAGGCGCCGGCGGCTCGAGCGTGAAACCGGAGGCGGCGAGGCGGGCGTAGCGGCCGGTGTCGGCCAGGGCCGTGAAGTCCCGCTCGCCCGGCGGAACGCCCATCTGGTCGAGCAATTTGGCCGCCGAGGCGGGGACGACGGGCGCGATCGCGATGGCGAGATCGGCGATCGCCTCGCACAGCGTCGCGAGGACGGCCGTCATCCGCTCCGGATCGGTCTTGCGCAACGTCCACGGCGCCTGGGCGTCGATATATTGGTTGCAGGCGAAGATGGCGCGAATCCACGCCTCGATCCCCTGGCTGAGCGAGAGGTCGGCGAACAGCGCCGGCACATCCTCGGCGGTGGTCCGCCGGACGAGGGCGAGAAGCTCGGCATCGGCCCCCTCCCCTCGCCCGCCCACGGGCAGCGCTCCGCCGCAATTCTTGGCGATGAAGGAGAGCGTGCGCTGGGCGAGGTTGCCGAAGCTGTTGGCGAGGTCGGCATTGACGCGGGCGACGATCGCCTCGGGGCTGTAGCTTCCATCCTGGCCGAAGGTGACGTCGCGCATCAGGAAATAGCGGACCGCGTCGGCCCCGAAGCGGTCGATCAGCTCGGCGGGAGCGACGACGTTGCCGGCGGACTTGGACATCTTCTCGCCGCGCAGGAGGACGTGGCCGTGGCCGAACACCTGCCTGGGAAGCGGGATTCCGGCCGACATCAGGAAAGCCGGCCAGTAGACCGCGTGGAAGCGTACCACATCCTTGCCGATGACGTGGATATCGGCCGGCCAGAACCTCTTGTAAGTTTCTGATTCCGTGTCGGGATAACCGACGCCCGTAATATAGTTAGTGAGCGCGTCCAGCCACACGTACATGACGTGGCGCTCGTCGCCGGGCACCTTGACCCCCCAGTCGAAGCTGGTCCGGGAGACGGAGAGATCCGAAAGGCCGCCCTCGACGAACCGGAGCACTTCGTTGCGCCGGCTCTCCGGACGGATAAAGCCGGGATTGTCGGCATAATGAGCGAGCAGACGGTCCTGATAGGCTGAAAGCCGGAAGAACCAGCTCTCCTCCACGGTCCATTCGACCGGAGTGCCCTGGGGCGAAAGCTTCTCGCCATCGGTGCCGGAGACGAGCTCGCCTTCGTCGTAATAAGCCTCGTCGCGGACCGAATACCAGCCCTCGTAGCGGCCGAGATAGAGGTCGCCGCGCTCCGCCATCGCCGCCCATATCGCCTGGCTGGCGCGGTGGTGGGCCGGCTCGGTGGTCCGGATGAAGCGATCGAAACTAATCTCAAGCCGCTCGTCCATCTCCCTGAATATGGATGACATTTCGTCAGCAAGCTCTGCCGGCGCGATTCCTTTCTCGCGCGCCGCCTGCGCCATTTTCAGGCCGTGCTCGTCAGTCCCGGTCTGGAAGAAAACCTCGCGGCCCATGGCGCGCTGGAAGCGGGCGATGACGTCGGTGGCGACCGCCTCGTAGGCGTGGCCGATATGGGGCGGTCCGTTGGGATAGTTGATCGCGGTCGTGATGTAGAAGGGCTCGGCCATAAGGGGGCCTTAGCGGGTCGGGGCGAGCGATGCGAGCATGCCCGCGAGCTCGAACACCACGCTCTCGGGCTCAAGTGAAAGGCCGCGGGCGCTGGACGCCAGGCCCTGGGCCCGCTCCCAGGTCGCGATTGCCGAAGCGAGAGCGGGGCCGCGGCGGCCCTTGGCCTCGGCGGCGATGATCGAAGGCGCCCGCGCGAGGAAGGCCTCGTAGCGCGGCTGGGCGGATTTCAGCGCGAGGCTCTGGGCGAGCGCCGAGCGGCGGGCATTGACCGGGTCGCCCTCGCGGACCAGCTCGGCCATGGCCCGGTCGAGCCCGGCGACATCGAGCCCTCGCCAGGCCAGCGCCCGTCCCGGCGAACCGTTGCCCGCCACGGCCAGATCGTCGATTTCCTTGCCGTCCGCATCGGGGAGCGCGGCGCGCAGGGCTGACGTCATGGCGTCTCCGTCAAGGGGTGCGAGCCTCAGCAGGCGGCAGCGCGAGCGGATGGTCGGAAGAAGCCGCTCCGGCGCATGGCTGACGAGCAGGAAGATGCTGCTCGGTGGCGGCTCCTCCAAATTCTTGAGGAGGGCGTTGGCCGCATTACGCTCCAGATCGTCGATCGAATCGACGATCACCCCCCGCCACGGTGAGAGTGAGGCAGTGGTGTTGAACAGGCGCTGCAGCGAGCGGACCTGGTCGACGCTGATGCTGCGGGCAAGCTCCCCCGTCGAGCTGTTCTCCCTGGGCAGCCGTTCGAGCTTCATGAGATCGGGATGGCTCCCGGCCGTGAGGAGCCGGGCGGCGGGGTGGTCGTCGGGGACGTCGAGACCGGGGGCGTCGACGGGCCCCTGCCCTTGCGCCAGGATGCGCAGTGCCGCCTTCTCGGCGAACAGGCTCTTGCCGACGCCCTGCGGACCCGAGATCAGCCAGGCATGGTGGAGCCGGCCCGAATCGAGCGCCTCGCAAAAGGCGGCGACAGCGGAATCGTGGCCGTAGAGGGGGGTCATGATTGAACCGCCCGGGGCCGGCCCCCGCCGTGGTCCTGAGCTTGTTTCAGGATCCAGGTCTCCGCCTCCCGGGCAGGCGACCCGCTGGACCCTGAAGCACGTCCAAGGTGACGGTTTCCGGCGAACCTCACAGTAAATCCTCCACGGCGGCGAGCAGCCTTGCCGTCACCTCCTCCGGGGCGCCGCCCGCGTCCACCCGCCTGAAGCGCTCCGGCTCTTCCTCCGCCAGTTGCCTGAAGGCCTGGGCCACCCGCTCGTGGAAGTCGCCTCCCCTGCCCCCGATCCGATCCGATCCTTCCGCATCGCGGATGCTGAGACGCTCCGCCACCGTTTGAGGGGAAAGCTCGAGCAGCAAGGTGCGATCCGGCAGGAAACCCTGGCTGCCAATCTCGTGCAGCGCGCGCACCGTCTCGATCCCGACCCCGGCGGCTCCGCCCTGATAAGCGAGCGAACTGTCGAGGAAGCGGTCGCTCAGCACCCAGGCGCCCCGCTCGACGGCCGGGCGGATGGTCCTGGCCACATGATCCGCGCGCGCGGCGGCGAAGAGCAGGGCCTCGGCTCCCGGTGTCCAGCGGTCGTCCCCCCCCTCGAGCAGCAGCCGGCGGATCGCCTCCGCTCCGGGGCTGCCGCCGGGTTCGCGAGTCTCGACCACTTCGAGGCCGCGACCGCGCAGGACCGTCGCCAGCGCCTTGAGCTGGGTCGATTTGCCGGCCCCTTCGCCGCCTTCTAGGCTGATGAAGCGGCCCCTCACCTCGCCTCAGCCGAAAAGCGAGGTCAGGCCGTTCCAGATTCGGCCGAAGAAGCCGGCCTCGCCGACCGCTTGCGCGGCCACCAGGGGCATGGTCTGCGGCGGCGTATCGGCGGTCGTGACGACGAGGTCCGCGACATGCTGGCCCTTTGCGATCGGAGCCTTGATCGGACCGTCGTAGACGACCTTGGCGCGGATGCTTCCGGCGGAGCCCGCCGGCAGGGTGACGGCGATGCTTCGCGGCGCCACCAGCGCGACCTCGTCGTCCCCGCCCTGCTGGACCTGGGCGTCGGCGACCTTCTCGCCCTGCTTGAACAGAGGCTGCGACTTCCAGGCGCGGAAGCCCCAGTCCATGAACTTGACCGATTCCTCGATCCTCTGGTTGAAGCTTCCGAGCCCGGCGACGACCATGATGATCCGCCGGCCGCTCTGCTCGGCCGACCCGGTGAAGCCGTAGCCGGCCTCGGCGGTATGGCCGGTCTTGAGGCCGTCGGCGCCGGGGACCCTTCCGAGCAACGGGTTGCGATTGCCCTGCGTGATCGGATCGCCTTTGCCGAGGGTCTTCCCCCAGGTGAACTCCTTCATCTGGTAGAAGCGCTTGTAGAGGTCGGGCGTCTCCTGGATGGTCGCCGCGGCGAGCTTCGCCAGATCGCGGGCGGTGGTGAAGGTGACCCCCTCGTCCGGCCAGCCATTGGTGTTGCCGAAATTTGAATTGGCCATTCCGAGCCGTTTCGCTTCGGCGTTCATCAGGGCGGCATAGGCCGGCTCGGTGCCGGCGAGGCATTCGGCGAGGACGACCGTCGCGTCATTGCCCGAGAGCGTGACGATGCCGTGCAGGAGGTTCTCGACGCTGACCTGCTCCCCGGGCGACAGGAACATGGTCGAGCCGGCCTCGGGGCCGTGCCACTGGCGCCAGGTTTCGGGGCGGACCTGGCACATCTGGGCGAGCTTCGCCTCACCGCGCTTGATCATGTGGAAGGCGAGATGGGTGGTCATCATCTTCGCCATCGATGCGGGCGGTATCCGCCGGTCCGGATCCTTCGAATAGAGAACCGCTCCGGAGCTCAGGTCGACCATGTAGGCGACCGGGGCGGCGGTCTCGAACGGCGGCGCGGCAGCGGTGGCGGGAAGCGAGGAAGCGGCTGCAAAAGCTATTACGAACAGGCTGTTGCGGATCATGGCTGAGATACTTTCCCTGAAATGCGGCGATTCTGTCCCACGCCCGTCATTGCGAGGAGCGAAGCGACGCGGCAATCCATCGGCTTCGGACCTGAACTGGATTGCTTCGCTTCGCCCGCAATGACGGGGCCTCGTGACTTCATCTTCCGGGCCACGCTTAACCCCTCCCCTCGGCCCGCGCCAGACCGATCACCGAGCGATCGCATCCGCCAGAAGTCCGACCGACAAAGCGTAGAAGTTCGAGCAATTGTAATCGAGGATGGTGCGGTAGTTGGTGGTGAGGAGATAGGCGGTCCCGTTCGGCCCGTCGGGCTCGATCAGCGAGGCCATCTCCGTTTCACGCGGCCAGACGCCGTTCTGGACGACGATCCCCATTCGCCGCCATTCGCCGAAGGTCTGCCAGCGGCTGTGCCGCTCGTAGACCTTGGGGCAGCGCGGCGCCCGCAAGGTGTTGCGGACCCGGCTCCGGTCGAAGCCCGGCGGAACCCGGACGGCGACCCCCCAGGGCACCCCCGGCCGCCAGCCGGCGTTGCTGAGGTAATTGGCGATCGAGGCGAGCGCGTCCGGCTCGCTTCGCCAGATGTCGGAGCGGCCGTCGCCGTCGCCGTCGGCGCCGAGGCGAAGCCAGACGGAGGGGAGGAATTGCGGATGGCCGGTCGCCCCGGCCCAGCTGCCCTTGAGCCGGCTCCTCGGCACTCCGCGATCGATCATCTTCAGGGCGGCGACGAACTCGTCCGAGAAGAGCTGCCTGCGGCGTCCGTCATAGGCGAGCGAGGCGAGCGAATTGAGCAGATCGAAATTGCCGGTGACGGATCCGTAGCTGGTCTCGTGGCCCCAGATGGCGACCAGAAGCGAGGGCGTGACTCCGTAGCGGCGGCCGATGGCCTGGAGACGCGACAGATTGGCGGCATAATGGCGCTGGCCGTTGGCGATGAGGGCGGGCGAGACGTGGCGGGCGCGATAAGGCGCGAAGGGCGGATTGGCGTTGCTCCCGGGCCGGCCGCCGGGCTGGGCCCGGTCGAGCTCGACGGTGCGGGGGCTGAAGACCAGGCTCGGGAAGACGCTCATGATCGTCGCCTGGCTCACCCCCGCCCGGCGCGCCTGCGCCTCGAGCTGGGGGAGGTAGGCCCTGAAGCCGGATTCGCTCAAACCGGTCTGGGCGGGCGCCGAGCTCGACAGCGGGGCGATCGCCGCCGCCAGCGCCAGCGCCGCTATCCCCCTCAACCAACGCATACATTTCTCCCGCTCGCGCCCCTGATGCCACACGAGGGCCGCCGCCGATACTCGGCTCGCCGCGCGGGCTGCACGTCTCCCCTCCCTGGAAGGGAGGGGACGCGGGCGGGTCCGCCGAAGGTGGCCGAAATCGCAGGCAGCAAGAGTCCCGCTTCGCTCGCCTACCACCCGCCACAGCCCCTCCCTTGCAGGGAGGGGAGGTTTGCGTGCGGAAAGCTTTGGGCTAGAGCGCCGTCCATCTTGGACAGGTGGCCGAGTGGTTTAAGGCAGCGGTCTTGAAAACCGCCGTGGGTGCAAGCCCACCGTGGGTTCGAATCCCACCCTGTCCGCCAAGCGAAGGGAATGAGATGGCCGAGGCGGCGATTGGCAGGTTCGACTGGCAGGACGCGTTCGCGCTCGGGGCCCAGCTGTCGGAGGAGGAACGGCTCGTCCGCGACACGGCTCGAGCCTATGCGCAGGACAAGTTGCAGCCGCGGGTGACCGAGGCCTTCCTCGACGAGCGTTTCGACCGCGAGATCATGTCGGAGATGGGCGCGCTCGGGCTGCTCGGGGCGACGATCTCTCCGGAATATGGCGGCGCCGGGCTCAATTACGTCAGCTACGGGCTGGTCGCGCGCGAGGTCGAACGGGTCGACAGCGGCTATCGCTCGGCGATGAGCGTGCAGTCGTCGCTCGTCATGCATCCGATCAACGCCTACGGCTCCGAGGCGCAGAAGCGCAAATGGCTGCCCGGGCTGGCGACCGGCGAGCTGATCGGCTGCTTCGGCCTGACCGAGCCGGACGCGGGCTCGGACCCGGGCGGGATGCGGACCCGGGCGCAGAAGATCGACGGCGGCTACCGCCTTTCGGGCTCGAAGATGTGGATCACCAACTCGCCGATCGCCGACGTCTTCGTCGTCTGGGCAAAATCGGACGCGCATGAGGGCAAGATCCGCGGCTTCCTGCTCGAAAAGGGGATGAAGGGCCTCACCGCTCCGAAGATCGGGATGAAGCTGTCGCTTCGCGCCTCGATCACCGGCGAGATCGTCATGGACGGGGTGGAAGTGCCCGAAGAGGCGCTCCTCCCCAACGTTTCGGGCCTGAAGGGCCCGTTCGGCTGCCTCAACCGGGCGCGCTACGGGATCGCCTGGGGGTCGATGGGGGCAGCGGAGGCCTGCTACGAGGCGGCCCGCAGCTATACGCTCGACCGGAAGCAGTTCGGGCGGCCGCTCGCGGCGACCCAGCTAGTGCAGATGAAGCTCGCGAACATGATGACCGAGATCACCCTCGGCCTTCAGGCGGCCCTGCGGGTCGGGCGCCGGATGGACGAGGGCGAGCTGATCCCGGAGACGATCAGCCTGATCAAGCGCAACAATGTCGGCAAGGCGCTCGACATCGCGCGGGTCGCGCGCGACATGCACGGCGGCAACGGCATCTCGGCCGAATTCCAGGTGATGCGCCACGCGATGAACCTGGAAACGGTCAACACCTATGAAGGCACGCATGACGTCCATGGGTTGATCCTGGGACGCGCGATCACGGGGATTTCGGCGTTTTGACGGTGCGCGGGCGCGCCGTCATCCCGGCGCAAGCCGGGATCTCGGGGAGACCCGCCGAGCCTTTCCGGCCCGAGGTCCCGGCTTTCGCCGGGATGACGGAATGCCATGGATAGGCCCCTCGCCGGCCTCAAGGTGGTCGAGCTCGCGCGGATCCTCGCCGGGCCCTGGGCCGGCCAGCTGCTCGCGGATCTGGGCGCGGACGTGGTGAAGATCGAGCGCCCCGGCACCGGCGACGATACGCGCCAATGGGGGCCGCCTTTCGCCCCCGACGGCGCTTCGGCCTATTTCCACAGCTGCAACCGCGGCAAAAGCTCGCTGGCGATCGATCTGGAGGACCCGGAAGGGCAAGCGCGGGTGCGCGCTCTCGCCGTCGAGGCCGACGTGCTGATCGAGAATTTCAAGGTTGGCGGCCTGGCCCGGTACGGGCTCGACCACCCTTCCCTCTCAAAGCTCAACCCGCGCCTGATCTATTGCTCTATCACCGGCTTCGGGCAGACCGGCCCCTATTCCGGCCGCGCCGGCTACGACTTCATCATCCAGGGCATGGGCGGCGCCATGTCGCTGACCGGCGAGCCGGACGGCGCCCCGCAGAAATCCGGAATCGCCTATGCCGACCTGTTCACCGGACTCTACGCCTCGGTCGCCATCCTCGCCGCGCTGAGGGAGCGGGACCGGACCGGCCGGGGGGCGCATATCGACATGGCCCTCCTGGACACGCAGGTCGCGGTTCTCGCGAATCAGGCGCTGAACTGGATGGTCTCCGGGGACGTTCCGACCCGCATGGGCAACGGCCACGCCAACCTCGTCCCCTACCAGGCCTTCCGGGTCGCCGACGGTGAGATGATCGTCGCCGTCGGCAACGACGCGCAGTTCGGGCGGCTGTGCGAAATCCTCGCCCTGCCCGAGCTGGCCGGGGATGCGCGTTTCCGCACCAATCCCGCCCGGGTTGCCAACCGCGCCGCCTTGATTCCAGTTCTGGAAACGGCGCTGCTCAAGCGCGGCCGGGTGGAGCTTGCCGAAGCACTGGAGGGCGCAGGCATTCCGGCGGGGCCGATCAACGATGTCGATGCGGTCTTCGCCGACCCGCAGGTCGTCCATCGGGGGCTTCGAATCGAAGGCGAGAGGCCCGGCCTCGCCTCCCCCATCGTCATCGACGGCAGGCGCCAGGTCGCGGATTTGCCGGCGCCGGGGCTCGGGGAGGCTTCCTCTTGCTGACCCAATATGGAGTCATCCCCGTCCGCCGGGGGGCGGAGGGCCGGATCGAGGTCCTGCTCATCACCTCGCGGGAGACTCGGCGCTGGGTGGTTCCGCGCGGCAACCCGATCGCCGGTAAGAGCCCGTCCGAATCGGCGGCTCAGGAGGCGTTCGAGGAAGCGGGGATCATCGGGCCGGTAGAGCCGGAACCGGTCGGCCGCTATTTCTACCGCAAGCGGCGGCGCAACGGCGCGCTGCTTCCGGCCGAGGTCCAGCTGTTCCGGATGAGCGTGTCGGAGGAGCGCGACGACTGGCCCGAAAGGGCCGAGCGCGAGCGGCGCTGGTTCCCACCCCAGGAAGCCGCGGCCGCCGTCGCCGAGGTCGAGCTCGCGGAAATGATCCGGAGCCTCGCGCCGGGACCCGGTTCGGGGGCGCGGGCCATCGCCCGCAATGTCCTCGAAGCTCTGCCCGAACCGGCCCTGATCGTCGCCGCAGGCCGGGTCGAGATGAGCAACGCCCCCGCCCGGGCGACTCTGGGCAGTGGAATCGAGGGACAGGATGTCAGGCTCGTCATCCGCCACCCCGAAGCGACGGAGCGGCTGCTCGGCAACCTGCCGGCGGCCCCGGAGGAGATCGATCTGACCGGACTCGGCGAGGCCCAGCGGCACTGGACGATGAGCGTCGCGCCGCTGGAGGACGGAGGCCTGTTCGTCCGCCTCAGCGACCGGAGCGAGGCCTATGCGGCCGAGCGGATGCGCGTCGACTTCGTCGCCAATGCGAGCCACGAGCTTCGAACGCCGCTCGCCACCGTGCTCGGCTATACCGAGACTCTTCGCGAGCAGGGCGACGAGCTCGACGAGGCGACCCGGCGGCGCTTCACCGCCATCGTCCATGACGAGGCCAGGCGGATGCAGCGTCTGGTCGAGGATCTGGTCTCGCTCTCCAGGATCGAGGCGGAGCGGTTCAACCCGCCCCGGGAGCCGCTGGCCCTGGCCGGGCTGATCGAGGAGGTGCGCCGCAACGTCCGCCACACGGCCGCCGAGCGCGAGAGCGAGATCCGGGTGGAGAGTTCGCCCGATCTTCCCGAGGTCGCCGGCGACCGGGCCGAATTGCTGCAGCTCGTCGACAATCTGATCAGCAACGCGCTTCGCTACGGCCGGCCGGGCACGGCCGTCGGCGTCCGCCTCGCCCGCGAAGGCGACATGGTCCACCTCGCCGTGTCCGACCGGGGCGAGGGAATCGCCCCCGAGCATATCCCGCGGGTGACCGAGCGCTTCTACAGGGTCGATCCCGGACGGAGCCGGGCGCTCGGCGGCACCGGCCTCGGTCTCTCGATCGTCAAGCACGTCGTCGAGCGCCACCGCGGGCGACTCCGGATCGAGAGCGAGCCGGGCCGGGGCACGACGGTTCACGTCCTCCTCCCGGTCGCGGGCCCGCCTGTCACGAAAGTGTAACCCGCCCGTCATAGCGAGGCCGCCATGAGCAAGGGAAAGCTGCTCCTCGTTGAGGACGACAAGGCGCTGGCCGAATTGCTGATCTGGCATTTCGAGCGGCAGGGGTTCGACGTCCGCCGCACCGCGGACGGCGAGGAGGCCCTGTTGCTTGCCGAGGAGCAGGTGCCGGACATCGTCATCCTCGACTGGATGATCGAAGGCGTTTCCGGCCTCGAAGTGTGCCGCCGGCTGCGCCGCCGCGAGGCGACCGCCAATGTCCCGATCATCATGCTCACCGCCCGCGGCGAGGAGACGGACCGGATCCGCGGGCTCGAGACGGGCGCCGACGACTATGTGACGAAGCCGTTCAGCCCGGGAGAGCTCATCGCCCGGGTCGGGGCGGTGCTCCGGCGGGTCCGCCCGGCCCTGGCGGGGGCCACGTTGAGCTATGGCGACCTCGAGATGGACGTCGCCGCGCACAAGGTGCGGCGCGCCGGCAAGGCGGTAGCGCTCGGGCCGACCGAGTTCCGGCTGCTCCGTCATTTCCTCGAGCATCCGGGTCGGGTCTTCTCGCGGGAGCGCCTGCTCGACGCCGTCTGGGCCCACGACAGCGATATCGAATCGCGGACGGTCGACGTCCACGTCCGCCGGCTTCGAGGCGCCCTGAACGACGGCGGCCGGCCCGATCTCATCCGCACCGTTCGCTCGGCCGGGTACGCGCTCGACTCCGAGAGCCAAAGCTGATCCATGTCACAAAAGTGCAACCTAAACGCCATAGGCGCGTCTCGACCGGTGGCCCGCGCCTCGCTTTCAATGGCGTCGGCGCCGCGCTACAGGCCGGCCGTCCACAGGGGGAAGAAATGCTGAAGATGTTCCGAGCGGTCATGCCCCAGGAGGCCGCCTTCTTCGACATGTTCGAGCGTCATTCGGTCACATTGGTCGGCGGCTCCGAAGTGATGAGCCGGATGTTCGCCAAGGAAGAAGGCATCCAGGAGGCCTGCCGCCAGATCTCGCAGTTCGAAGAGCAGGCCGACCAGGTGACGCGCGAGGTGCTTCACGCGGTGCGCCGGACCTTCATCACGCCGTTCGACCGGAGCGCGATAACCGACCTCATCTCCTCGATGGACGACGCCATCGACGAAATGCAGAAGACCGCCAAGGCAATCACCCAGTTCGAGGTCGCCCATTTCGAGCCGCAGATGCGCGACATGGCCGCGCTCGCCGAGCAGGGCGCTGTCCTCGTCGCCGAGGCGATGCCGCTGCTTCGCAAGGTCGGAAGCAACCACGGCAAGCTCGACCAGATCACCGAGAGGATCGTCCATCTCGAAGAGGAGGCCGACACCCTTCACGACGCCGGGCTCAAGGCGCTGTTCCTCAGGCATCGCGACGGCAATGCGATGGGCTATATCGTTGGCCGCGAAATCTACAGCCATCTCGAGCGGGTCCTCGACCGGCTCGAGGACGTGGCGAACGAAATCTCCGGCATCGTCGTCGACCACGCCTGAGGAGCGCGCAACCATGCATGAGCTGGCACTGCCGCTGCTGATCGGCCTGATCGGCATCGCCCTGGCGTTCGATTTCCTCAACGGCCTCCACGACGCCGCCAATTCGATCGCGACCGTGGTCGCGACCCGGCTGCTCAGTCCGGTGCAGGCGGTCGCCTTCGCCGCCTTCTTCAACTTCGCAGCCTATTTCCTCTCCCTCGCCGTCCCGAGCCTCCACAAGGTCGCCGACACGATCGGCAAGGGCCTCATCGACAAGGATTTGATCACGCCCGCCGTCGTCTTCGGAGCGCTGATCGGAGCGATGTTCTGGAACGTCGTCACCTGGCTGAAGGGCATACCCTCCTCGTCCAGCCATGCCCTGGTCGGAGGCCTGGTCGGCTCCGGAGTCGCTCATGCGGGCCTGACCGGAGTGCAGTGGACGGGGCTCAACAAGACGCTGATCGCGATCGTGCTGTCGCCGATGCTCGGAATGCTCCTGGCAATGCTGATCATGCTCATCACGAGCTGGGCGGCGGTCCGCGCGAGCGCCCGGGGCGCCGAGCGGACCTTCCGCTCCCTCCACCTCGTCTCCTCGGCCGCCTACTCGATCGGACACGGCCTCAACGACGCCCAGAAGACGATGGGGATCATCACGGTCCTGCTCTATTCGACCGGCTATCTTTCCGGCGAATTCCACGTGCCGCACTGGGTCGCGATCAGCTGCTACGTGGCGATCGGCCTCGGCACCCTGAGCGGCGGCTGGCGGATCATCAAGACGATGGGCACCGGCATCACCAAGCTTTCGCAGCACCAGGGCTTCAGCGCCTCCGCGGGCGGATCGGTTATGCTTTTCGCCGCTTCCTGGCTCGGCATCCCCGTGTCCACCACCCACACGATCACCGGCTCCATCATCGGGGCCGGAGTGGCGCGGCGGGCTTCGGCGGTGCGCTGGGGCGTCGCCCAGAACGTCGTCCTCGCCTGGGTCATCACCATCCCCGCCTCGGCGACGGTGGGTGCGATCTTCTACTGGATCACGACCTTGTTCTAGAGTCGGTCCTGATGAGGCTGAATCGCTTCCCGGCGAAGGCCGGGATCCAGTCCTTCCGGTGGTGCTGCTGGACCCCGGCCTTCGCCGGGGAACATGGGCTTCAATGTCATCAGGACAGACTCTAGTAATTCCTCCCCGAGATTTCTCGGGGAGGGGACCGCACGAAGCGCGGTGGAGGGGCTCTTCACATGCCGTGATGAACCCCTCCACCATGCTCCGCATGGTCCCCCTCCCCCGGAACTCCGGGGGAGGATGTTTAGAAGTCAGAACTTGCCCCGCACCTGGAAAGAGAAGATCGGGCCGATCAGCCGGTCGCGATGCTCGATCTGCTGGATGGGACCGGTCCGGCGGCCGACATAGACGGTCCGGTCCCACATGCTGGTGGCCCCGACCAGGTTGCTGATGGTCGCCCTGACGGTCAGGCCCATCACGTCCTTGTTCTCGACGTAGAGGCTGGACCAGACCGGGCCTTCCCAGAGGCGGCCGACCTCGGTGAGGCGATAGTCCTTGGCGTAGAGCGCGTAATTGGCGTTGCCGCCCCAGGCCCAGTCGCTGTCCGGAATGTCGTGCCGCAAGGTGACGTCGACGAAATGCAGGAGATTGCCCGAGATCGGGCGGTCCTCGCCGGTCAGCGGGTCCTTGACCCGAGTCCTTTGGGCCTGCGCCCTCAAGTCGAGCTTGGCGCCCTTCCAGCCGAGGGGATCGAAGTTGAAGGTCGTCTTCCACTCCGCGCCATAAGCGCTGGCGCGATCGATATTGCCGCGCGACTCGCCGGTCAGGCCGATCGGGATGGTGTCGACGATGTCGTCGTAGCGCCGGGCGTAGAGCCTCAATGTCGTGGTACCGTACCGGCCGAGATTACGCGTCGCTTCGAGGTCGGCCTCCCAGCTCTGGGTCGGCACCAGCTCGACATTGCCGGCATTCTCGCGGTCGTCGGTGAGGTTCACGGTGGCGAGGAAGTCGCTGAAATTGAGCTGGCCGACCCGGCGCTGGAGCTTGAAGTTGACGTCAAGCCGCGGTGTCGCCTTCCAGGCGGCGGAGAACAGGCCCTTGGGCCGCCAGAAGGTGCGGGCCAGACCGCCGGCGCCGATCTGGCGAAGGTTGGAATATTCGCCGCCGGCAGCGATCTGAACGGTGAGCTTCGAGGAGAGCGGGCGGCCGTAACTCGCCATCACCTCGTAGCGGTCCTCCTTGACGGTCGCGGTTCCGCCCGGAAGCTCGATTTCGGTGAAGCCGCCGTCGGGCTCGAGCTCGAGCAGCTCGGTGACGTTGTCGAGGCTGTTGAACGCGCCTTCAGCCGAGATCTGCCAGTCCCCCTTGCCCCATTTCCAGCGATATTCGGCGCGGGCGATCCGCTCCTGGGTGTCGGCGACGTTGAGGAAGCGGCTGCCGGTGTCGGGACGGCCGTCGGCGAATTCCGTCGACAGACCCTGCTCGAACGGATCGTGATCGGAGCGGGCGAGGCCGATGAGCTTCAGACGGCCGGCGGCGAGCGCGAATTTATAGTCGCCGCCGACCTCCCAGATCCATTCGTCCTCGTCGTTGGTGACCCGCCGCACGCGATCGACCAGCCCGGGTCCGGTGCGGGTGCCGAGCTCGCGAAAATCGTAGAAAAAGCCGCGCAGCGATGCGTTGAGGTTGGCGACCGAGTCGCCCGGCCCGTCCCAGGTCACCCGCGCGCTGGCGCGGAGGTCCTCGCCGCTCCCGGTCCAGACGTCCTGGCGGCGCTCGATCAGCGACCGGTCGGCGGCGTAGACGAGGGTCCGACCTCCCGCCCCGCTGCGGAAGCTGTTGTTCTGAAGCCCGACATTATAGTCGAACCTGCCAAGCTTGCCGCTCGCCGACACCTCGCCCCGGGTCAGCAGCGGCCTGGTGTTGCGCTCACGGAATTCGGGTCGCCAGGCGAACTGGCCGCTCATCGAGTCGGCCTTGACGAAGACGTTGGCGATCTGGCCGGAAAGGCCCGGCAGGTTGAGCGTGGCGGCGTCGACGATCTCGATCCGGGTGACGTTCGAGGCCGGAATCCGGCCCAGTTCGGTGAGGACGTCGTTCGACTTTCCGGAGATCCGCTGGCCGTTGATCAGGACGTTGCCGGTGGCCGTCCCGAGCCCCCTCTCCTGGGTCGCCTCGCGGATCGAGAAGCCGGGGACGTTGCGAAGCATGTCGAGGGCGTTTCGCGGCGCGAAACGGGTGAAGTCGGCGGGAAGGAAGGTCTTGGCCCCGTCGACCGCGGCCGGCAGCGTCGGCTGGGGCGGCGGCGCGTCGCCGGACTCCTGGGCCGGGGCGGAGGCGGCAAAGGCGAGTGTCGATCCCCCGATGAGCAGAAGCCGCGAACGCCGCCGGCAAGCGCCAAATCCCATTGCATCCCCCTCGGCTCTTCGGCCGGCCTGCCACGAACGTAGCAGGAGTTGTGCCAACTCCTCCGACGTGACGGCTTTTCATACGATTACAGATGTTTTCGTGAACGTCGGCTGACCGGAAAGCGTCCGCCCCCGCACAGGCGGCGTCCGGGATCGGACATTGCCGGGGCGCCCGCGGGAGGCGCGAAAGGCCGGTGCAGGAATGCGCGGGCTCCGGCGAGGGAGGTGGTGCTGGTAACGATGTCAGGCCGCCGGCCGTCATTGCGAGGAGCGAAGCGACGCGGCAATCCAGCGGGTCTCGACGGCCGACTGGATTGCTTCGCTACGCTCGCGATGACTGAGGGGGCCGCCTGAACAGGAGGATCGGCTCGCCTTTGTACACCGCCTCCTCGCGGCGGCCGAAACCGCCTTTCTCGGCGATGCGGATCGAAGCGGTATTGTCGTGGCTGATGATCGCGACGATCTCGCCGCCGCCGAGCGCTTCGTCCGCCCAGGCGAGGGCGGCGAGGACCGCCTCGGTGGCGTAGCCCCGGCCTTGGGCGTGGCTCGCCATGATCCAGCCCATCTCGGGGATGTTCTCGATCCCGGGCTTCATGTCGCGCTTGAAGTCGGCGAAGCCGATCTGGCCGAGATAGGCGCCGTCCTCGCGCCGCTCGGCGGCCCAATAGCCGTAGCCGAGCAGGGCCCACAGGCCGGGAGAGCCGAGGATCTTGCGCCAGGTCTCTTCGCGCGTGGCCGGGGCGCCGCCGAGAAAACGGTAGACCTCCGGATCGGTCATCGATGCCCATTGCGGGTCGAGATCCGACGCCCGGAAAGGGCGAAGACGGAGACGCGGCGTTTCAAGGACGGGGGCGATACCCGTCATCCCGGCGGAAGCCGGGACCTCAGGTCGAATGGTCACGGTGGGTCTCCCCGAG
>DASVPM010000042.1:0-1693 GCA_036382815.1 Allosphingosinicella sp.
CCGCACTCATCGCCGTCGCCCGAAAGCTCATCGTCCTCGCCAACACCCTCGTCACCGAAAACCGCACATGGAGCCCAACCCGGCCTTGACCATCAACACAGATGCTCCACCATGCTTCGCATGGTCCCCCTCCCCTGCAAAGGCAGGGGAGGATTTTAGGAGGTTCAGGGATCGTGATCTTCGCTTGTTGCGAACGATTCGTACTTTCTCGAAAATGCGGGATTATTGTTTTATCCCAAGGGGTTGCAGAAAGAATTAGCCTATTTCGTACTTTTTATGTTCTAAACTGTTCGATGAGCGGGAGGAAGGGCCAGAAACGAATCGGCGAGCGCGCGAAGCGCGTGTTCGTCCGCGCCCTGCAGGCCGGCGCCCGGCTCGAGGCCGCCGCCGCCGCGGCCGGGCATAGCCTCGAGGGCTTTTACGGGCTGCGCGGCCGCGACCCTTCGTTCAAGCGGAGATGGGCGGCGGCGATGCGGAGTTCCGGGGAGGCGGAACGGGTGTTCGTTCGGGGCAACAACCGGCGGCGGCTCCAGCAGAGGCGGATTCGACATATGCGGTTCGACACGGACCGGCAGGAGGTCTTCCTCAGCCATTTCGCCGGCTGCGGCGACGCGCGCGAAGCCGCCGAGGTCGCCGGCATCGATCATTCCACCGTCTACAAGCATCGCCGAAAGGACCCCGTCTTCGCCGCGGCTTTCACCGAGGCGCTGGAGCAATGCTACGCCCGGCTCGAGGTGGAAGCGGTGAGCCAGCGCCTGAAGGCGCAGCAGCGGCTTCAGCGGGCGCTCGACGAGGGGGAAGCGACCGGCGAGGTCCCGGAGGAATTCGAGCGCGTGATGAAGCTGCTCGACCGGTGGGACCGGCGGAACGGCAGGCTTGGAGTGCGGTCGGCGGCGCCCGAGAAGCGGCGCGCGCTGAGCTTCGACGAGGCGATCGACCTGCTGGAGAAGAAGCTTCGCAACCTCGACATCCCGATCCTGAAGCTGCCGCCGGACATCGCCCGGCGCTACGACGGCGAAGAAAGCGAGGACGATAGCGGCGACGAAGGGGAGGACCAGGCGTGAACGCCCCACTGCTCGTTCCCCGCCGCAAGCGAAGCGAGATCGTCGCCCTGCTGACCACCTTGCGCGAGCTCCCTCGCGAGACCCGGCGGCGGGTCCTTTCGGGGCTTCCGGCCCGGGTCGTCGACGCTCTTCGCGAGGAATGGTGGTGGCAGGCGCGGGGCGGCCAGATCGAGCCTGAAAGCGATTGGCGCATCTGGGCGATCGTCGCCGGCCGGGGCTTCGGCAAGACCCGCGCCGGCGCCGAATGGGTTTCCCAGCGCGCCCGCGAAAACCCGGAGGCGAGGATCGCGCTGGTCGCCGCGAGCCGGGATGAGGTCGAACGGGTGATGGTGCAGGGCGAGAGCGGTATCCTCGCCGTCGCCCGAGTGGGGGAGGCGCCGCGCTGGGTTTCGAGCCGGGGGCGGCTCGTCTTCCCGTCGGGCGCCCAGGCTTATGCCTACAGCGCCGCCCAGCCGCAGCAATTGCGCGGTCCGCAGCATCATCATGCCTGGTGCGACGAATTGGCCAAATGGCCCCGGGCGGCGGCGGCCTGGGACAATCTGATGCTGGGCCTGAGGCTCGGGGAGGCGCCCCGGGCGATGGTCACGACGACGCCCCAGCCGACGCCGACGCTCAAGCGTGTCCTGAGC
>DASVPM010000043.1:0-6348 GCA_036382815.1 Allosphingosinicella sp.
CGTAATAGGCCTCGCCTTCCGGGAGCTTCCAGACTCCGGCGCGGCTGTCGGCGCGGGCCCGGTGGCGGCCGAGCTCGGCGATCTGCCGGTCCATGGCCGGAGCGACCTTGTCTCGGGCGAGGGCGAGCGCCCTGCCCCGCCAGTGGCCCGGGATCGCCCCTGTCCGCCGGTCGAGGGAGGTCACCACGCCCCATTGGCCGAGCGGCTGGGAGCGGGCGCCGCGCATCTGCTTCAGGGTCTTGTCGAGCAGGAAGTCAGGCGCGACGACGCCGATCGCGCGGTCGTGGGCCAGGCGCCCGGTCTCGCCGTCCAGCGCCTCGGCATAGGCTTCGAGCCGGGCGAGATAGGCTTCCGCGTCGGCGGCGTTCTCCACCTTGTGGTTGCTGTCGAGAAAATCGGGCACCTCGACGAACGCGCCGGTATTCTGCGCCACCACATAGGGCGCGTTGCGGTACGAGAAATTCTGGTTGAGCGTGACGACGTCGCCATAGGGGAATCGGAAGCCCTCGACGGCCAGCCGGTGGGCGGCGAGCGCCACGCCGATGTCGATGTCGCCGGGCGCGGCGGCCGAGGCCGATTCGAGCCGCCGAAGCCGGTCGGCGGCTGCTCCGGCGAGGCGGGCGCGCCCGTGCAGCGAACGGTCGGCGAGCCTCGACTTCAGCCCGGCCCGGGCGCCCTTGTCGAGGCCGAGCGAGGTCGCGTTCTCCGGATATTCGGCGAGCAACTGCTCGGCCATGCCGGCGAGCAGGGCCTCCTTCGAGCCTCCGGCCGCGGCGACGGGCTTCGTGGCGCAGCCGGGCAGCAGCTGAAGCGCGACGACTGCTCCGGCCGAGCCGAGGAAATGGCGGCGGGTCCAGGGTTGCATCGGCGCTCCTTCGCGAAATTCGGGCCAGTGACTCGGAACAGTCACTGGTGACCGTCCCAATCGGATTTTCCTATTCAAGCCTCACCCAGGTCGGGGCGTGGTCGGAGGCTTTCTCGCGGCCGCGATGGGCCTTGTCGACTCCGGCGTCGAGCATCCGGTCGGCGGCCTGGGGGCTGAGCAGGAGATGGTCGATCCGAAAGCCTGCGTCGCGCTGCCAGCAGCCCGCCGTATAGTCCCAGAAGGTGTAGACGGCGCCGTCGGGATGGCGGGCGCGGATCGCGTCGGTCCAGCCTTCATGGAGGATCCTGCGGAAGGCGGCCCGGCTCTCCGGCTGCATCAGGGCGTCGTGCCGCATCGCCCGGACCGAGAAGACGTCGTTGTGGCTGTCGGTCGGGATGACGTTCCAGTCGCCGGCCAGGACGATCGGCTTCTCCTCGGCGAGCAAAGTCTGCGAATGCTCGCGAAGCCGCTCCATCCACGCCAGCTTGTAGGCGAATTTCTCGGTCCCAACCGGATTGCCGTTAGGCAGATAGATCGAGCCGATCACCACTCCGCCGACCTCCGCCTCGATATAGCGGCTGTGCGTGTCGTCGGGATCGCCGGGAAGCCCGGTCCGACGGAGCTTCGGCGGGCCGGCCTCGACCGGAGTCAGGATGGCGACCCCGTTGAAGCCCTTCTGGCCGTGCCAGACGCCGTCATAGCCGGCCGCCTTGACGTCCCCGATCGGAAAGGCGTCGTCGGCGCATTTGATCTCCTGGAGGCAGAGCGCGTCGGGCTTCTCCTCCTGGAGATATTCGACCAGCCGCGGGAGCCTGGCCCGGATTCCGTTCAAATTGTAGGTGACGATCTTCATTGCTTCGTCATTGCGAGGAGCGAAGCAACGAAGCAATCCAGTTTCGGCGCGTGCAACCCGCTCAGAGCTGGATTGCTTCGCTTCGCTCGCAAATGACGGTGGCGCTAGACCGAGAAGCTGGACCCGCAGCCGCAACCCGAGGCCGCGTTAGGGTTCCTCACCTGGAAAGCCGCGCCGCCGAGCGACTCGACGTAATCGACCGCTCCGCCCTTCACCAAATCGTGAGTCATCGGATCCACCACCAGAGTCACACCGCCTTCGCCGGCGACCAAGTCGTCCGACCCGACCTCATCGGCGAGGCCGAAGCGGTAGCTGAACCCGGCGCAGCCGCCCCCCTCGACGCTGAGCCGCAGGATCGCCGGCTTGCCTTGGCGCTGCGCGATCGCGGCGACTCGCGCCGCCGCGGCGGGAGTGAGTGCGATTTCGGAGGGCTCGGCCATGAGGGGGAGATAGGGCCTGAAGGGGCGGGTCACAAGCTGAGCCGTCATCCCGGGCGTTGGCGCTTGTGCCGCCCACCCCTTTGGCGGCATAGGGCGGCCATGAAGACCCGCGTCTACGTCACCTTGAAGAATGGCGTGCTCGATCCACAGGGCAAGGCCATCCACCACGCGCTCGAAGGCCTGGGCTTCGCGGGAGTGAACGACGTGCGGGCCGGCAAGCTGATCGAGCTCGACCTCGCCGAGAGCGTCGGCGACGAGGCGGTCGAGGCGATGTGTCGGAAGCTGCTCGCCAATACGGTCATCGAGAATTTCCGGATCGAGCGCGAGGCGCCGGAAGGGCAAGCGGCGTGAAGAGCGCCGTCATCGTCTTCCCCGGCTCCAATAGCGACCGAGACATGGCGGTGGCGCTCGAGCAGGTGGCGGGCGACCGGCCGGCGATGGTCTGGCACCGCGAGACCGAGCTTCCCGGCGGGCTCGACCTGATCGCGATTCCCGGCGGCTTCTCCTACGGCGACTATCTGCGTTCGGGGGCGATGGCGGCCCGTTCGCCGGTGATGCGCGCCGTAGGCGAGGCGGCGGGCCGCGGCGTCGCGGTGCTCGGCGTGTGCAACGGCTTCCAGATCCTCACCGAGGCGGGGCTCCTCCCCGGCGCCCTGATGCGCAACGCCAACCTCCATTTCATCTGCCGCGACGTGCCGCTCAAGGTCGAGAACAGCCAGACCGCCTTCACCAGCCGCTACGAAGCCGGCGAGGACATAATCATCCCGGTCGGCCATCACGACGGCAATTACCAGGCCGATCCGGATACCCTCGACCGCCTCGAAGGCGAAGGCCGCATCGCCTTCCGGTATTCCGGCGAGTGCAACGGCTCCGCCCGCGACATAGCCGGGATCGTCAGCGAGGCCGGCAACGTGCTCGGAATGATGCCGCACCCCGAACGGATGGTCGAGCCGGCGCATGGGCGGACGGACGGGCGGCGGCTGTTCGAGGGGCTGCTGGAGGCGATCGGCTAGGCGATTCCGCCAGCGTCACCCGAACTTGTTTCAGGATTCAGGGGTGGGCGCGCCTCGCGGGCGGAGAACTGGGCCCTGAAACAAGTTCAGGGTGACGAGGGGGGCGCCATCACAAAAAGGCAAAAGGCCGCCCCCTGCCGGGAGCGGCCCTCGCTTTTGCGGTGGTGCCCGATCAGGCGATCGGCGCGTGCGCCACCAGCATTTCCTGCATCGAGGGGAAGCTGGCGAAGGCGTCGTCGCCGATGTGCGACATTCCGCCGGCCGGGAGGAAGGCGGCGGGGAGGAGATCGCCGCCCATCGCCATCGCCATCGATGCCGAGGCACCGCCGTCGGCCGCTCCGGTCACGGTGACGTAGACGGTGGCGGTGTCGCTCGAGCCCCAGCCGTCCTCGACCTCGTAGGTGAAGCTGTCGACCATGGTCTGGCCCGGGGCGAGGTCGATTCCGGCGGCCGAATAGGTGACCGTGCGGGTGACGGGATCGAAGGCGACGCTGCCTTGGGTGCCCGCGGTGCCGACCGAGAGGATCTCGCGGCCGGAGTCGACCGAGCCGTCGGGATCAATGTCGTTGGCGATGAGGGTCGACCAGAGGTTGCCGGTCGTCTGGCCCTCGCCGACCGAGACCTGGTCGTCGACTGCGACGATGTCGTCGTTGACGCCCTCGATGACCATTCCGATCACCTTCTTCTCGCCATTGTCGCCGAATACGGTGAACCAGGTCTCCTCATGGCCGTCGGGCAGGAGGCTGTCGCTTCCGGGATCGTCGGCGATGAAGGTGAGGATGCCGCCGTCATGGTCGAACAGGACCGTGCCCTTGGCGTGGCTGGAATCGACTCCGACGATATCGAAGCCGAACGATTCGATGATCGAGCCGAACATCTCGTCCGCGTTGGCGCCGTCCTCGGCGACGAAATAATAAGCGTCGAACTCCGGCATCGGCTCCTCGGGCGTAACCCCGGTGATCGTGACGGTTGCGGTCGCGGTCGAGGTGAGGCCGCCCGCGTCGGTGATCGTGTAGGTGAAGGTGTCCGTCGCCGTCTGGCCGTCCTCGAGATCGGCGAAGATCTTGCCTGCGTCGTACATCACCTGACCGTCCTTGTTGACGGTGACGCTGGCGCCCATGGCCGAGACGCCCTGGACGGAAGTCACCATGAACACGTCGCCGTCCGGATCGCTGTCGTTGCCGGTGAGCATGGCGGCGACGTCGGTCGCTCCGGCATCCTCGGCCAGGGTGAGCTTGTCGGCGACGGCGACCGGCGCCTCGTTCTGGGTCACGCCGGTGATCGTCACCATCGCCGTGGCGGTCGAGACGTGGCCGTTGCCGTCGGTGATCGTGTAGGTGAAGCTGTCGATCGCGGTCTGGCCGTTGTCGAGGTCGCCGAAGATGGAGCCGGCATCGTAGCTGACCTTGCCGTCGGGACCGATGCTGACGCTCGCGCCCTTTGCGGACACGGCCTGCACGGCGCTGACGCTGATCGCGTCGCCGTCGGCATCCTTGTCGTTGGCGAGCAAGATCGAGGTGATTTCGGTCTTGCCGGCGGTCTCCGAGAGGACGAGGGCATCGTTCTGGGCAACCGGGGCGACATTGGCCTGAATGAGGTCGGAAAGCTTGAAAGTGCCGTCGGCCAGCTGGACCCGCTCCATGTCGAACAGCCGGTCGGTGCCGTCGGGCGAGCCGGCGCGCAGATCGCGCATGATCACCGAGCCGTTCGGCCCGGCGAGGAAGCGATAGTCGGAGCGGTTGCCCGCGAGAATCAGGGTGTCCTGACCGTTGCCACCGACGATGTCGTCGTTGCCGGCGCCGCCGGAGAGCATGTCGTTGCCGTTGCCGCCGTCGAGGAAATCGTCGCCGGCGCCGCCGTTTAGAGCATCGTCGCCATTTTCGCCAAAGAGGCGGTCGTCGCCGGCGCCGCCGTTGACGACGTCATTGCCGTTGTCGCCGAAAATGCTGTCGTTCTGAGCGGTGCCGGTGAGGGTGTCGGCTTTGTTGGTGCCTTTCAGGATTGCCATTTTCTTACTCCGTACAGGCCCATGTAGGGCGGGTTAGCTGGACCCCGCCGGGAGCCGGCGGAGCGTGTTCATTGATGATCGAGGACGGGAAAAGCGCTCGAGCGCCGGTACGGGTCAGTCGACCCTTGTGCGGATTGGGTTCAAGTTCGCTTACTCCACGAACCGCCGAGCGAAGAAGCCCGAGCGGCAAGACGGCTTTTGCGTCGGCCGTTTTGCCGCCCGATGTCGCGCGGCAGGGAGAAGTGTTTCAATTATGTCCGGCCGGCCCGCTCAGGGACGGCGGCTGAGCAGGCGAGTATAGCGGGCGAGCACGAACAGCACGGCCGGCCAGAAGCAGGTGTTCCAGACGTCGTGCCAGTTGCGGTCCCAATGGATGCGGGCGCCCGTCTGATGAGTCTCGATCAGATCCCAGGCCTCCCCGGTCAAGGCTGCCGCGACCACCGCGGCGATCGGCAGCCAGCCGCCGAGCGGCCGGCGAAGCAAAGCCCCGGCGGCGAGAAAGACCGCCAGGCCGACATAGATGTGAAGCGCGTCCTTGGGCAGTCCGAAGAGGTGGACCAGGGCCATCTTCGCCTGCTGGAAGGGGCTCATCGCTCAGACTCTCGCCCGGAACGGCGTGAAGTCGGTTCCGGAATCGTAGACGTCCACGCCTTCGCGCCGCTTCAGGAAGCCGACCACCATGTAAGTGACAGGGGTAAGCAGGGCCTCCCACCCGACCTTGAGCGCGAACTGGCTTGCCATCACCGCCAGCATCGCCTCGACGGGCCAGCCGGCCGCGCCGTAGAAGGCGAGCGGATAGAAGATAAGGCTGTCTATGCCCTGCCCCACCACGGTAGAGCCGATCGTGCGCATCCACAGGTGCCTGCCGCCGGAGAGCAGCTTCATCCGGGCGAGCACGTAGGAGTTGGCGAACTCGCCCGCCCAGAAGGCGATGACCGAGGCAAGGACGATCCGTGGCACCTGGCCGAACACCGACTCGTAGGCCGCCTGCCCCGGCCAGTCCGGCGCCGGCGGAAGCTTCACCACCACCCAGCTCATCAGCGCCATGAACAAGGTTGCGACGAAACCTGCCCAGATGCAGCGCCGGGCCCGCGAATAGCCGTAGACCTCGGTCAGGACGTCGCCGATCACGTAGGAAAGCGGGAAGAACAAAATTCCCGCCCCGAAGG
>DASVPM010000044.1:0-9560 GCA_036382815.1 Allosphingosinicella sp.
CACCTTGGGCAGCAGGCCGCCGGTCGCGCCATTGTCGCGCAGGCTTTCGATATAGCTTTGGCCGAATTCGAAATTGGCCGCGGGGCTGGTGAGGAGCTGGCGGTCGAACGGCTCGCCGCGGGCGCGGGCAATGTCGCCGGCGGTACCCGGCCGGACCTGCATCAGCCCCACCGCCCCGGCCGGGCTGACGACCGAGGTCCGGAAATTCGATTCCTGCAAAGCGTGGGCGAAGGCGAGCGACGGGTCGACCCGCCAGCCGCGGGTCGGCTGCCAGTCGGGGCGCGGATAGCGGGCGGCGAGGTTGACGCTGGCGCCGCGCGGCGCGTTGTGGGCCAGCCAATATTGGGCGCTCGTCAGGTTGAGGTCGGCGGCCAGGTGGAGGAGTGCGTTGTGGTCGCCGGAGCCGCCGATCCGGGCCTGGTGGCGAAGGAACTGGTCGGCGAGATCGGCCTCGCCGATCTCCGCCAAAGCGAGGGCGGCGCGCACGTTGGGCTTGCCGGCGATCCCTCGCCATTCGGAATCGCGATAATTGTGAAGCCCGGTCGCGCCGGGTCCGCTGATGCCGAGCGCCGTCGCGGCGATGAGGCCGTAAAAGGTCTCCTTTTGGCGGGCGGCGGAGCGCAGGTGGTTCTGGACCCGCTCCGGCCTTGCGCACATCATTTCGGCGCGGGCGCTCCAATAATAAGCGGCGGCGGTGAGCTCCGTGTCGCTCGAGCGCTCGGCGACATGGCCGAAAGCGTCGGAGGCGCCTTTGCAGTCGCCCTCCCGCCACGCGGCGAGGCCCTCCGACCAGGCGCCCTGGATCGCCCATTCGCCGCTTCCGGCGCGGGCCAGCGCGGCGAGGCGCCGGGCGTCGCGGTCGTTGCCGACGATGTAATAGGACCATGCGATGCGCTGCTGATATTCGGTACGCGCATCGGGACCGAGCCGGTCCTGACGTTCGCTGAAGACCGCTTCCGCCTCGAAGGGACGATTGTCCTTGATCAGCGGCTGCACCAGCGGCTCGAGCTCGGCCGCGGCGGGGTCGCCCTTGGTCGCCTCGGCACGCGAACGCCGAGGCTGGCTGCCGACCCAGATCAGCCTTTCGGCCGCGGGGAGGGCCGGAAGCTCGGTCGCGCCGCGGGTCGCGGCGAGGCGCGCGATCTGATCCGCCTTGGGCATTTCAGGCGCGCGCTGGAGAAGCGAGAGCAGCTCGGGAAGCTCGACCTTCGGCGAGCCCTTGGCGGTGAACAGCTCCGCGCGGGCGACATTGTGGAGCGGCCCTTCCGGCAGGGCGGCGAGCCGGGCCGAGGCGGCCGGCCAATCGCTCGCCCGGATCGCGGCGAAGACCTCGCGATAGCCCTGCCGCTGCTCCGGGCTGAGTCTGGCGGAGACCGTCTCGCTCGATCGCGCGGCGTCTTCGGCAAAGGCGGCGGTCGTCGGCAAGGCGAGGGCCGCGGCCAGCAAAAGGGGGCGGAGACGCTTCATTCCTTCACCTCTTCGATCAGCATCTGGAGGTCGGCCCAGGCCATTGCCTTCAGGCGGGGCGAATCCAGCAATTGTCGGGGCGCAATGGTTGCCAGGGCCTTTACGGGTCCGGCATGGGTCGCGATTTCGTGCCAGCGTCCCCGCGCCTGAGGCACGGACAGGCCGAGCAGCGCCTTGGCGCAGGCGTCGCCGAAGAGCAAAACGGCCCTCGGCGCCGCGAGCCCGATATGATGGCGGGCGAGCGCGGCGCAGCTCTTCATCGAGTCGTTGTTGAGCTGCCCTGACGGCGAGCGGATGCAGGACAGAGCCGCCAGGTAGACCGAGGCGCGGTCGCGGCCGATGGCGGCGAGCATCCGCTCGAACAGCCGTCCGGCCTCGCCGCTGATCAGGGTTCCCGCCGCGCAATCCTCGCCCGAGGGCATGTCCGCAAGGATCATCAGGCCGGAAGCCGGATCGCCCGCCGGGCAGATCCGCGGCGACGCGGGCGAGGCGAAAGCGAGCCGGTCGGAGGAAGCGAGCCAAGCCTGGAACAGGTCGAGCTGATCGGGAAGGATGTCGGCCGGTTCCTCGGCCGCCGCCGGTGGCGCCGACGGTGGCGCCGCCCGGGCCGCCGGGCGGAGCCAGTCGCGCGGAGCTTCATCGACGAGCGTATCGACGCCCGCTTCGGCCCACCAGATCAGCGCGCTTTCGGCGTCCGCCGGCGAAAAGTCGTCTGTTCCCCGCTCCACCCCGTCATGGAGTCCGCCGCGGGCGGGCTGGTCAACCTCAAAATCTCTATCTATCTGCAAGCCGTTGGCTGCCTGCGACGACGCGAGTTGCGGGGCGGCCGCCCGCAGGAGCGCCTTGATGTCCGAACGCGAGTCGATGCCCTATGACGTAGTGATCGTCGGCGCCGGCCCGGCCGGCCTCGCCGCCGGGATCCGGCTCAAGCAGCTCGCCGGGGAAGCCGGGCGCGAACTCAGCGTCTGCATCCTCGAAAAGGGGTCGGAGGTCGGCGCCCATATCCTCTCCGGCGCGGTGATCGATCCGCGCGCGATCGACGAGCTGATCCCGAACTGGCGCGATCTCGGAAGCCCGCTCACCGTGCCGGTCGTCGAGAACCACCATTGGGTGCTCACCGCCGCCAAGAAATATTCGATGCCGCATGTCATGATGCCGCCGTTCATGAACAACAAGGGGACCTACACTGCGAGCCTCGGCAATTTCTGCCGCTGGCTGGCGGGCCAGGCCGAAGCCCTCGGGGTCGAGATATTCCCCGGGTTCGCCGCGGCGGAGGTGCTGTTCAACGAAGACGGCTCGGTCAAGGGCGTCGCGACCGGCGACATGGGAGTGGCCCGCGACGGCACCCGCCGGGCCGACTATCAGCCGGGCATGGAGCTTCACGGCCGCTATACCTTCTTCGCCGAAGGCGCGCGCGGTCACCTCACCAAACAGCTCAAGCGCACCTTCGACCTCGATCGCGGCAGCGAGCCCCAGGTGTACGGAATCGGCCTCAAGGAGCTTTGGGACATCGAGCCCGCGAAGCACGTCCCCGGCCGGGTCATCCACACGCAGGGCTGGCCGCTCGACGACGCCTGGGGCGGGGGATTCCTCTACCATCAGGAGAATAATCAGGTCGCTTTGGGCTTCGTCGTCGCGCTCAACTACCGCAACCCGCACCTCTCCCCGTTCGAGGAGTTCCAGCGCTGGAAGCAGCATCCTGCGATCCGCGAGATTCTCGAGGGCGGGCGGCGGGTGAGCTACGGCGCCCGGGCGATCAACGAGGGCGGCTGGCAGGCCGTGCCGAAGCTTTCATTCCCGGGCGGCGCCCTGATCGGCTGCTCGGCCGGCTTCGTCAATGTCCCCAGGATCAAGGGCAGCCACACCGCGATGAAGTCGGGCATGCTCGCCGCCGAAGCCGCCTTCGCCGCGCTCTCGGCCGAGCGCGGCGGGGACGCGCTGACCGGCTATGAGGACTCGCTCCGGAGCAGCTGGATCGCGACCGAGCTCAAGATGGTTCGCAACGTCGAGCCGTTCGTGGCGAAGTTCGGAGGCACCGCAGGCACGCTCCTCGCCGGCATGGACATGTGGATGCGCTACCTGAAGATCGGACTGCCGTTCACGCTCAGGCACCATCCCGACAACGAGACGCTCTACCGCAAGGATCTGGTCAGGCCGATCGACTATCCCAAGCCCGACGGGGTGATCAGCTTCGACCGGCTCTCCTCGGTCTTCATCTCGAACACCAATCACGAGGAGGACCAGCCGGTCCACCTGACGCTGAAGGACTCCTCTATCCCGACAGAGGTCAATCTGCCGCTCTACGACGGCCCCGAGCAAAGATATTGTCCGGCGGGGGTCTACGAGTTCGTCGAGGAGGCAAGCGGCCCCCGGCTCCAGATCAACGCGCAGAATTGCGTCCACTGCAAGACATGCGACATCAAGGACCCGACCCAGAACATCAACTGGGTCGTCCCCGAAGGCGGAGGAGGGCCCAATTATCCCAACATGTGAGCCACACCCCGTCGGCCCGGCGAAGGCTGGGGCCCCGGTGGGTGAAGGACGCCGACGCTTTTCACCCGCCGGGATCCCAGCCTTCGCTGGCATGACGGTTTGGGCATTGCTCGCCGCTTCCCCCGCCGCCGCTTCGGTTGACGATACCTCCGCCCTCACCGCCTACGTGCGGGCCCGCGCGGCCGACAGCTCGGGCGCGACCGAGCAGGCGGCGCGCAATTACGGCGCGGCGCTGGCGCTCGCGCCCGCCAACGAGGTGCTCGCCGCCCGGGCGCTCTCCCAGGCCATCGCGGCCGGCGACCGGGCCCTCGCGCTGCAGGCGGCGCGGGTGCTCGACACCGCGGGCAAGCTCGCTCCTGACGGACGCCTGCTGCTCGTCGGCGAGGCCTTCAGGGCGAAGCAATGGAAGGAAGCGGGCCGGCAGATCGAACGGCTCGAGCAGGACGAGGTCTTCTCCTTCATGACCCCCTTGCTTCGCGCCTGGCTCGCGCAGGGAAGCGGCAAGGGCAAACCGCTCGGGCTGCTCGAAGGGGCCTCGGGCAACCCGCTCGCCACGACCTACGCATCGGAGCATCGGCCGCTGCTGCTGATCGCCGGCGGACGGGCGAAGGAAGGCGCGCTTGCCCTCGCGCCCCTTCTCGAGGACGAATCGATCCGGTCCCAGCGTCTGCGCATAGCCGCCGCCGCGACGCTCGCCCGCCAGGGCGCGGCCAAGGAAGCGCTGGGCGTTCTGGAAGGCGACGCCGAGGCCCTCGCCGAGGCGCGGCTGCGGATCGGGGCGGGCAAGCGTCTCGACGGCGAGATCGCCACCCCCGCCGCCGGGATGGCGGAGCTGCTCGGCCGGATGGCGCTCGACCTGAACGGCCAGGAAGTGCCTCAGCTGGCGCTGAGCTTCGCCCGCCTCGCCACCTTCCTGGCCCCTGAAAATTCCGAATCCTGGCTGATCGCCGCCGACCTTCTCGCCGGTCAAGGGCGGTATGACGCAGCCTTGGCGGCGCTCGCCAGAATAGACCGGAACGACGTCTTTTCCGGTACCGCGGCCGACCGCCGGATGACGGTCCTGGTCGAAGCCGACCGAACCGCCGAGGCGCTCGCCGAAGCCCGGCAGGCGGTCGCCGAACGCCCGGCCGAAATCGACAATTGGACCCGCCTTGGAGACATCCTCAACCAGGCCAAGCGCCATAAGGAAGCGGCCTCTGCCTACGGCAAGGCGCTCGATCTGGTCGAAACCGGAGTCGAGACCCGCAACCCGCTCTGGGCCCTGTGGCTGCTGCGCGGCAGCGCTCTCACCCAGGCCGGCGACTGGGAGGCGGGGAAGGCGGCGCTCGAAAAGGCCCGAAAGCTGGCGCCCAACCAGCCGGTGGTGCTCAATTTCCTGGGCTATTCGCAGCTCGAACGGCGCGAGAATCTGGCCGAGGCCGAGAAGATGATCGGCGAGGCGAACCGCCTCCAGCCCGACGACTCGGCGATCACCGACTCGCTCGGCTGGGCGCATTACGTTCGCGGCGACGTCGCGAAGGCCATCGAATTGCTCGAGCGGGCGGCGCAGGGCCAGCCGGCCGACGCGGCCATCGCCGAGCATCTCGGCGACGCTTATTACAGCGCCGGTCGGCGTTTCGAGGCGCGCTACGCCTGGCGGGCGGCGCTTCCTTATGCGGAAGGGCCAGCCGCGGACCGGCTCCGCAGCAAGATCGACGCGGGGCTTCGGCCGGACCTCGCCGCCCCCTGATGCGCGAGACGGCCTATGCCAAGCTCAACCTCGCGCTCCGCGTGCGGGGACGGCGGCCCGACGGCTATCACGAGCTCGACACCCTGTTCGCCTTCGCCGAGGACGGCGACCTCCTGTCCGTCGCGGAAGGCGAGGGGCTCAGCCTCCGGATCACCGGCGAATTCGCCGACCGGCTGGGCGATCCCGAGGACAATCTCGTCCTCCGGGCCGCCCGGCTGCTCGGCGGCGGGGGCCGGGGAGCAGCGCTGACCCTGGACAAGAGGCTTCCGGTCGCCGCCGGGATCGGCGGCGGCTCCGCGGACGCGGCGGCTGCCCTCCGCCTCCTGGTCCGCTGGTGGGACCTCGGCCTCGGCGCTGCCGAGCTTCTCGCGCTTGCCCGCCAACTCGGCGCCGACGTTCCGGCGTGCCTCGGGTCGCGGACCGTCCGCGGCACCGCGAAAGGCGACGTCCTCGAGCCGGCGCACACCCCGCATGGCGGCAAGCCGCTGCTCCTGGTCAACCCCGGAGTGCCGCTCGCCACCGCCGATGTCTTCCGGCGCTGGCGCGGGCTGCCGTCGCGCGGCAACGACCTCGAGCCGCCGGCCCTCGAGATCGCGCCCGAGATCGGCGACGTGCTGGAAGCGCTTCGGGCCTCGGACGGCGCGAGCCTCGTCGGAATGTCGGGTTCCGGCGCGACCTGCTTCGCGGTCTTCGAGACCCAGGCCGAACGGGACTCCGCGGAGCAGCCGCTTCCGCGGCGCTGGTGGCGGCTGTCGAGCCGCCTCAGGTGACCCGCGAGTCCCGCCACGGGACGCAGTTTCACTGTCTTTAACCATCGTAACCCTACGGTTTCCGTTCTGGCACGCTCCTTGCTGCTGGAGCGGCGACGAGTCGAAGCGGGGCCCGAGGGGGCTTGGTGGACATTCGCCCATGGTCCCGCTCCGTCGCGTACGAAGCCGGCGCCATGGCCCTCTAGAGCCGGCCGCCACCGACCGGGCGGCCGGCTCTTTTTTGTGGCGACAAAGCCTGCGCGCCCCGCTTAATCGGCCAATGTTCGATCTGACGTCCGACGGCCCCGTCGCCCGCCTCCGCCTCGACCGCCGGCAAGCCCGAAACGCCATCCCGGTGACCGGATGGGCCGAGCTGGCGAAGGCCTGCGCGGAGGCGGCGGCCGGCGGCGCGCGGCTCCTCGTCCTGAGCGGCGGCCGCGATGCCTTTTGCGCGGGCGCCGATCTCGCCGATTTCCCCGCTTTGACGAACGATGCGGGGGCCGCGACCGCTTTCCGCGAGGCAATGCGGAGCGGGCTCGACGCTTTGCGCGACCTCACCATCGCAACGATCGCCGCCATCGAGGGCCCCTGCTACGGCGCCGGCGTGGCGCTCGCCATGGCCTGCGACCTGCGTGTCGTCGGGGAGGGTGCGCGGTTCGCGATCACGCCCGCCAAATTCGGCATTTCCTATCCGCAGGAGGACGTCGCCCGCCTCGTCGCCCTGGTCGGGCCCGGACAGGCCTCGCGCCTCCTGCTCGGAGCCGGTTCCATCGATTCAGCGGAGGCCGTGCGGATCGGGCTGGCCGAATTTGCCGCTGCCGACGTCGGCTCGGCCATCGAAGAGCTCGCCGGCGCGATCCTCGCCAATAGCGGCGACAGCATCGCGGTCCTCAAACGGGCGATCAGGCTGGCGAGCCAAGCCGTGGTCCGGGAGGAACGGCAGGATCGGAGCTTCGACGCGCTGCTCGGCTCGGCCGGTTTGCGCGAGCGGCTCGCGGCGCTTCGCCCGGTCCGCTGACTTGCCTGCCCGCCGGCAATGAGGGAGAAGCCGCGCATGAAGCGCCTCGCGGCTTTCCTGCCCCTCCTCGCCGCCTGCGGGGGGCCTGCGGCCCCGAAAGCCGAGGAGCGGGTCGAGTGCGCCGTCGCCGGGGCGGCCGCCTTCGAGCGGGTCTGCACCGTCGAGCGGACCGCGGGTCCCGACGTCCTGCTCATCCTGCGAAGCCCGAGCGGAAGCTTCCGCCGGCTGGTGGCGACCCGGGACGGACGCGGAGTCGCGGCCGCGGACGGCGCCGAGCCGGCCACGGTGACGATCGTCGGCCAGGGCCTGATCGAAGTCGCGATCGGCTCCGACCGCTACCGCCTGCCGGCCCAGATCCGATGAGGCCCGCGATCCTCACCGCCGCCGAGATGCGGGCGGCCGAGGCCGCCGCCATCGCCGCCGGAACGCCGGCCGCGGAGCTCATGGAGAAAGCGGGGGCCGCCGCCGCCGAGGCAATCTGGCGATTCGCCGGACCGCTGCCGGCGTTGATCCTCTGCGGGTCCGGCAACAATGGCGGCGACGGCTATGTCATCGCCCGGCATCTGGCGGAGCGCGGCTCGAAGGTCCGCATCGCCGCTCTTGCGGAGCCGAAGACCCTCGAGGCCCGCGCGGCGCGCGCCGCCTGGCCGGGATCGGTCGAGCCTCTCGACGAGGCGCAACCGGCGCCGCTGCTGGTCGACGCCTTGTTCGGCATCGGGCTCGCCCGGCCGCTCGATCCCGCGCTGGCCGGCCGGTTGTCGGGTCTGGCCGGCGCGGCGCGGACGCGCGTCGCAGTCGATCTGCCGAGCGGAGTGGCGACCGACGACGGGACAATTCTCTCCCCGGTCCCCGATTTCGATCTGACCGTCAGCTTCACCGCTCTCAAGCCGGCGCACCTCCTCCAGCCGGCCGCCCGTCACATGGGCCGGCTGGTGATCGCCGACATCGGCATCGAGGCGGTCAGCGCTCTGCGCGAGATCGAGCGTCCACGCCTGCGAGCGCCGGGCCCGGACGACCACAAATATATCCGCGGCTTTGTCGTCGTGCATGCCGGGGCCATGCCGGGGGCGGCGGCGTTGGTCGCCTCGGCGGCGCTCCGGGCCGCCGCCGGCTATGTCCGGATCGCCGGCGAGGATCGGGTTTCCGGCCTTCCGTCCGCGATCGTCCAGACCCCCGGTCGGCCCTGGCGCTATCTCGACTGCCCGAGGATCGACGCGAGGGTGATCGGGCCGGGCCTTGGAACCGACGAGCAAGCCTGGGCCCGGCTTTCAGCCGTCCTCGTCTCGGCCGGGCCGCTCGTCCTCGATGCCGACGCCCTGACCCTTCTGGCCCGGCGGGGGCTGGACCATTTGCCCAAGTTCCCGGCACCGATACTGACTCCCCACGGCGGCGAGTTCGCGCGGCTCTTCCCGGAGCTTCGCGGAAGCAAGGTCGAGCGGGCCCGGGCCGCGGCCGTCCGCAGCGGTGCGGTGGTCGTCTTCAAGGGCGCCGATACGGTGGTCGCCGACCCGGACGGACGGGCGGCGATCGCTCCCGCCGCTCCGGCCTGGCTCGCCACCGCCGGCACGGGAGACGTCCTGGCCGGGATCATCGCCGCGATGCGTGCCCGGGACGGGGAGATGGAGGCCTTCGAAGCGGCCTGCGCCGGCGTGTGGCTGCACGGCCGGGCAGCGGAACTCGCCGGCCCCGCCTTGGTCGCCGACGATCTTCTGGCCCGGCTCCCGGCCGCGCTCGGCGAATGCGTGTGAGCGAAGGGGAATCGATCCTCCGTCTTGCGGGCCGCGGCGACGGCGTCGGCGAGAGCGGGCGGTTCCATCCGCTCGCTGCGCCGGGCGACCGCATCCTTCCCGACGGCCGGATCGAGCCCGGTCCGCACCGCCGGCTACCGCCCTGTCGCCACTTTCCCGAATGCGGCGGCTGCCAGCTCCAGCATGTCGACGATGAAGCTTATGCCGGTTTCCTGCGCGACCGTATCGCTTCGGCCCTGGCCGCGCAGGGGGTGCCGGCCCCGGATATCCTTCCGGCTCACATCTCGCCGCCCAACAGCCGCCGCCGGGCCTCGCTTCGGGCCGCGCGGGGCGGGGCGTTGGGCTTCAATGCCGAA
>DASVPM010000045.1:0-12631 GCA_036382815.1 Allosphingosinicella sp.
GCGGGAATGACGAAAGGGTCAGGGCGCGACCCGGTCGGGATGCGCGGCGGCGAAGGCCTCGAGCCGGTTGGCTTCGGCGTCGGCCCGGACCAGCGTCGGGTAGGCGTCGAGCGGAGCTTCGAGCCGCCGGGCGTTGAACATCTGCGGGACGAGGCAGATGTCGGCAAGGGTCGGCGAGTCCCCGAACAGGAATCGGCCCGAGCGGGGGGCCGCCATCGTCTCGAGCGCGGCGAATCCCTCGCCCACCCAATGCCTGTACCAGGCGTCGCGCGCCTCCTGCGACTGGCCGAGCGGACCGGACAGGTATTTGAGGATCCGCAGATTGTTGAGCGGATGGATGTCGCAGGCAATCATCAGCGCCAGCGCGCGCACGTGCGCCGCTTCGGCGGCCTCGACCGGCAGCAGCGCGAATTCCGAACGGGTCGATTCGAGGTAATCGATGATGGCGAGGCTCTGGGTCAACAGGCGCCCGTCGATTTCGAGCGCCGGGATCAGGCCCTGCGGATTGAGCGCCCGATATTCGGGCCCCTTCTGGCCGCCTTCGACGAGGTTGACCTGCACCGCCTCGTAATCGACGCCCTTGAGGTTGAGCGCGATCCGCACGCGGTAGCATGCCGAGGAGCGGAAATAGTCGAACAGGCGGGGTCTGGTCATGAACGGACAGGCTAGGCCCGTGAGCGGCGCCGTCAATCGCCCGTGGCTTGCACTCGCCCCGCCCGCCCGGTTACGGCGCGCCCTGGCCATCGGGAGCTTGGACTTGTCCTCGACGAAAGCGAAGAAGACGGTGTTCTCGGGAATCCAGCCCACGGGCGGGCTGCATCTGGGAAATTATATCGGCGCCGTGTCCCTGTGGGTGCGCGAGCAGGACAGGCACGACAACATCTTCTGTATCGTCGACCTCCATGCGCTGACCATCCCCGAGGCGATCGAGCCGGCACGGCTCAGGTCGAACTCCCTCGACGTCGCCGCCCTCTACCTCGCCTGCGGGATAGACCCCGAAAAGTCGCTGGTCTTCATCCAGAGCCACGTCCGCCAGCATTCGGAGCTGGCCTGGATCCTCACCTGCGTCACTCCCGAGGGCTGGATGAACCGGATGACCCAGTACAAGTCCAAGTCTAAGGGCGCGGACAGCACCGGCGTCGGCCTCTATTCGTATCCGATCCTGCAGGCGGCCGACATCCTCCTCTACCATACCGACCTCGTGCCCGTCGGCGAGGACCAGCGCCAGCATGTCGAGATCACCCAGGATATCGCCCAGCGCTTCACCCATCTGTTCGGCTACCGGTTCACCCGTCCGGAGATCATGGTCCAGAAGGTCGGCGCCCGGATCATGGGGCTCGACGATCCCGAGGCGAAGATGTCGAAGAGCGCCGACAGGCCCGGCCACGCCATCGGCCTCCTCGACCCGCCGGCGGCGATCCTCAAGAAGCTCAAATCCGCGAAGACGGATTCGCGCACCGCGGTCGACGCCGCCGACCTCTCGCCGGGTGTGAAGAACCTGATCACCATCTATCACGCCTTCGCCGGCGGCAGCTGGGAGGAGGCGCTGAAGCGCTTCGACGGGCAGGGCTACGGCAACCTCAAGACCGGAGTCGCGGAGGCGGTGATCGCCGGCCTCGAGCCGATCCAGAGCCGCTTCGCCGAGATCCGCGGCGACGAAGCCGGGCTCGTCGCCTTCCTCCGCCGCTCGGCCGAGGCCGCGGCGGAGCGCGCCGAGGCGACGATGAAGGACGTGCGGGAGTCCGTCGGGACCTGGTGACCGGGGAGCCGGTTATGCGGCCCGCGACTTCTCCATCGCTTCGGAGGCCTCGAGCCAGCGCCGCTCGGCGTCGGCGAGCTTCGCGCCCGTTTCCGACAGCAGCTTCATCAGCTCGCTCATCGTGCGCCTGCCGTCCTCCGGGCCTGCCGAGGCGGGATCGAACATCGCGCGCTCGATCTCCGTCTTGCGCTTCTCCAGCCTGGCGATCTCCGCCTCGGCGGCCTGGGCCGCCTTGCGCAGCGACTGGCCTTGCGCCCTGGCTTCCGCCTCCGCGCGGCGCTCGTCCTTGCGGCTTCGCTTCGCGGCGGGCCGCTCGCCGCCGCCTTCCTGGTTCCGGCCGAGGATGAGGTCGGTATAATCGTCGAGGCTTCCCGAGAATTCGCGGGCGGTGCCGCCGTCGACGAGCACCAGCCGGTCGGTCGTCAACTCGAGCATGTGGCGGTCGTGGCTGACCAGGACGACCGCGCCGCGATAGTCGTTGAGCGCCTGGACGAGGGCTTCGCGGGCGTCGACGTCGAGATGGTTGGTCGGCTCGTCGAGGATGAGAAGATGCGGCGCCTCGCGGGTGATCAGGGCGAGCGCGAGCCGGGCCCGCTCGCCGCCCGACATGTCGCCGACGCGCATCACCGCTTTGAGGCCGGAGAAGCCGAAGCGGCCGAGCTGGGCCCGGACCGCGGCCGGAGCCGCCTTCGGCATCAACCGGGCCATGTGCTGGAGCGGGGTCTCGTCCCCGTTCAGCTCCTCCACCTGATATTGGGTGAAATAGCCGACCTTCAGCTTGCCCGAGGCGCGCATCTCGCCCGCCATCGCCGGGAGCTGCGCGGCGAGCAGCCGGGCGAGCGTGGTCTTGCCGTTGCCGTTGCGGCCGAGCAGTGCGAGCCGGTCGTCCGGGTCGAGCCGGAGGTCGAGGCGCTGGAGCACCGGCTGGCCGGCAGCGTAGCCGACCGCGGCCGTGTCGAGCTGGATCAGGGGCGGCTTCAGCTCGGCCGGGCTCGGGAAGTCGAAGCTGAGGCTTGGATCCTCGGCGACCGCGGCGATCGGCGCCATCCGGGCGAGCGCCTTGACCCGCGACTGCGCCTGCTTGGCGGTGCTCGCCCGGGCCGAGTTGCGGGCGATATAATCCTGGAGCCGGGCGCGCTGGGCGGCCTGGTTGGCGCGGGCCGATTCAAGCTGGGCCAGGCGCTCGGCGCGCTGGGTCTCGAACGCGTCGTAGCCGCCCGGGTAGAGCGTCAGCTTGCCCTGCTCGAGGTGCAGGATATGATCGGCGACATTGTTCAGAAGATCGCGCTCGTGGCTGACGATCAGCATGGTCGCGCGATAGCCCTTGAGGAAATTCTCGAGCCAGAGCGTCGCTTCCAGGTCGAGGTGGTTCGAGGGCTCGTCGAGGAGGAGCAGGTCCGGCTCGGAAAAGAGCAAGGCGGCGAGCGCCACGCGCATCCGCCACCCGCCGGAGAAGCTGTCGAGCGGTCTTTGCTGCATTTCCTCGTCGAAACCGAGGCCGACGAGGATCCGGGCCGCCCGCGCCGGCGCCGCATGGGCGCCGATCGCGTTCAGCCGCTCGTGAATGTCGCCGAGCCGGTGGGCGTCTTCGGTATCCTCCGCCTCGTCGAGCAGCCGCGCCCGCTCGACGTCGGCGGCGAGCACGGTCTCGAACGGGGTCGCCGAGCCGGCGGGAGTCTCCTGGGCGATGTAGCCGAGGCGGGCCGCCCGCGGCATCTCCGCCGCGCCGCCGTCGGGATCGAGAAGCCCGGCCACGACCCGCATCAGGGTCGACTTGCCGGCGCCGTTGCGACCGATCAGCCCGACCCGGCCGCCCGGCGGAAGCGAGGCGGTGGCGCCGTCAAGGATGGTCCGACCGCCGAGGCGGACCGTGATCGCGTTGAGGTTGAGCATGGCCGGGCCCTAGCAGGCGGCGGCGGCGGTGTCAGTTGCGATTTCGACGCGCGTCACGGCCGCCGTCATGCCAGCGAACGCTGGCATCCATGCTGCCGCAGGACCTCGCCGGCCGCGCAGCATGGACCCCAGCTTTCGCTGGGGTGACGGGTGCAGGTCGACCGGCATCTCCGCTTTCGGCTTTGCCGAGCGCGGCCCTAGTCATTAAGGGCCGCACCATTGCAGCGAAGGGAAAGGGTTATCCGTGAACGATAAGGCGAGCAGGCCGAGCGGGCCCAAGGCGCGCCTTCCGCGGGGGTTTCGCGACTCCAGGGGGGCTTCCCTGGAATATCAGGAGCTCGTCATCCAGAAGCTGTCGAGCGTCTTCTCGAATTACGGGTTCGACAGGCTTGTTACTCCGCAGATCGAATTCGCCGACGCCCTGGGCAAGTTCCTGCCCGATCAGGACCGGCCCAACGAAGGCGTCTTCTCGTTCCGCGACGAAGACGACCAATGGCTGGTGCTGCGCTACGACCTGACCGCGCCGCTCGCCCGCTACGTGGCTCAGAATTTAGACTCCCTCGCCTTCCCGTTCCGCCGCTTTCAGACCGGGCCGGTCTTCCGCGACGAGAAACCGGGGCCGGGCCGGTTTCGCGAGTTCGTCCAGTTCGATGCCGACACGATCGGAAGTTCGTCGATGGCGGCCGATGCCGAGATCTGCATGCTGGTCGCGGACTCGCTCGAAGCTCTCGACATCCGGAGAGAAGATTATCTCATCAAGATCAACAACCGGAAGATCCTCAACGGAATCCTGGAGCTTGTCGGAATCGCCGCGGGGGCCGAGGGAGACGCCAGCCGGCTTCGGGTCCTTCGGGCCATGGACAAGCTCGACCGGCTTGGCCGCGAGGGCGTCGCCCAGCTCCTCACCACCGGCAGGACCGATCCGTCGGGCGACAGGACCGAAGGGGCCGGCCTGACCGCCGCGCAGGCCGACCGGATCCTGGCCTTCCTCGACGTTCGGGCCGGAGACGGCGCCCGGGTGGTCGACGCCCTGGGCGATCTCGTCGGCGGAAACGCGGTCGGCGAGGAGGGAGTCGGCGAGCTGGTCGAGATCGAATCCCTGCTTCGCAAGGCGGGTTATGGCGAGGATCGGGCCCGGATCGACCCGAGCGTCGTCCGCGGCCTCGAATATTATACGGGGCCCGTCTTCGAAGCCGAGCTGACCTTCGACGCCGAGGGCGACGACGGCCTTCCCGTGCGATTCGGCTCGGTCGGCGGGGGCGGGCGCTACGATTATCTGGTCGAGCGCTTTCTCGGCCGGAAGATCCCCGCGACCGGCTTCTCCATCGGCGTGTCGCGCCTGCTGGCGGCTCTCGAGCTGAAAAATCTCCTCCCGCGGGGCGGCGCGGCGGGGCCGGTCGTCGTCCTCGTCCTCGATAGGAGCAACATCGCCGGCTACCAGGCGATGACGGCCGAGCTCCGCAACGCCGGTATTCGGGCCGAGCATTATCTTGGCGAATCCGGAATGAGGGCACAGCTCAAATATGCCGACAAACGGGCGGCGCCGGTGGTGGTCATCGAGGGCGAGGACGAGCGGGCGAAGGGCGAGGTCACGATCAAGAACATGGCTCTCGGTTCGGAATTGTCGCGCGAGATAAAAAGCCGCGAGGAGTGGGCGAAGGGCGCCCAGGCGCAGAAAAGCGTGAAGCGCGGGGATCTCGCCGCCGAGGTGGCACGTATGCTCGACAGCGCCCGCAGCGTCGGCTAATCGCCCGAATCTGCGGGTTGGATGCAGGCAGCCGTAGCTCAGTTGGTTAGAGCGCTTGATTGTGGATCAAGAGGTCGTGGGTTCGATTCCCTCCGGCTGTACCATCCTGCCGACAATCCTCACGCGCCTCGAACGTCATCCCGACGAAAGTCGAGTCCATGAACACGGTTCGTGGAAAGACTTGGGTAGGTTCGCGGCTGTTCGGCGGGATCCATGCTCATGGATCCCGGATCAAGTCCGGGATGACGAACCCCGGCGCCGCTTCGACAATTAAAGAAAAATGGTCGGGGAGAGAGGATTCGAACCTCCGGCCCCTGCCTCCCGAAGACAGTGCTCTACCAGGCTGAGCTACTCCCCGACCGGATCCGGCCGTGAGGCCGCCCGGGAGACAGGCGGCGGTCCATAAGGGACGCTCTGCGCGAGCGCAAGAGTCTCGCGGGCGACTCCCCGGCCGGCGGGAGACGCCGGCGCTCCCTTCGAAAATCCCAGCCATAATGAAAGTTTCGATACTGGTCATCGAGCCCGCAAAAGGTTAGTCTGCAAGCCGCCGACGCGAAGGGGCGGAGCGCACCGGGCGGCCGCGACAATATTGCCGCGGCGACAGTCTGGAACTGGCGCTTTTCTTTCCGGTCGTTCGGCGGCGTGATCCGGCGTCTTTCGTGGTGGGGGGCCTGCAATGACTCGACTGATGATGACCGGCGGAAGCCTTTTGGTGCTCGCCGCGCTTGCGCTTCCACTTGGCGGGTCCAGCGCGGGCCTGCCGGAGCTGCCGGCCTACGGGACGGCGCAGAAGACAATCTGGCTCGACCAGAACTGGTCGGCGGAGGAGCGCCAGAATTTCCATCATGCCTCGCAGGGCGCGGCGACGATCCCGGTCCCCTATAAATGGTTCCTCGCCATCGAGCGCCCCGAACCGTTCACGAGCTCGCCGGGCCTGTTCAGCGATCCCGCCTATCTCGACCGCTTCGGCTTCATCCCGAGCCCGGCCAATGCCGCCAACAACCCCGACGGACTTCCGATCGGCCTCACCCGGACGAGCGGAATCAATCCGATCGACGGCAAGCCTTTCGACGAGCTCGGCTTCACCTGCGCGGCGTGCCATACCGGCCGGATCGAATATCGCGGCACCCGAATGCTGATCGACGGCGGCCCGGCGATGACCGACGTCGGCAAGTTCCGCGAGTCGCTCGGCTACGCGCTCGGCCTCACTGCGACCCCGTTGCGCTTCAAGCGCTTCGCCGACCGGGTGCTCGGCCCGAACCACAGCCTCGGAGCGAGTCTTCGGCTCAAGGGCGAGCTGCTTGCCCTGATCAAGGAGGGGATCGACCAGCAGAAGGAGAACCGCGCCAATTCCGGCTCGGTGGTCGAAGGGGTGGGCCGGGTCGACGCCCTCGCCCGGATCGGCAACGAGGTGTTCGCCTCGCAGATGCGCCAGCCGGCCAATTACGCGCCGCTGAGCGCTCCGGTGAACTATCCGCACCTGTGGGACACGTCGTGGTACGACTGGGTCCAGTATAACGGCTCGATCGAGCAGCCGATGGTACGCAACGCCGGCGAGGCGATGGGCGTGAGGGCGCTGGTCAACTTCCTCGGAACCGCGACACCGCGATTCACCTCGACCGTCCCGATCGACAGGATCCACATGATCGAGGAGTCGCTGGCGGGCAAGGAGCAGCCGACCAAGGAGCGCAAGTTCAGCGGGCTGAGATCGCCGCGCTGGCCGGCCGGGATATTCGGCGCCGTCGACTCGAGGCTCGCCGACGACGGCGAGAAGCTGTACGAGCGCCATTGCTCGACCTGCCACCTCCCCTCGCCCAACAGCAAGGCCTTCTGGGAAAGCCCGCGCTGGCTCGCGCCCAACAAGTTCGGCCAGCGCTATCTTAACGTTTCCATGATCGAGGTGGACCGGATCGGCACCGACCCGGCCCAGGCGGTCGACATGCAGAAAAGGACCGTCCGGGTCCCGCTCGCCCTCGGGCTCAAGGATGCGGTCGCAACGCGCGGCAACGAGGGCGTCTATTCCTATGGTTGGGCGCTCGGTCAGGTCGTCGAGAAGGTCATTTACCGCTGGTATGACAGCCACGGCGTGAAGGAGCCCGAGCGGCAGCGCCTCAACGGCTTCAGGCCGAACGGAATCCGCGCCGGAATTGGCCCGGGCGGCCAGATTCCGGCTTACAAGGCCCGGCCGCTGAACGGGATCTGGGCGACCGCGCCCTTCCTCCACAACAGCTCGGTGCCGACGCTCTGGGACCTGCTCTCGCCCTATGACGAAAGACCGAAGAGCTTCTGGCTCGGGAACCGCGAGTTCGACCCGGTCAAGGTCGGCTATGTGACGGGGCCGCTCAAGGGCGGCTTCCAGCTCGTCGCGGTCGACCGCAACGGACGGCCGGTGCGCGGCAATTCCAACGGGGGCCACCTGTTCGAGACGCCGGCCGATCCCGCCCGGCCCCGCGCCGGGACGATCGGCCCGACCCTGACGCCGGCCGAGCGTCGCGCGCTGATCGAGTTCCTGAAGACGCTGTGACCGCTCACGCGCAGCGCAGACCAGGGCGTGCTCGTTTTTCGAGGTCCGTCATTGCGAGGAGCGAAGCGACGAAGCAATCCAGCGGGCCTCGGGGACCGAACTGGATTGCTTCGCTTCGCTCGCGATGACGGAGCTGAACTTAACCTAAGCCGGAACCGCCTGCGGCTGAGCGGCCGGCGCCGCCCGGGTTACCCGGAAATGCTCCGGATAGACGGTTCCGGCCCAGTCGATCTTGCCGGCCTGCCCCTCGAGCAGCCGGAGGCCGGGAGTGAGCAGGATCTGGCGTACCGCCTCGGGCACAAGCTGAAGGCCGACCTGGCGGCCGACGCATTCGTGATGGCCGACGCCGAGGTGGAAGAAGGCGGCATCGGGCCGGCCCGGTCGGAACGAGTCGGGATCGTCGACTACGGACTCGTCGAACATCGCCGAGGCGATGCAGGGGGCGACCACCGTCCCGGCCTTGATGTGCATCTCGTGAGGCGAGCCGGCGGCGAGGACGGTGTCGCGCTCGGTGAATCGGAAGACCATCGGCGTGATCGGGTTGAAGCGAAGCGCTTCCCAGACGATCGCGTCAAAGGCCGCGTTGTCGCCGCTCTTCGCCGCCGCCTCGGCCTGCGCGCGGACGTCCGGCCGGAGGAGGATCTGCTCGGTGGCCTGGACGATCGCCTGCGAGCTGGTCTCGATCGCTCCGACCAGCAATCCCGCCATGTTGCCGACCAGCGCCTCCTCGTCGAACGGCGCGTCCGGGGTGCGCATCATGCGCTGGAGGCGCGAGAAGGCGTCGTCGCCCGCCGGGCCCGAATCGGGCGCCGGGGCGGCGGGCGCCGGCCTTCCGCTCAGCATCCGCAGGAGCCGGCCGAGCGCCGATTCTCGGGGTGCGGGGGCGGGCGGCGCCGGACGATGAAGGGCGTTCCTCAGCCAGGCGCGCATCTCGGTCCCGGCCCGGACGCTGGCCTCGTGGACTTCCGGCGTGTTGAACGGGTTGCGGAACATGTCGGTCTGGGTCGCCAGCGACCAGCGCAGCATGGTGGCGTCGTCGGGTCCCTTGAAGCCGAAATAACGCTGCACGATCCTGAGCGGGGTCGTCCGGCCGACGGCGGGGACGAGGTCGATCTCCTCGCCGGCGGCATCGATCGACTCTCGGGCCGCCTCGCCGGCGATGGCGCGCACCCGCGGCAGGTCCTCCCAGCGCAGCACCGAGCGCATCACCGCCTTGTCGTGCCAGTTGATCCGCGTCTTGTCGCGGGCGAGCATGAACGGGCCGACCGACGGGTCCATCTTCCCGGCATAGCCGCGCACCGAGAACAGTTCGGGCTGGCCGAGAATGTCGAGGACATCGGCGTGGCGGGTGACCATGACGAAGGTGGGCGTCGCGAAGACGGGTCGCTTCGCCCGGAGCTCGGCGAAGAGCTCCCGCCAGCCGATCGAGAGCGTCTGGTAGACGAAACCGATCCGGGTCGGCACGTCCTCCGCCGGTATTGCGTCATATTGATCCAGAAACGACATAATCCCCCTCCCACGGTCGGCACAGTCGCGAAACGATATTCGTATATCTTATCTTGAGCCCAGCCAAGCCGCAGTCCAGCCCTTTCCGACTAAATCTGGCGGCCGAGAGCGGCGATCATCTCGGCGATGCTGGTGAACTTTTCCCGCGGGCTGCCCTCGCGGGCGCGACCGGTCTCCGCGGCTTCGATCCGCTGCCAGTCGCGGAAGGCGACGGGCTCGACCCCACGCGCGTGGAGCAAGGTGTCGAGGCCCGGGCCACCCGTCTTGCCGCCGCCGCCGGGCGGGCAGGCGGAGTGGATCGTCTCGGCGACCTCGAAGCCGTCGGGGCGGTTGGTGCCGATCGTCCCGGTCGGCCCGCGCCTGGCCCAGCCGACGCAATAAAGGCCGCCCCCGATCACTCCGTCGCGGTTGGCGAAGCGGCCGCGGCCATGTTCGTAGGGCACGCCCTCGATCGGCGGAGTCTGGTAGCCGATGCAGCTCACCACCAGGCCGCAGTCGACGGCGTAGCGTTCGCCGGTGCCGACAGAGCGAAGGTCGTCGGTGAGCCGCGTGCGCTCGACGACGAGCCGCTCGACTCTCCCGGCGCCCTCCACCGCTACCGGCATCGCGAAAAAGTCGAAGTCGATCGTCTTGGCCTTGTCCTGCGCCAAATTGGCGAAGTCGCGCAAATGGGTGACCGACTTGCGCATTCCGGGCTCGAGCAGGGCGTCGTCGACCACGGGCGGGAAGTCGGCGAGGTCGACCCGCGGCGTCGCCGATTCGAGGTGGCCGAGCTCGCCGAGCTCCTTGGGAGTCATCGCGATCTGGTGGGGCCCGCGCCGGCCGAGCACGTGGATGATCCGGATCGCGCTTCCCTCCAGAGCGTCGAGCGCGCGCCCGACAATGTCGGAACCTGCGAATTCGGCCCTCGTCTTGGCAAGGATCCGGGCGACGTCGAGGGCGACGTTGCCGTTGCCGATCACCGCGGCCGCCGCGACGTCCAGCGGCGGATCGAGGTCCGCGAAATCGGGATGGCCGTTATACCAGCCGACGAACGCGGCCGAGCCGACGACCCCCGGCAGGTCGCTTCCCGGCAGGTCGAGCGGCCGGTCGTGCGGCGCTCCGGTGGCGAGGACGACGGCATCGTAAAGCCCGACCAGCTCGGCCACGGCGACGTCGGGCCCGACGCAGACGTTGCCGACGAAGCGCACGTTGGCCGACAGGGCCACTTTCTCGTAGCGCCTGTACACCGCCTTGATCGATTGATGGTCCGGCGCCACGCCCGAGCGGATCAGCCCGTAGGGGACGGGCAGCCGGTCGATCATGTCGATCTGGACCTCGTCCCCGTAAAGCTTCTGGAGCGCCTCGGCGGTATAATAGCCCGCCGGCCCGGAGCCGATGATCGCCACATGCCGCATCTGCCCGAGCCCTCCCGCCGTCCGAGCGCGATGCTAGTGCCGCGCCGCGTGGAAGCAAGCCGCCTTCGTCATCGCCGGTTCAGCCCGCCGGTGGCATGGCGGGCGCCATGAAAATCCTCCTCCCCTTCCTCGCCGCCGCCGCCGGGTCGGTCCCCGCCTTCGCCCAGCCGTCGCAGCCGGCCTTCGATCCGAACGAGCAGGTCAGCATCCCCTTCGCCAACCACCGCAGCGCCATCCGCAATTTCGAGGCGCCGAGCGACGATGTCCTCTACCTGGAGGATCGGCAGCGCCGCTGGTACCGGGCCGAGCTCGCCGGCGCCTGCTTCAACCTAAAATGGGCGCACGCGATCGGCTACGACACGCGCGGCCGCCTGAGCCTCGATCAGGGCAGCCACATCCTCGTCGGCCGCGAGCGCTGCACGATTACCTCCCTCACAAGGAGCGAAGGGCCACCGCGGAAGGCCAGGAAGAAGCGGCCCGCGTAGCCGTCGTTCCGGCGAAGGCCGGAATCCAGGAACACAGCCGTGCGAGCTGGAAAACCGGCGTTCATGGATTCCGGATCATGCCCGGGACACGATGCCGCCTAGCCCTTCTTGCTCCTGTCCTCGAGCATCGCCGCGCCCTGGCTTCGAATGAGCGGCTCGATCATCCCGCGAAAGAAGGTCAGGGCGGGCGGCAGGTTCACGGTCATTCGAACCACGGTCTCCTGGATCTCGATCTGCGCCGAGACCTGCTGGCCCATCGCTCCGACGTCGAGGTCGAGCTGGTCGCCGGTCCAGCGCGAGCCGACCTGGGCTCCGCCCGGTATATGGTCGGCAAGCCTCCCGACATTGCGCTCGATCCGGCGGCGGGCTTCCTGGGCTCCGAGCTTGTGGGGAAGGTCGACGGTGAGGGGGGTGGTCATGCCGGCGCCCATAGCGGGGCAAGGCGGCCTCCACCAAGGCTTTTTGCGCTGTGGTGCCGCGGGCACAGTGGCGGCGCCTTTCTGTGCGTTGCAGCAGAAAACCCTTTCCTGCCGCGAGGATTGCCATAAGCTGAGGCGGATCGGCGGCGGGGGTCGCCAGTTTCAGGGGGATTTTCAAATGGTTCGCACTTCGCGCATCGCACTGCTGTCGGGTCTTTCGGTGCTCGCGCTGGGCGCCGCGCCTGCCGTCGCCCAGGATACGGCCGCAGAGACCGCCTCCGCTCAGGACGAGGCGGCCGCCGCGGCCGACGCCCAGCCGGCGCCCGATTCGACCATCGTCATCACCGGCACCCGACGCACCGACCGCACGGTCGCCGACAGCCCGGTCCCGGTCGACGTCATCGGATCGGAGGCGATCGTCAATTCGGGCCAGACCGAGACCAACAAGATCCTCAACCAGCTGGTGCCGAGCTTCAACTTCCCGCAGCCGTCCATCGCCGACGGGTCCGACGCCCTCCGCCCGGCCACCCTTCGAGGCCTCAGCCCGGACCAGACCCTGGTCCTGATCAACGGCAAACGCCGCCACGTTTCGTCGCTGCTCAACATCAACGGAACGGTCGGCCGAGGCAGCGCGGCCGTCGACATGAACCTCATCCCCGGCCTCGCCATCGGCCGGGTCGAGGTGCTCCGCGACGGCGCCGCCGCCCAATATGGCTCTGACGCGATCGCCGGGGTAATCAACATCCAGCTCAAGAATTCGAGCAACGGCGGCCGGGCCTCGGTTACATGGGGCAAATATGTCACGACGATCGACAATGTCGCCAACGTCACCGGCCTCCAGCTGAATGGCTCGGGCCAGCCGCAGCTCGACCCGGCCGACAATCGCTACTTGCTCGCGAAC
>DASVPM010000046.1:0-8841 GCA_036382815.1 Allosphingosinicella sp.
AGATGCACGACCTCCAATACTCCTCCGCTGTCGCTGTAGAGCACCAGCAGAGCCGACCGGGGGCGGGACCCGGCCTTGCCCGTCGCCTGGAGAACCGCGGTCTTCTGGTCGCCTACCTGCAACAGCGACCGGCACCAGTCGCGGCCGATCCGCGCGGGAAGCGGCTTTCGATCGCCCCCCGTCGCCTTGTCTGCCGGAGCTCCGGCGGCGTCGGCCATGGCGACGGCGATGCCCTCGCCGCCACCGGGCGCGGGCCCGGCGTCGGGTCGATCCGCCGAGGCGCATTCCCCGATGGAAAGGGGCGCCCCGGGGCCGGGCTTCGCCTTGCCTTCGAAGCGCAGGCCGTCCAGCAGTGCCGTCATCACCGCGGCGACCTCGGCGGAGCGCGATTCCGGTCCGGTGACTCGAAGCTTCAGCATCCAGCGACCGGCCTTGATGAAGGCCGCCTTGGTGTGGTTTTCGCCAAGATAATGGTCGTAGTCGGCGGTCACGGCGACGCCCGGCTTTCCGCCCGCCGCCGCCAGGCCCGTGCCCAGCGGCCGGATTCCCGGCGACCGGGTGCCGCCGCGGATCGCCTGGTCGGTCGCAATCGCCTGGACGCCGGTATGGGCGAAGCTCGGGTAATAAACGTAGAGCGTCGCGAAGATCTTCTGGTCGGCGCTTCGATATTTGATCGCGGTGTCGAGACCCTCGCCCTTATGGCTGAACTCCGTCGACTCGAAATATTCCACGCCGGCGGCGCGGCGAGGCGCCGACAGCTGCGCGGGCCCGAAGCTGAGCCGCTGGTCCGAGACGCTCCAGAAATCCTTCGGCGCGGGCGTTTGCGCCGCCAAGCGCGGAGCGGCGAGCCCGAACGCGAGCGCCGCCGCCAAAATCATTCCACGCATTTCACACGCCCTCCCCACCGAGCCGAAGTCGAATGTCTAGGGCTGGGCGGCAATCGTCCGCAAGTGTCTATCGGAATTCGATTTTGAGCCTCCCGTCATCCCGGCGAAGGCCGGGACCTCGGGACGATAAGTCTCGGCGCGTCTCGCCCAGGTTCCGGCTTTCGCCGATGACGGCCTGTCGGCGCCGCCTCTCCGCTGCCGCGGCGCGCCATGAACGCCGGCCGGCCGAACAGCATCACGTCCTGCTCGTTCTTGAGCAACGCTGCGTGCAGCGGCGGGATCGACCGGACACGGCGGCTCACGCCGGGACGGGCGCGGGCCCCTCCGCAGGGTCGGGCCAATCGTGGAAGGAGGCGCGGTTCCGACCGTCCCACAGGAAGGACGGGGACGCACTCTCGAAGAAGGAGATGAGCCTGTCGAGGATCCTGACCTCCGGGTTGCACTCTTCGAGCCAAAGCGTCTGGCCCTGCTCGTTGATCTCGTAGAAGATGAAATTGCCCTCGGTATCGACGGCGAAGTCCAGCGCCCCGTGGACCAGACCGGCGCTTTGCATGAAATCGAGGATTTGGCGGCTGAGGCCGGCGGGGAGAGCGAACGGCTCGACGTCGAGATGGTGCGGATTGACCATTCGGAAATCCACCCGACTCTCGTCCATCGCTTGGCTGTTCAGCCGGCACGCGACGATCTCGCGGCCAAGCACGACGACGCGCAGTTCGAAGGCCTTGCGGGTCTTGCCCTGGTAGATCAGCGGGCAGGCCAGCACCGGCAGGTCGGCGGCGAGCTGCTCCAGGCTGATGTCGGTGGTCGGCAGCGAGCGAGGATCGGTCTGGCTGTACCAGTTGATCGGGAACATCGACTTGACGATGGCCGGTCCGCGGGAGGCCACGAAGGCGCGGACTTCGGCGGGGTCGTTGGAAAAGAGCGTATCGGGAATGCAAAGTCCGCAACGCCGCGCGAGCCTGAGCTGGTACATCTTGTTGTCCGCCCGGAGCTGCTTCTCCCGCGGGTTGACCCACAACTGACCGGGCCATTCGAGGGTCCGCACCTGATCTAGAAATCGCTTCGAGGTCGTGCGGGCGATCTCGACATCCTGCTCGGCGATCCCGGGCGCCTCGCCCACCGGTGCCGTCCTCCGATTCCAGACAACCGAATAGGCTTCATGGTCGATCCGCCCGGCCGCACTCGCGGAACGGATCGCAAGATCGGCCTCGCTCGAGACAGAAGCGCTGACTTGCCAGCGATTTGGAAAGTCGCCGTAATCGAGAATATCGCAAGTTCCGCAATGCTCTCGAAACGCCCACGCCACCGCCCCGGCATGAGCGTCGTCCCCGAAACTGTAGATGAGCAGGGTCATAAGGAAGCAGGCGGGGCGCTCCGCGCCCGCCTGCCTCGTCACGTTAGGGGATGTAATCGCCCCATTCGAGCTCACCCGTGGGCGGCGTGCGAGTATAGCCCTTCAAGTTCTGCGGCAAGTTGGTTGGCCTGACCGCCAATTGGCCCGCGAGCATCCGCACCGGCCTGTTGGAGAGATTAGGTGTGTTGAGGAGCTGTTCCACGTCTTGCTCTCCCTTTGCACGACCGCGTCGAGTCGCACGAAGAGCTTATCACATCAACTAACCAGACTTAAGAGATTAGAGCCCCCACTGCGATTGTCAGACCACTGGTCGCACCATACCGAAGCGATGGGGCTGGGGGGGGGAGAACCTCGGTACTATGCCCCCGGCCGCCGGCTCATGAACGCGAGCCGCTCGAACAGCATCACGTCCTGCTCGTTCTTGAGCAGGGCGCCGTGCAGCGGGGGGATCGCCTTGGACGGGTCGCGGGACTGGAGCACCTCGAGCGGCATGTCCTCGTGGAGGAGGAGCTTGAGCCAGTCGATCAGCTCGCTGGTCGACGGCTTCTTCTTCAGGCCGGGCACCTCGCGGACCTGGTAGAAGATGTCCATCGCCTTCGAGACCAGCATCTTCTGGATGCCGGGGAAATGGACGTCGATGATGGCCTGCATCGTCTCGCGGTCGGGGAATTTGATGTAGTGGAAGAAGCAGCGGCGCAGGAAGGCGTCGGGCAGCTCCTTCTCGTTGTTGGAGGTGATGACGACGATCGGCCGCTCCGCCGCCTTCACCGTCTCCTTGGTCTCGTAGACGTGGAACTCCATCCTATCGAGCTCCTGCAGGAGATCGTTGGGGAACTCGATGTCGGCCTTGTCGATCTCGTCGATCAGCAGCACCGGAAGCCGGGGCGAGGTGAACGCCTCCCACAATTTGCCGCGCCGGATGTAGTTGGAGATTTCGTGGACCCTGGGGTCGCCGAGCTGGCCGTCGCGGAGCCGCGCCACCGCGTCATATTCGTAGAGGCCCTGATGGGCCTTGGTGGTCGACTTGACGTGCCACTCGATCAGCGGCGCGTCGAGCGCCGCCGCGATCTCGTGGGCGAGGACGGTCTTGCCGGTCCCCGGCTCGCCCTTGACCAGCAAGGGCCGCCTCAGGGTGACCGCCGCATTGACCGCGACCTTGAGGTCGTCGGTCGCGACATAGCTCTTTGTGCCTTCGAAACGCATGCCGGCGGGATAGGGGAGGGGCCGGACGAGGGCAAGGGGAGGGGCAACCGTTGCTCCCCGGCGAAGACCGGGGCCCAGCCTTGCGGCGGTGCAGCTGGGCCCCGGCCTTCGCCGGGGAGCTGCTAGCCCGCCGCCCGAGCCTGCTGGCGGGCCTCGAGCAGGTCCCAGAGCCCGTGATGCTGGACGAGGATCTGCTGCGCCCCGAACAGGAGGGCGCGCTGGACCGGGGCCGCTGCGGCGTAGCCGTCGGCGAGCCGAACGACCTCGCCCTGGTCGGCGGAGGGGTAGTCGGGCGAATCCATCCCGAAGCGCGCGGCGGCGGCGTCGAGGCAGGTTCGGATCACGGCCCAGTCGAGCACCAGCGCCATCGCCGCTCCGAGCGCGCAGCCGCGGCGCTCGGAAAGGGCGAGCGTTTCCATGGCGTGGCGCTGGCCGAGCACTGCGGCGTCGGTGCCCGCGGCCCCCGGCGTGCTCGGCACCGGGCCGGCGGCGACCGCGAGCCGGGCCAGATAGGCGCGCTCGCCGGCGAAGGCGTAGGTGGCGTTGGCCAGCCAGGACCGCGCATCCGGCTCCGGCTCCCGGGCGGCGGCATGGTCGATCAGCCCGGGATAGCGGCCGTGAAGGACGCACAGATAATGGATGAGATCGGCGAGGTCGCGGCCGGCCGTCGGCGTCCTCAGCAATTGCGGGCTCGCCGCAAAGGCATGGGCGGCGGTGCCGTGCTCGGCCAGCCGCTCCAGCAGCAGCGCGCCCGTCTGTGGGCCGCCGGCAATATCAACCGATGCTGAAGCCATTTGGCCCTCCCGAAGCGGCGCCCGAACCGCCCTAAGGGGCTGACCTATATCAATGCCGTAAAAACCCGGTTTACGCCCCGTTAGGGCGGCGGAAAGGCTGTTTCCAATCCGGGCCCGGCTGAGACCGGCGCGAGCGACAGGCGCAGTTCCTGCCGCTCGCGCCTCGCGCTCAGGCGGCGAGGGCCATTTCAGGCTCGGCCAGGGCGTCGCCGAGCTCCGCCTCGGCCGTCCGCGGATCGGCCTCGGAGACAGCCGCCGGCTTCGGATCCGGCGCCACGAAGCGGGTGAAGGCCACGAGCAGGCCGAGCCCGAAATAGGCGGCGATCACCGCCACCGGATTTATCATGAGGCAGATGGCGAGCGGTACCCGGAGGAAGATCGGGTTGAACCCGAGATCCTCGCCGAGCGCCTCGCAGACGCCGAAGAGGGTGCGGTCGCTGGTGAAAACGGAGGTCTGAGAGGTCTGCATCACGGGCTCCTTGGCGTAGATGCAGCTCCTTCAGCACGAGCCGTGCCAGATTGAGGAAGTCAAGTTTTTGCAATGGGTTATGATGACGCCGGAAGCCACGCCTCGATTTCTGCCCGTGCCCCGTCGCCAAATGTTGGTAAAAACCGCCACAAGTCGAGCGAAGGAAATCGCCTCCGATCCAGGTCGCGAATTGGCGGAGAGCCGCGAGATCCGAGGTGCCCCCGCCGGCTGATTTGGCTTCCGCCGGCGGGGGCGGGGGCCGGAGCGTGCGAACACGGATTCGGCCCCCATCTTTGATCCGTTTCGCGATGCTATTACATCCACAATGCTGCCGATAAGGTCAATCGTCGCGCCGTTTCGCGGTCCGCCCTGGGTCGGCGCCCGAGCGGTGCCCAGCGCTCCGCGGCTTACTTCGCGCCGCCGCCGAAAGTATAGGTCAGGGCGAGCCCGCCGGAAAACTGGTTGCGCGATCCGTGGACACGGACCACCGGCGAGTCCGCCGCGTCGCCCACGAGCCGATCATATTTGGCGTAGCTGTAAATCCCGAAGCGTTTCGAAAGCTGCTTCAGGAAGCCTGCCGTGGCTCCCACCGCCTGGATGCCGCCGCCGGGCCGGTAGACGGCGAGTCCGGTACGCGCCGATTCCGGCGCGGTCACTCCGAAATAGGCGCGGTGGTAGCGGGCGTCCGACCAGGTCACTCGCGGCCCGACCGAGAACAGCCGGTCGTCGCCGTCGCGGGCGACGAAATCGGCCCCCGCCTGGCCGGTCCAGCCTTCATGCCCGCCGAGGCCCTTGCGAAGCTCGGTCCGGATCCGGAATTTGGGGCCGAACGCATATTGGACGAAAGCTCCCGCTTCGAAGGTGAAGGGGACCTTGTCGAGATCGGCCCCGACATCCTTCGCGGTCCGGCTGCCTTCGAAGTTCAGCGCCGGTCCGATTTCGAGCCCGCCTTCCTTGATCAGCGAAGGGCCGAAGCTCTCGTCCGGCGCCTCGAAGCCGAAGGGCTTGCTGCCCCGGCTCACGGATACGTCGACGAGCGGACGCAGGCTGTGGCCGTCCGCGCCCGGATAAGCGGGCACGAACTGGGCGCCCAGTCCGACCCGGATGCGGCGCGGCTCCTTCGGCTTGTCGTCGTCGTCGGCGGCCGAGGCGGCGGCGCTCCAGCCGGCGAGGAGGAGGACGAGCGAAAGCGCCGCGGCGCCGGGGATCTTTTTCATTCCCCGCCAACGGGCGTCGGCGGCGGTGGTTGCATCTCCGCTCAACCGCGCCGGGTCGTCAGCCGGACCGCAAGAGCGAGCAGGAGGGCGAAAGCGCCCAGGCCTACCCCGCCGATCAGGAGAATCAGAGGTGCCAGCGGGTCGCCTCCGTCGCGGAGTGATCGCGCCCAGGCGTAGCCGGTCGCCGCCATCGCCGCCGCCGCCGCGAGCAGGACAGCGCATATCCGGTAGGTCTTCGGCGGGTTGCGGAGCGCAAGACCCGGTTTCCGGACGAGCCGCGGCCGGAAATGATCGACCACCCGCTGGGCGGCGCCGCGCGACCCGGCCGGAACCGGGATCCGCAAGGTCGTCGGCACCGTGCCGCCATAGCGGCTGCGCGGGTAGATGAGCGAGAATTCGAGGCAGGTGGGCGGTCCCGCAAGCCATCTGACCTCGCGAAGCTCGGGAAGTCCCCCCGGCCGGAGCGGGTGGCAGGAACCGTCGACCAGGGCCGAGGTTTCCCCGACGATCACCTCGACCGGCTCGCTCGGCCTCTTCTTGCGGATCCAGAGGTCGTTGGCCGAGGATTCGGGATCGGCCGAGCGCCGCCGGTCGAGCTCTCGGAACTGCTCCCATTCCCCCGGATAGACCTGCCAGCGCGCAATCACGCGGTGCCCGGCGAGCAGCAGGGCGCGCCCGCGGATCGCGAACAGGGCCTGGACGAGGAAGAAGAAGGCCAGGGGTGCGATCGTCAGTCCGGCGAAGATCGGTCCGCTCGAGCTCCAGCGCTCGCCGAGCCTCTCGTAACGCTCGGCGCCGAACCAGATCATGGCCGTCCCGACGAGCACCGTGGTCAGCAGGTAGAGGGCCTTTCGGGCGGGATTGCGCATGCTCGAGCCTATTCGCTCCCCCGTGCCGTGCGCAAGGAGTCCTGCCCTCGAGCCCGCCTTCGTCGCCGAGATATCGAGCCGGCTGGCAACGGGACGACCGTGAATGCGTCGCTGCGCGACCTCTACGTCGTCGGTGCGGCGGGAGCGGTCGGGCCCGGGGCCGTCGCCGACAGGGTGAGTTTCCAGAGCCCAGTGACGGCCTCGCCGCGAGGACCGGCCGCGGCTCAGCCGTGGCCAGTTTCGCCAGGGCGACCGGGCGCGCCCCGCGCCTTCTAGCGCGCGCACGCCTGGCCGCTGTCCGACGACAGGCGGGTGAGGGAAGCGGAAGGGGAAGTGCTGATCGCGACTCCCTGCCGGCAGCGGCGAAGCTGGAAGCGGACCTTGCGCGCCCGGAAATCGAGCGAGACCCGGCGGAAGGTCTCCAGAACGTCGGTGCCCAGCAGCAAAGCCGGGCGGTCGGCGAGTCCGAACACCTGGAAGGGCGGAACGTCGGCGAAGGCCATGGGAACGTTGCGAAGGACGACCGAGCCGAGCCGAAGCTCGCCGATCTGCGCGAGCTGGAGGTTGACCGTCCGTCCGGTCACCCCGGTCGCCGTCACCGTCCTGAACTTGTAGAGCCGGCTTCGGACGAGCTTGTCGCGAAGGGCGGAATTGCCGATCGTGATCTGGGAGCCGGTGTCGATGACGGCGTCGAGCGACAGCCGGCCGGCCTTGACCTCGGTCAGGATCAGCTGGCCGCGTTTAAGCCGAGCGGTGACGACGATGTCGCCGGGCATGGATTTGACCGGCCGCGACGCGTCCTCGACCCGGATCAGGCGCTTCTCGAAATCCAGCATCAGCCGCTGGCGGGCGAGCGCGTCGATCCCGATCATCCCGGCGCCGCCGAGATCCTGCTCACGAAGCGCGGGAAGCTGCAGGTTCCGGATCGTGCTCGGGCCGAGGCTGAGCGATTCGACGTGGACGCGGTCGACGATGTTGCGGTCGGTCATGTTGTGCAAGGTGACCGGAGTGCCGAGCGGAAGCTGCAGGTCGCGGGCGATCCGCAGGCCTACCACCGAGGTGTCGGCGCCGCTGTCGACGACGAACTGATAGGGCCCGCGCCCGTTGACCCGGACCTCGACGCTGAGCCTTGTCTCCACCTTGCGGGCGTCGATATCGTCGCCGCCGATCGCGAGCGCCTCGTCGATGACCGCCGGCGGAAGCGGCGGAAGCGTCGAGGGCGTCGGCGGCGCGGGCCTCGGCCTGCCGATTTTGGGCGGCTCGGCGGCGGCGCCGCCATCGCCCGCGGCGAGGGCGGAGCCGATCAGGACGCAGGCCAGGACGAGGCTTGAGCGGGTGATCGGCATCCTTTCCTTCCGGCGAACGGCACGATTGAAAGACTATTCCCCGGGGCAGCGGCGCGCCACGCTTATTCGACCAAGCGGGCGGCCCTAGGCCAGCTCCAGCGCATCCTTCGCCGAGGAGAGCCTCTCGCCGGCGACGATCACGACCGTCGAGCCGAAGCGGGTGATCCCGTAAAGCTTCCTGGCGAAGCCGGCCGGCAGGCGGATGCAGCCGTGCGAGGCCGGATAGCCCGGCACCCGCCCGGCGTGAAGCGCCACCCCGCCCCAGGTCAGCCGCTGCATCCAAGGCATCGGGGCGTCGTCGTAGAGGCTGGAGCGGTGCATCGCCTTCTTCTGGAGGATCGGGAAAATGCCTTCCGGCGTGTCCTTGCCGGGCTTGCCCGTCGAGACTTTCGAGACGTCCCACAGCGCGCCCTTCCGGAAGACGAACATCTTCTGCGACGGGATGCTGACGACGATCAGCACTCCATCCTCGAGCGCCTCGCGCGGAGGTGGGGGCGGGGGAGGAGGCGGAGGCGGAGGCGGAGGGAGCGGCTCCACCGGCTCGGCCGCGACGAGCGCGGGAGGGGGCGGCGGAACCTGCTCGACCGCCGCCGGCAGGAAGGCGGCCGGCGCTGTCGGAGGCGGAGCATTGCTGGCGAGCAGGACCAGGCCGATCCCGCATGCAACCATTCGACCGGCGCTCGTCATCGCAACTCTCTCCGG
>DASVPM010000047.1:0-2865 GCA_036382815.1 Allosphingosinicella sp.
CCGCGATTTCGCGGGGAGGGGGACCGTCCGAAGGACGGTGGAGGGGTCTGTGCACAGGAAGCAGAGGCTCCCAAGGGATTCTCCCGAGTCCTGGGCGAAGAACCCCTCCACCACCCTTCCGGTGGCCCCCTCCCCGGCAAACGCCGGGGCGGATTTTCTAGTTGCGGCCGCTGTTCTGGCCGCCGGTGCGGCTGTCCTCGTTGCGGTTTTCGCGCTGCTTCTTGTTGCCGCCGATGTCGTCCTTGCCGCCTTTGTTGAAATCGCCCTTCTTCTTGTCGTCGGTCATTGCCGTCTCCTTCGAAGGGGAGAACGGGCGGGGCGGACGGCGGTTTCGTCGCCTCCCGCGTCATCCCGGCGGGAGCCGGGATCTCAGGACGAGAGATCTCGGCGGTCTCCCGAGGTCCCGGCTTTCGGTCCCTCCCGGGAAGACGGTCGGGACTCCCGAGCGATGATTTCCTCCGCCACCCGGTGGGTTCGCTCATTGTCGACGTCGATGGCGAGGCGCCCGTCCTTGGCCACGAGGGCGCGGATGTTCACTCCGAATCGGCGCGAGAAGTGGCGGAACATTCCATCCAGGGTGACGAGACCCGAGGCATAGAGGAACAAGGCCGTGAGGCCGAGCGCTCGGACCGCGTCGGTCTTGCGCTTCACGAACTGACCCCCGTAGCGGAAGCTTTCGATCGCCTCGAACGCGCGGGCGCTGCTCAGCCAGAACAGGTTGCAATTGGAATAGGCGCCGCCGCGAAATCGGTAGAAGCGGCGCTGGCCGTCGGGATGGGCGGCGAGAATGTCCTTTTTCTCCGCCATCATCACGACTCCCTCGACCCCGGGCTCCGAGCCTGCCTCGGCGATGGCCCGGAAGCCCTCGACGCTCATCAGCACATTGTCGGCGGTGCACAGGATGAGGGGGAAGCCCGTCGTCCGGCTGGCTTCCACGACGCTGTCGACGATATGGTGCTCGGCCCCGACCGCGGTCAGGCGGCCCTCGGCGTGCAGTCGGGCGACGGTGGGCTCGGCCGCGATGATCGCGAAATCCTCGACCGAGACGAACAGGGGCGAGTCCGGGAAGGCCTCGGCCGCGATCCTCAGCACCCGGCCGACCATCGCCTCGCCGGCGACGGGGACCAGCGCCTTGTGGCTGACCCCGGTCGCGGCGGCGAGAGGGTCGAGCGCGGCCGAGCGGCGTCCGGCGAGGACGAGGATTCTGGGTTGCTCGGCGGTCAAAGGGCTGCGGCCTCGGAAAAATGACGGGTGGGCCAATTCGGCGCGGGCGCGATATCCCCCCCGGCCGGCGGAAGCAACTCTACCCCCGCCGCCCGCGCCGACTCGTCACGCCGCCCGGCCCTCCATCGCCTTCTGGCGGCGGCGCTGCACGGAGGAGCCCAGTCCGATCGCCTCCCGGTACTTGGCGACGGTTCGGCGCGCGATGTCGAAGCCCTTGGCGCGGAGCAGCTCGACGAGCTGATCGTCGGAGAGGATGGCGCGGGGATCCTCGGCGGCGATCAGGGCCTTGATGTGGCTCTTGACCGCCTCCGCCGAGACGGCGTCGCCGCCGTCGTTCGACTGGATGCCCGAGGTGAAGAAATATTTGAGCTCGTAGAGACCGCGGTCGCAGGACAGATATTTGTTCGAGGTGACCCGGCTCACCGTCGATTCGTGCATCCCGATCGCCTCCGCGACCTGCCTCAGGGTGAGCGGTTTCAACTGGGCGACGCCGTGCCGGAAGAAGCCGTCCTGCTGCTTCACGATCTCGCTGCAGACCTTGACGATCGTCCGGGCCCTCTGGTCCAGCGCCTTCATCAGCCAGTTGGCGCTGGCCAGGCATTCGCTGAGCCACGCCTTCGAGCGCCGGTCCGCGCCGCCGGTCAGCTCCGCATAATAGCGGCGGTTGACGAGCAGGCGCGGAAGCGTCGCGGAATTGAGCTCGATCGCCCAGCCGAAGCCGCGGCGGGCGACGAAGACGTCGGGGACGGCCGCCTCGACGCGGTCGCTGCCACCGGCGAAGCGGCAGCCGGGCTTGGGGTCGTAGGCCCTGAGCTCCCGGACCATGTCGCCGAGATCCTCCTCGTCCACTCCGCAGATGCGCTTCAAGGCGGAGAAATTGCCCTTGGCCAGATAATCGAGATTGTCGATCAGCCGCGCCATGGCCGGATCGTAGCGGTCGGCCTCCTTCGCCTGCAGGGCGAGGCATTCGGCGAGGCTGCGCGCGGCGACTCCGGTCGGGTCGAAGCTCTGGACGATGGCGAGGATCCGCTCGACCTCGGCCAGCGGCACTCCGAGCCGGCCGGCCAGATCGAGGGTGGAGGCAAGGAGGTAGCCGGTTTCGTCGACCTGCTCGATGATCTGGGTGGCGATGACGAGATCCGGTCCCGACAGGCGCTCGCCCGCCTGCGCGAGCAGATGGGCGTGGAGGGAGACCTCGTCGGAGGCGAAGGAATCGAAATCCGGGCCTTCGCCCTCATAGCCCCCGCCGGCCACCCCCTCCATTCCGAGGCCTCCGTCGAGGGGGCGGTCGGAAGCGCTGTCCTGGTGGAGGTTCTCGTCGTTGACGTCGAGGTCGAGCGGCACGTCGCCCGACCCGAAATCGTCAGCCGACGGCGGTTCGTCGCGGGCGTCGGCCGGCGCTTCGGCAGGCGCGGAATCCTCGGGCGCTCCGCCCTCGAGGAGAGGGTTGCGCTCGATTTCCTCGGCGATGAAGCTCTCGACCTCGAGATTCGACAGAGCGAGCAGGCGAATGGCCTGCTGCAGCTGCGGAGTCATCACCAGGGACTGGCTCTGGCGAAGGTCGAGGCGAGGACCGAGGTTCATGCTGTCACTCGATACGCGGTGCCGGCCCGCTCCCCCACCCGGCCTCCCATCGACAGG
>DASVPM010000048.1:0-4531 GCA_036382815.1 Allosphingosinicella sp.
GGCCGGCCTCGCCTACCCCTGCTTCTGCACCCGGTCGGCCATCGCCGCCGAGATCGCGGCCAGCGCCGCCGCCCCGCACGGCCCCGACGGACCGCTCTACCCGGGGACCTGCCGGGGGGTGCCGCCGGGGGAGCGGGAGCGGAGAATGGCCGTCGAGCCGCACGCCTGGCGGCTGGACATGGCGAAGGCCCTGGCCGCCCTGCGCGCCGGCGATGGCGGGGGTGCAGGGGTGCTTTACTGGTATGACGGACACACCGAGGTCCTCGCCGAGCCGCAGGCATTTGGCGACGTCGTCCTCGCCCGCAAGGACGCCCCCGTCAGCTATCACCTCGCCGTCACCGTCGACGACGCCGCCCAGGGGGTCAGCGACGTCGTCCGCGGTCGCGATCTCTACGCCGCGACCGACGTCCACCGGCTGCTCCAGGCCCTGCTCGGCCTGCCGACGCCGCATTACCACCACCATCCCCTGCTGCTCGATGCGCAGGGCCGCCGCCTCGCCAAGCGCCACGGGGCGCCGGCCCTGCGGGACCTCCGGGAGGCGGGCGCCGACCCCGCCGCGTTGGCGGCAGATCTGCTCACGGGAAAAATGCCGTATGGATATTCGGCCCGGGACACCTAGATAGGCGCGATGAGCACCCTCCTCGCCATCCTCATCGTCCTCGCCGCCGGAGCGACGCTCTTCATCCTCGCCAAGGGCGTCATCGGAATGGCCTCGGGCAAGGACATTACCGGGGCCCGGTCGCAGGAGCTGATGCGCAAGAGGGTGTTGTTCCAGGCGATCGCGATCGTCCTCGTCATCCTTTTCCTGCTGCTGGCCAGCGGAAAGAGCTGAGCCCTGGTCCGGCTCAACAAGATCTACACCCGGACCGGCGATTCCGGCGCGTCGGGCCTCACCGACGGCTCCCGCCGTTCCAAGGCGGACCCGCTCTTCGCCGCGATCGGCGATGTCGACGAAGCCAACAGCGCCATCGGCGTCGCCATTCGGGCGGTCACCGGCGATGCGCAGCGGCGGATGCTGACCGCGGTCCAGAACGAATTGTTCGATCTCGGCGCCGACCTCGCCACGCCCGGCGCGGATTTTGCCCCGTCCGAAATGACCCTTCGCATCGTCCAGCCGCAGATCGACCGGCTCGAGACCGAGATCGACATGATGAACGAGAGCCTGGAGTCGCTGCGCAGCTTCATCCTCCCCGGCGGCGGCGGCGGCGCGGCGGCGATTCACCTCGCCCGCGCCATCGTCCGCCGCGCCGAGCGCTCCGCCGTCGCGGCGGCGCAGGCGGCCCCCCTCAACCCGCTCGCGCTCATCTATTTGAACCGGCTGTCCGATCACCTGTTCGTCATGGCCCGGCTCGCGGCAACGGGGGAGGGCGGCGAGGTCCTCTGGAAACCCGGGGCGACTCGATAATTGTGCGTCGTTCCAGCGCAGGCCGGGACCCCAGGGGGTGAAAGGCGCGGCGCTCTTGACCCCGCGGGGCCCCGGCCTTCGCCGGGGCGACGAGAGCTAACCTCCATCAATTTTTTCATGTAGGGAGCGCGCGATGGCCACTCAGGCAGATTCTTCGCCGGCATCGGGGCCGGCCGAGCGCTACCGCGCCGTTCGCGCCTTGAGCGAAGCGATCGCCGCCCCCCTCACCGACGCCGACGCCACCCTCCAGCCGATGCCGGACGCCTCCCCGGCCAAATGGCATCTCGCCCATACCAGCTGGTTCTTCGAGACTTTCGTGCTCCGCGACCATGTCCCCGGCCACCGCCTGTGGAACGAGAGCTGGGCCTATCTCTTCAATTCCTATTACGACGGGGAGGGCGAGCGCCACCCGCGCGATCGCCGCGGCATGCTCAGCCGGCCGAGCCTCGAAGAAATCCGGGCCTGGCGCGCCTATGTCGACGAGGCGGTGACGGCGGCGCTGCCCGGCTTTTCCGAGGCCGCGCTCGCCCTCCTCGAGCTCGGCCTCAACCATGAGCAGCAGCATCAGGAGCTGATGCTGATGGACCTCACCGCGACGCTGGCCGAGAACCCGCTTCGTCCTCCGCTCTGGCCCGGCGCCGCTTCGGCGCCGGCCCCGCTGGCCTCCGAAATGCGCTGGGTCGAGGGCCCGGAGGGCATCGTCGCGATCGGCGACGACGGGGCCGGCTTCGCCTTCGACTGCGAAGGGCCGCGCCATCGAGCGCTGCTCCATCCCCATGCGCTCGCCGACCGGCTGGTCACCAATGCCGAATGGCTCGGATTCATCGACGACGGGGGCTATTCGCGGCCGGAGCTGTGGATGGCGGACGGCTGGGCCTGGGCGGCGGCGCACCGGATCGAGGCGCCGCTCTACTGGCGGCGCGAGGCCGGCGGCTGGAGCCGCTTCGCCCTCGACGGCGCGGGGCCGCTCGCTCCGGCAGAGCCGGTCGCCCATATCAGCTGGTACGAGGCGGAAGCTTATGCCCGCTGGGCCGGCGCCCGGCTGCCGCGCGAGGAGGAATGGGAATCCGCCGCCGCCGGCTTCGATCCGGCCGGCGGAACCCAGCTCGACCGGGGCGGTCCGGTGCGGCCCCGGCCCGCGCCGGCGGGCGAAGGGCTTTGCCAGATGTTCGGCGACCTGTGGGAATGGACGATGAGCGCTTACTCGCCCTATCCCGGCTTTCGCCCGGAGGAGGGCACGGTGGGCGAATATAACGGCAAGTTCATGTGCAACCAGTTCGTCCTGAGGGGCGGCAGCTGCGCGACCCCGCGCGGGCACCTGCGTCCAACCTACCGCAATTTCTTCTACCCCCACCAGCGCTGGATGTACTCCGGGCTCCGGCTGGCCCGGGATCTCTGATGGACGCGTGCGTTCAGGCCGTGGCCGACCCCGACTTCCATCGCGACGTCCTGGCCGGCCTCGCCGCCCCGATCCGCGCCGTCCCGGCGCGCTGGCTCTACGACCGCCGCGGCTCCGAGCTGTTCGAGGCGATCACACGGCTTCCCGAATATTACCTCACCCGCACCGAGACCGCCTTGCTGGAGCGCCGCTGCCCGGATGTCGCGCGGATCGCCGGCCCGGGTCAGGCGGTGGTCGAGTTCGGCTCCGGCGCCTCGGTCAAGACCCGGATCCTGCTCGCCGCGGCGACGCCTTCCGCCTACGTCCCGATCGACATAAGCGGCGACTTCCTGCGCGATGCCGCCGCCTCGCTGGGCGAGGACTTTCCGGGCCTCGCGGTCGATCCGATCGAGGCCGATTTCACCCGTCCGATCGCGCTGCCCGAAGCGTTGGCCGCGCTGCCGAAGCTCGGCTTCTTCCCCGGGTCGACGATCGGCAACATGGTCCCGGCGACCGGATGCGACCTGCTCCGCGCCATGCGCCGGACGCTCGGCACGGGCGCCTGGCTGCTAATCGGCTTCGACCGGGTCAAGGATCCTTCGGAGCTGCTCCGGGCCTATGACGACGATGCCGGAGTGACGGCCGAGTTCAACCTCAATCTCCTCGTCCGGATCAATCGCGAGCTGGACGGCGACGTCCCCGTCGACGCCTTCCGCCACCGCGCCGTCTGGAACGAGAAGCTGAGCCGGATCGAAATGCACCTCCAGGCGGTGCGCGACATCGGCTTCGCCGTTTCCGGCCGCCGCTTCGCGATGAGCGCGGGCGAGACCATCCACACCGAGAACAGCCACAAATATGGCGAGCGCGACGCGAGGACCCTCCTGCTCGCGGGCGGCTGGACCCCGGTGGAGGAATGGACGGACGACGATGCCCGCTTCGCCCTGGTGCTGGCGCGAGCCGAGCCGGAAAGATGGGCGCCCTGAGGCCCGGCCCGGGGCGACGGCGGGTCCCTACTTCCTGACCACCCTCGCCCGCCAGGTCGTGATATAGTCCCTCGAGCCCCGGCATTCGTCCAGCTCCGCCTGCTCGACGAGGCGGAAGCGGGTTCCGTCCCAGGCGAATTCGGTGCTGGTGCCGCAATCGGCGAGGCCCCGGGCCTTGGAGAAGGCGGTGAGCAGGCCGCGTTCCTTGTCCCAGCCGGCGTTGATCAGGACCGGCTTGCCGTCGTCCCACCATTGCGGGCTGATGTCGAAGGCGGCGAGGCGGGCGCCGCTTTGGCCGGCGCGGATGACGAAGGGGACGTGGCTGACGTTGTAGGCGCCCGATCCGCAGGCGAGCAGGAGCAGCGTCTCGGAGGGGCCGATGGCGGCGGTCTCATGCTCGTCCGGGCCGCCGACCTCGTCGAGCGTGCAGCCATGCTTGCGGCGGAGCGCGGTCAGGGTCGCGGCGGATATCGCCGGCGGCGCCCTCGAAGGAACGCCGCGGGCCGTGACGACCGGGAGCGGCGGCGGCGGGGGGACGCTCGCCGCCTTGTTCCCGGGGCGGACCAGGGCGGTCGCGGTGCCGATCCGGCGCTGCTGCTCGTCCATGTAGAGCAGGGCGGCGGTCGCGCCCTTGAGCGACACCGTTCCGAGCGGCTTGCCGTCGGCTCCGTGCAATTGCAGGCGCGCCGCCGAGCGAAGCGCCGCGACCAGTGCGGCGGAGTCCGCGGGCGCGACCCGGGTCTCCCCGTCGGTGCCGACCAGCCG
>DASVPM010000049.1:0-22093 GCA_036382815.1 Allosphingosinicella sp.
ATCCTGTTCATCGTCTTCGACCTCGAGGCCGCCTTCCTTTTCCCCTGGGCCGTGTCCCTGGGCTATATCGGGGTCGCCGGCTGGGCGGCGATGATGCTGTTCCTGGTCGAGCTCACTTTGGGCTTCGCTTATGCCTGGAAAAAAGGCGCGCTCGAATGGGAGTGATCCTCGATCCAAGGCACGAGAATGAGCGGCCGGCCGACCTCCAGCAGCCGGATCCCGCCTTTTTCAACGAGCTCAGCTCCGAAGTCGCCGACAAAGGCTTCCTCGTCACCTCGACCGAGGACCTGTTCCAATGGGCGCGCACCGGCTCGATGTGGTGGATGACCTTCGGCCTCGCCTGCTGCGCGGTGGAGATGATCCACGCCAACATGCCGCGCTACGACCTCGAGCGCTTCGGCGTCGCCCCGCGCGCGAGCCCGCGCCAGTCCGACGTGATGATCGTCGCCGGGACGTTGTGCAACAAGATGGCGCCGGCGCTGAGGCGGGTCTACGACCAGATGTCGGAGCCGCGCTACGTCATCTCGATGGGCAGCTGCGCCAACGGCGGCGGCTATTACCATTATTCTTATTCGGTGGTCCGCGGCTGCGACCGCATCGTCCCGGTCGACATCTACGTGCCGGGCTGCCCGCCCACCGCCGAGGCCTTGCTCTACGGAGTCATGCAATTGCAGCGGAAGATCCGCCGCATCGGGACGATAGAGCGCTAAAGTGCTGACGGTCGACCCACATCCGTTCGCCCCGAGCGAAGTCGAGGGGCCCTGCCGGGCGCAGCCGAGGCAAGATCTCGGCTGCGCTCGATGGGGCGTCTCGACTTCGCTCGACACGAACGGGGAGGATCGTCGTGGCCAATAATTCCGCTCCCAGGATCGCGCCGCGCGAAGGCCTGATCGACGAGGTCGCGGCCGCGCTCGGCGACGCCTTGATCGAGGCTCGCGACGCGGTGGACGAGGTTTCGTTCACCGTTCGGCGCGAGAGCGTCGTCGACGTCTGCCGGACCCTTCGCGACCGGTTCGAATATCAGCAGCTGATGGAGATCGCCGGGGTCGACTATCCGCAGCGGGCGGAAAGGTTCGAGGTGGTCTACCACCTTCTCTCGCTGACGAAGAACCACCGGATCCGGGTCAGGGTCTCGACCGATGAGGACCAGCCGGTGCCGTCGGTGACGTCGCTTTGGCCGGTGGCGGGCTGGCTCGAGCGCGAAGTGTTCGACCTCTACGGGGTCATCTTCGACGGCAATGACGACCTTCGCCGGATCCTTACCGATTACGGCTTCCGCGGCTTTCCCTTCCGCAAGGATTTCCCGCTCTCGGGCTATGTCGAGCTTCGCTATTCCGAGGAGCAGAAACGGGTCGTCTACGAGCCGGTGCAACTGGCCCAGGACTTCCGGCCTTTCGACTTCCTCAGCCCCTGGGAAGGCGCGCAGTATATCCTGCCCGGCGACGAGAAGGCGCCGCAGGCCACGGGCGCGCCGACGCCCTTGAAGGCCGAGGAGATCAAGAAGTGAAAGCGGACTGTTTCCCGGCGAAGGCCGGGACCCAGACTTTTTCTTCTCGCTGGGCCCCGGCCTGCGCCGGGGAGCAGGTGCGCAAATGACCCTCGCGACCGACAACATGTCCCACGAGCAGCAGGTCGCGCGCTCCGGAGCGACCGAGTCCGAGATCGCCAATTACACGATCAACTTCGGGCCCCAGCACCCGGCCGCTCACGGCGTCCTCCGGCTGATCCTCGAGCTCGACGGCGAGATCGTCGAGCGGGTCGATCCGCATGTCGGCCTGCTCCACCGCGGCACCGAGAAGCTCTGCGAGTACAAGACCTACATCCAGTCCGTCCCCTACATGGACCGGCTCGATTACGTCTCGCCCATGTCGATGGAGCATAGCTACGTGCTCGCCATCGAGAAGCTGCTCGACCTCGAGGTGCCGCTTCGCGCCCAGTATCTCAGGACCTTCTTCGCCGAGCTGACCCGGGTGTCGAACCACCTGCTCAACATCGGCAGCCATATCATGGACGTCGGGGCGATGACTCCGAACCTGTGGCTGTTCGAGCCCCGCGAAGACATCATGAACTATTACGAGCGCGTCTCGGGCGCCCGAATGCACGCCAATTACTTCCGGCCGGGCGGGGTCCATCAGGACGTGCCCGCTGGACTTCTGGAAGAGATCGTCGCCTGGTGCGACTCCAAGCTGCTGCCGATGTTCGAGGACAGCCTGAGCCTCGTCATCGACAACCGGATCTTCAAGCAGCGCAACGTCGATATCAGCGTCGTGTCGAAAGAGGATGCGATCGCCTGGGGCTTCTCCGGGCCGATGATCCGGGCCGCCGGAATCCCCTGGGACATCCGCAAGTCGCAGCCCTACGACGTCTACGACCGGGTCGAGTTCGACGTTCCGGTGGGAACCAAGGGCGATTGCTACGACCGGATGATGGTCCGCGCCGAGGAAGTCCGGCAGTCGGTGCGGATCATGAAGCAGTGCCTTGAGCAGATCCCCGAAGGTCCGATCGCCTCGCTCGACCGCAAGGTGGTCCCGCCCAAGCGGGCCGAGATGAAGCAGTCGATGGAAGCGCTCATCCATCACTTCAAGCTCTACACCGAGGGCTTCCACGTCCCCGAGGGCGAGGTCTACGTCGCCACCGAAAGCCCCAAGGGCGAGTTCGGAATCTATCTCGTCGCCGACGGCACCAACAAGCCCTACCGGGTCAAGATCCGCCCGACCGGCTTCAGCCACCTGCAGGCGATGGACTTCATGACCAGGGGCCACATGCTGGCCGACGTCACCGCCATCCTCGGCTCGCTGGACATCGTTTTTGGGGAGATCGACCGGTGAACCGTTGGTCTCGGTTGGTGGCCTGGGTCGATCGCGGCTGGGACACGCAATATCCTAGATCGAGGTATGCGATGGGGCTGCAGATGTCGCTCGGCGGCTTGCTGGTCATCTGGGCGGACGCCTCATATCTGCGACTTGGCGGTATAGTCTGGGCGATCTCTTCGGCGGTGTTTTTTTTATGGCGCTCGAATGTCGTGTTTCGGAGGCAGGCGATCGCCAGCGATCGCCTGTATGATCGGGTCGGCAAGTTCAGGCTGAGCAAGCATTATCATGCCACGGAGAGCGCAACTGCTGCTCGCAAGCGCAAGATGAAGAGAAATGGCTGACATCCTCCCCAACTCGATTCCGGACATGGACGGCCTGCGCGCCCGCTGGGGAGCGTTCGCCTTCACTGCTGCCAACGACAAGCAGGCGAAGCTCCTCGTCGGCCGCTACCCGCCGGGACGGCAGCAGAGCGCGATCATCCCGCTGCTCGACCTCGCCCAGCGGCAGGTCGGGGCGGAGACTCAGACCCAGGGCTGGCTGCCCATTCCGGTGATCGAATATGTCGCCGCCTATCTCGGCATGCCCTACATCCGGGCCTACGAGGTCGCGACCTTCTACACGATGTTCAACCTGAGGCCGGTCGGCCGATTCCACGTCCAGGTGTGCGGGACCACGCCGTGCATGCTTCGCGGCTCGGACGACGTCTTCGAGGCCTGCAAGGCGAAGGGGATGAAGAAAGGGCAGACGACGCCCGACGGCCTTTTCACCCTCTCCGAGGTGGAGTGCCTGGGCGCCTGCGCGAATGCGCCGATGGTTCAGATCAACGACGACAATTACGAGGATCTGACCTTCGAGACGACGACGGCGATCCTCGATGCGCTTGCCCGGGGCGAGATGCCGAAGCCTGGGCCGCAGGGTGTCGATCGCCGGACCAGCGATCCCGAGGGCGGGGTAACGACGCTTCCAGAGATGGTCTCCGGAAATTACGATTACCGCAGCCGCTGGGCAAGGGAGCCACAGGCATGACCCTTCTCGTCATGCCAGCGAAGGCTGGCATCCCAGCGGGTGAAAACCGCCCATGTCTTTCACCCCCCGGGGCCCCAGCCTTCGCTGGGGCGACGGTGTCCGCATGAAGGCCCTCGGCTCCCTTGCAATCTCCGTTCTCGTCGGGATCGTCGTGCTCTGGCTGCTGGTGAAGCTCGTCTTCTTCACCTTCAAGCTGGTCGGAATCGCAATCGCCGTGGCGGTGGCCGCGGCCGTCTTCTTCGGCGTCCGCAAGATGATCGAGGGTCCGCGCTGATGCTCGACGACAAGGACCGGATCTTCACCAACCTCTACGGCTTCCAGGACTGGGGGCTGAAGGGCGCCCGGGCGCGCGGCGACTGGGACGATACCAAGGCGCTGATGGCGATCGGCGAGGAGGCGATCATCGACCAGATCAAGAATTCGGGCCTCCGCGGCCGCGGCGGAGCGGGCTTCCCGACCGGAATGAAATGGTCGTTCATGCCCAAAGCGCCTACTGCCGGGCGGCCCAACTTCCTGGTCATCAATGCCGACGAATCCGAGCCCGGATCGTGCAAGGACCGGGAGATCATCCGCCACGATCCCCACAAATTGATCGAGGGCGCCCTGATCGCCGGGTTCGCGATGCGCGCGCGGGCCGGCTACATCTACATTCGGGGCGAGTTCATCCGCGAAGCGCAGACGCTCGAAGCGGCGGTGCAGCAGGCCTATGAGGCGGGGCTGCTCGGCAAGAACGCGGCCAAATCGGGCTACGACTTCGACCTTTTCGTCCACCGCGGCGCCGGCGCCTACATTTGCGGCGAAGAGACGGCGATGCTCGAAAGCCTCGAGGGCAAGAAGGGCATGCCGCGCCTGAAGCCGCCCTTCCCGGCGGGCGCGGGCCTCTACGGCTGCCCGACCACGGTCAACAACGTCGAATCGATCGCCGTCGTCCCGACCATCCTTCGCCGCGGCGCGGCCTGGTTCAAGAGCATCGGCCGCGAGAAGAACGAGGGCACCAAGCTCTTCCAGATCTCGGGCCATGTGAACCGTCCGTGCGTCGTCGAGGACGCGATGTCGGTGCCGTTCCGCGAGCTGATCGAACGCCACGCCGGCGGCATCCGCGGCGGCTGGGACAACCTCCTCGCCGTCATTCCCGGCGGCTCCTCGGTCCCGCTCGTCCCCGCCGAGCAGATCATCGACGCTCCGATGGATTTCGACGGGCTGAAGGATCTCGGCTCGGGCCTCGGGACCGCCGCGGTCATCGTCATGGACAAGTCCACCGACGTGGTGAAGGCGATCAGCCGGATCTCCTATTTCTACAAGCATGAGAGCTGCGGCCAGTGCACGCCCTGCCGCGAAGGCACGGGCTGGATGTGGCGGGTGATGGAGCGCCTCGTCGAGGGCAATGCCGAGATCCACGAGATCGACACTTTGTGGGACGTCACCAAGCAGGTCGAGGGCCACACCATCTGCGCCCTGGGTGACGCCGCCGCCTGGCCGATCCAGGGGCTGATCCGCCACTTCCGGCCGGAGCTGGAGCGGCGCATCGTCGAGCGCCGGGGACGGATTCTGGAGGCGGCGGAATGAAGGGTTTATTCGGGAGTGTCTGCCAGCCGGCCGGTATCGGCCGTCCTTCCGGCTCGGCTCCACTGAGGTATCGCTGGATCCGTAAGGCGCCGATGGCGGCCCTCTTGTTTGCCGTCCTGGTCCCGCAGCCGGCGACCGCTCAGCTGGCGACCGGGCGATCCGGAAGTTCAACGATGAGCTATATCGGCGGCGAGGAAGTGTGGCGGGAGGTCGGCTTCTTCGGCCTTTGCTATGCCGGTCAGAATCGGGAGTCGGCGCTGATGCTGATCGCGACGACCCCCGGCAGCATGGAGGAGGCGCAGACTTACAAGAAATTGTTCAGCAAGCCCTACCTCTCCTGCCTGGGCGACGTGGCTTCCCTTCGCGTTTCGCACGACATGATCCGCGGTGCGATCGCCGAGGGCCTGCTCAAGAAAGCCGTGCCGATCCCCGCGAGCATGGTGCTGCAGCCGCCGCCCCCGGGCACGACCGGCAAGACGATCAGCGAAGCGGCGCGCTGCTACGCGGCGGCCCACCCCGGCTCGGTGCGCTCCCTGGTCGCCACCAGCCCCGGCAGCAAGAAGGAATATGCCGCGGTCGTCGCGCTGCTGCCGGACTTCATGGAATGCGTCCCGGCCAAAGCGCGGAACCTGCCCCTCAGCGCGACCCAGGTGCGTTTCAGGCTCGCCGAGGCGCTGCTGCGCCTTCCCGCCGGGAAGGACTGACATGACGGCGGCCAGAATTGGGAAAGTCGCGACGAAGAGCCCGGGAGGCGTCGTCGCCTTGCAGGCTCGCAAGGCAGAAGAACAGGCAAGGGGCGATAGAGAGATTGCTGTCGGCCTCTTTTCCGCGCGGAAGTCGAAAAATGCCTAAGGTCAAAGTCGACGGTATCGATATCGAGGTACCCCTGGGCGCCACCGTGCTTCAGGCGTGCGAGATGGCGGGCAAGGAGATCCCGCGTTTCTGCTACCATGAGCGGCTGTCGATCGCCGGCAATTGCCGGATGTGCCTCGTCGAGGTGAAGCCCGGGCCGCCCAAGCCGCAGGCGAGCTGCGCCCTGCCGGCGGCGGACGGGCAGGAAATCTCGACGACGAGCCCGACGGTCAAGAAGGCGCGCGAAGGGGTGATGGAGTTCCTGCTCATCAACCACCCGCTCGACTGCCCGATCTGCGACCAGGGCGGCGAATGCGACCTCCAGGACCAGGCCATGGCCTACGGCCGGGGCCACAGCCGCTTCGCCGAGAACAAGCGCGCGGTCACCGAGAAATATATGGGCCCGGTCGTCAAGACGATCATGACCCGCTGCATCCAGTGCACGCGCTGCGTCAGGTTCGCGGAGGAAGTCGCGGGCGTCGAGGAAATCGGCGCCATCGGCCGCGGCGAGAATATGGAGATCACCTCCTATCTCGAGGGCGCGGTGACTTCCGAGCTTTCCGGCAACGTCGTCGACCTCTGCCCGGTGGGAGCCCTCGTCTCCAAGCCCTACAGCTTCGAGGCCAGGCCCTGGGAGCTTCGCAAGGTGCCCGGGATCGACGTCATGGACGCGGTCGGGACCAACATCCGGATCGACCACCGCTTCCGCGAGGTGATGCGCGCGCTTCCGCGCCTCAACGAAGACGTCAATGAGGAGTGGGCGCACGACAAGACCCGTCACGCGGTCGATGGCCTCGTGCGAAACCGGCTCGACCGGCCCTGGGTCCGCCGCGACGGCAAGCTCCAGCCGGCCAGCTGGGACGAGGCGTTCGAGGCTATCGCCCGGCGGCTGGAGGGTGCGGGCGGGCAGGTGGCGGCGATCGCCGGCGACCTCCAGGACCTGGAATCGGTCTTCGCGCTGAAGAAGCTGATCGAAGCCTTCGGGTCGAACCTTCACGAATGCCGGCAGGACGGGGCAAAGTTCGACGTGTCGAGCCCCGCCGCCTATCGCTTCAACCCCTCCATCGCCGGGATCGAGTCCGCGCCTGCCATCCTCCTCGTCGGGACCAATCCGCGCTGGGAGGCGCCGCTCGTCAACACCCGGATCCGCAAGGCGGTGAAGGCCGGAGCGCGGGTTTTCCGGATCGGGCCCGCGGTCGATCTCACCTATCCCGTCAACGAGCTGGGCAATGACCTCGGCCTTCTCGGCAGGCTGCCGAAAGAGGTCAGCGAGGCCTTCGGCGGCCGGGCCGATTCCGCGGTGATCGTGGGCATGGGCGCGCTCGCCGCCGAAGGCGTGTACGACGCTGCGCGCGCCGCGGCCACGTCGCTGGGCGCGGGCTTCGGACTGCTCCACACCGCCGCCTCTCGCGTTGGAGCGCTAGACCTCGGCTTCGTCACCGACGGTGGGATGGACACTCTCCGTTCGCGCGCCGCCGGCCTCGCGGCCCTGTTCCTTCTCGGCGCCGACGAGGTCGATACGTCCGCCTTTGCGGACACCTTCACCGTCTATATCGGCACGCATGGCGACCGCGGAGTTCGCAACGCCGACGTCATCCTCCCCGGCTCCGCTTACACCGAGAAGCACGGCACCTACGTCAATCTGGAGGGCCGGGTGCAGCTGTCCGAGTTCGCCGTCCATCCGCCCGGCGATGCCCGCGAGGACTGGACCATCCTGCGCGCGCTTTCGGACGCGCTCGGCAAGACGCTTCCGTTCGACACGCTCGCCCAGCTTCGCGCCGCCATCGCAGCCGAGGTCCCGAGGCTCGGCACGCCCGGCCTGACGCCGGTCGACCCGCTTCCGGCCTTCACCGGGGCGGCGCCGGGCGTCAGCGGCGAGATCGTCTATCCGATCGAGGATTTCTACCTGACCAACCCCATCGCCCGCTCCTCGCCGACGCTCCAGCGCTGCTCGGCCGAGCTGCTCCACGGGCAAAGCTTCCAGGAGGCCGCGGAATGACGTCATCGCACGCAAGCTCCCCGGCGAAGGCCGGGGCCCAGCCCTGCGCCCGAAACTGGGCCCCGGCCTTCGCCGGGGAGCAGGGGAGGGCCCTTCGATGACCGCCTGGATGCAATCGACCTGGCTCGGCTACGGCGCCGGCTGGTTCCTCGCGACGCTCGTCTTCATCCTGATCATCGCTCTGCCGCTGATGCTCGCGGTGGCGATGGTCATCTACGCCGATCGCAAGATCTGGGCGGCGATGGCGCTTCGCCGCGGCCCCAACGTCGTCGGCCCGCTCGGCCTCCTGCAGAGCTTCGCGGACGGCCTCAAGGTGTTCCTCAAGGAGACCATCATCCCCTCCGGGGCCAATCGCGGCCTGTTCATCATCGCGCCGATCCTTACCTTCACGGTGGCGCTGATCGGCTGGGCCGTGGTTCCGTTCGGGCCGGGAATGGTGCTCGCCAACATCAATGTCGGCCTGCTCTACCTGCTCGCCGTCTCCTCCCTGGGCGTCTACGGAGTGATCATCGCCGGCTGGGCGTCCAACTCCAAATATCCCTTTTATTCGGCGCTTCGGGCGGCGGCTCAGATGGTCAGCTACGAAGTGTCCGTCGGCTTCGTCCTCGTCCCGGTCGTGCTCTGGTCCGAGACGTTCAACCTGTCCGGGATCATCGAGGCCCAGCGCCACCACGCCTGGATCACCAACGGCTTCGGCTTCAACCCGCTCTTCCTTCCGCTCGCCGTCATCTTCCTGATCTCGGCGATGGCCGAGACCGCGCGCGCGCCCTTCGACCTCACCGAGGCGGAGAGCGAGCTCGTGGCCGGCTACCAGACCGAATACAGCTCGATGAGCTTCGCTCTCTTCTGGCTTGGCGAGTACGGCAACGTTCTCCTGATGTGCGGGATGAACGCGGTGCTGTTCTGGGGCGGCTGGCTCCCGCCGATCGACTGGGCGCCGCTCTACGTGATCCCGGGGATCGTCTGGTTCCTTCTCAAGATCATGTTCTTCTTCTTCGTGTTCAGCTGGGTGAAGGCGACGGTGCCGCGCTTCCGCTACGACCAGCTAATGCGGCTCGGCTGGAAGATCTTCCTGCCCATCTCGCTGATCTGGGTGTTCCTGATCTCGGGCTGGCTGATGCAGGCGCGCTACGGAGCCTTCTGGTGATCCCTGCCGCTCTCCTCGCCATGGCCCAGCCGCCTGCCGACCCCGCTCCGGGGACGCTGATCCAGCTCGATTGCGAGCTGGTGGCGCCCGGCCGCTCGGGCCGGAGGGAGGCTCTGCCGGCCTCGATCCGCCTCGAAGTCGCCGGCCGCCGGATGGAGTCCGTGCTGCTCGACGGCCCGGCGCCATTTTCCTCTTACGTCCCGGTAAAGGGCAGCCGGCAGCTCCTTCACAGGCGCGACCAGTATCGCGGCAGCTTCCAGAAGGCGACGATCCGGCTTCGACGGACGGGACCCGATCGGGTCGACCTCATGCTCGAACCGAAGGGTGGCACGGCCGGAACCTATGTGGGCCTCTGGACCCACACCTTCCTGGTGGAGCAGCGCCCGGTTGCAATCGAGGGGACGATCGCCTGCCGGACGGTCCCCGGAACCCTGGCGGGGAATAGCTGAAATGATCGCGCACTGGATCAAGTCCTTCTTCCTCTGGGAGTTCGTGAAGGCGCACTGGCTGACCTTGAAATATTTCTTCAAGGCCAAGGCGACGATCAACTATCCGTTCGAGAAGAACCCGCTGTCGCCGCGCTTCCGAGGCGAGCATGCGCTTCGCCGCTATCCGAACGGGGAGGAGCGCTGCATCGCGTGCAAGCTGTGCGAGGCCGTGTGTCCCGCGCTCGCGATCACCATCGAGTCGGAGCCCCGGGAGGACGGCAGCCGCCGGACCACCCGCTACGACATCGACATGGTGAAGTGCATCTATTGCGGGCTGTGCCAGGAAGCCTGCCCCGTAGACGCGATCGTCGAGGGGCCGAACTTCGAATATGCGACCGAAACCCGGGAGGAATTGCTCTACGACAAGGCGAAACTGCTCGCCAACGGCGACAAATGGGAACGGTCGCTCGCGGCCAACCTTGCCGCCGATGCCCCCTACCGCTAAGCGCCGGGCCGTCTTCAGATGAGCATCTCCCGATTCCTCCTCGTCATGCCAGCGAAGGCTGGCATCCATGCCGCCGGCGAGACCCGCCGTTCGGGTGGCGAGACCGTATGGACCCCAGCCTTCGCTGGGGTGACGGCATCGGAGATGCCGTCATGATCGAGGCCTTTGCCTTCTATCTGTTCGCGACCGTCGTCATCGCCAGCGGCGTGATGACGATCCTGTCGCGCAATCCGGTCCATTCGGTGCTCTGGCTGATTCTCGCCTTCTTCAATTCCGCGGGGCTGTTCCTGATCCTCGGGGCCGAGTTCATCGCCATGCTTCTGGTGATCGTCTACGTCGGCGCGGTCGCCGTGCTGTTCCTCTTCGTGGTGATGATGCTCGACGTCGATTTCGCGACCCTGCGCGCGGGAGTCGCCCGCTACTGGCCGTTCGGGTTCGGCCTCGCACTCATCCTTCTCGTCGAGATATTCTTCGCCGCCATGGCCTGGAATGCGGGCGCGCTGGGCGCCGGCGTGCGCGGGGCTCCGACCGATCCGAATATCCCGAACATCGAGGCGCTCGGCCGGGTCCTCTACACCCGCTACCTCTACGTCTTCGAAGGCGCCGGGCTGGTCCTGCTCGTCGCCATGATCGGAGCGATCGTGCTCACCCACCGGACCCGAAGCGGCCTGCGGCCCCAGAAAGTGAGCGAGCAGAATCGCCGCCGGCCCGGGGACGCCGTGGTCAACATGCAGCCCGGCGTGGGGGAGGGGATGAAGCTGTGAGCGCTCTCCTCGTCATGCCAGCGAAAGCTGGCATCCATACGGGCTCAGCATGGACCCCAGCCTTCGCTGGGGTGACGGGTTCCCCGTCATGATCGGTCTTGGCCACTATCTTGCCGTTGCCGCGGTGCTGTTCGTGCTCGGCGTGTTCGGGATCTTCCTGAACCGGAAGAACATCATCGTCATCCTGATGGCGATCGAGCTCATCCTGCTCGCGGTCAACATCAACCTCGTCGCCTTCTCCGCCTATCTCGGCGACATGGTCGGCCAGGTCTTCGCGATGTTCGTCCTCACCGTCGCCGCGGGCGAAGCGGCGATCGGTCTCGCCATCCTCGTCATCTATTTCCGAGGCCGCGGCACGATCGCGGTCGACGACATCCATCAGATGAAGGGGTGAGGGGGATGGCGTTTCACGTCGCCCCAGCGAAGGCTGGGGCCCCGGCGGGTGAGGGACACCTGCGCTTTTCGCCCCCTGGGGCCCCAGCCTGCGCTGGGGCGACGGGTTCCCCGTCATGACCGTCCAGCTCATCGTCTTCCTGCCGCTGCTGGCGGCGATCGTCGCCGGGCTCGGCAACCGGCTGCTCGGCAATACGGTCGCCAAGCTGCTCACGACGGGCGCGCTCTTCGCCGCCTGCGCTCTGTCCTGGCCGATCTTCCTCGGCTTCATTGCCGGCACCGAGCACAGCCAGCTCCACCCGGTCCTCTCCTGGATCCATTCCGGCCCGATGAAGGTCGACTGGGCGCTTCGGGTCGACGCGCTCACCGCCGTGATGCTGGTGGTGGTAACGACGGTCTCGGCGCTCGTCCACCTCTACTCCTGGGGCTATATGGCGGAGGACGACAGCCAGCCCCGCTTCTTTGCCTACCTCTCGCTCTTCACCTTCGCGATGCTGATGCTGGTGACCGCCGACAATCTCGTCCAGATGTTCTTCGGCTGGGAGGGCGTCGGCCTCGCTTCCTACCTCCTGATCGGCTTCTGGTACCACAAGCCGTCAGCCAACGCCGCCGCGCTCAAGGCGTTCGTCGTCAACCGGGTCGGCGATTTCGGATTCTCGCTCGGGATCTTCGCCACTTTCCTGGTCTTCGGCACCGTCTCGATCCCGGAGATCCTCGCCGCGGCTCCCGGGCAGGCAGGCTCGAGCATCGGCTTCCTCGGCCAGCGCTTCGACACGATGACCCTGATCTGCATCCTGCTGTTCATCGGCGCCTGCGGAAAGTCCGCCCAGCTCGGTCTCCACACCTGGCTTCCCGACGCGATGGAGGGCCCGACTCCGGTCTCGGCGCTCATCCACGCCGCGACGATGGTCACGGCCGGAGTGTTCATGGTCTGCCGGCTCTCGCCGATGTTCGAGACCAGCCAGACCGCGCTCACCGTCGTCACCGTCGTCGGCGCGGCGACGGCCATCTTCGCGGCGACCGTCGGCACGGTCCAGAACGACATCAAGCGGGTCATCGCCTATTCGACCTGCTCGCAGCTCGGCTACATGTTCTTCGCCGCAGGGGTGGGCGCCTACGGCGCGGCGATGTTCCACCTCTTCACCCACGCCTTCTTCAAGGCGCTTCTGTTCCTCGGCGCCGGCTCGGTGATCCACTCGATGCACCACGAGCAGGACATGCGCTTCTATGGGGCGCTCCGGAAGGAGATCCCGCTTACCTTCTGGGCGATGACGATCGGCACTCTGGCGATCACCGGAGTGGGGATCATCCAGGTCGCCGGCTTCGCGGGCTTCGGCTTCGCGGGCTTCTATTCGAAGGATGCGATCATCGAGAGCGCCTTCGCCAGCGGCACCGGCGTCGGAGGCTTCGCGTTCGTCATCGGCATCACCGCCGCGCTTCTCACCAGCTTCTACAGCTGGCGGCTGGTCTTCCTCACCTTCTTCGGCAAGGCCCGCTGGGCGCAGTCGGAGCATGTCCAGCACGCGCTTCACGGCGATCATCACGACCATCCCGACGCCGAGGATGCCGGCCACGATACAAGGCCCCACGAGGTCTCGGCGCGCCAGGTTGCCGAGGGCACCGGCGGCTATCATCCGCATGAAAGCCCCTGGACGATGCTGGTGCCCTTGGGGGTGCTGTCGCTCGGGGCGGTCTTCGCCGGGATCCTCTTCCACGGCCCGTTCATCGACGCTCATGAAGGGCCGCATTTCTGGGCGGGCAGCGTTGCCTTCGACGCCGAACTCGCCGAGCATATCCATCATGTGCCCTTGTGGGTGAAGCTTGCCCCCGGCACGGTGATGATCGTCGGGTTCCTGATCGCGCTCCAGGCCTATATCCGGAGGACCGACATCCCCGCCCGGTTCACCGGCCAGTGGGGGGTGCTCTACGCTTTCCTCTACAACAAATGGTATTTCGACGAGATCTACCACGTCGTCTTCATCCGTCCGGCGCTGTGGCTCGGACGTCTGTTCTGGAAGCGGGGCGACGAGAAGACGATCGACCGCTTCGGCCCAGACGGCGCCGCAACGGCGGTCCGTGTCGGCAACGTCCTCACCGCCCGGCTGCAGTCGGGCTATCTGTACACCTACGCACTGGTGATGCTGCTCGGCCTCGCCGCCGCGGCGACATGGGCGATGGCGCGATGAACGTGGCCCGTCGCGTCATCCCGGCGGAAGCCGGGACCTCGGGGAGACCCGCAGTGCCTTCTTGTCCTGAGGTCCCGGCTTTCGCCGGGATCACGGTGAGTCGATGAACGCCCTGGGCTTTCCGATCCTCTCGGAGATGCTGGTCATTCCGCTCGCCGCGGCGATCATCTGCCTGTGCGTCTCGGCGGGCAGCGCGCGCTGGGTGGCCCTCTTCGCCACCCTCGCGGACCTCGCGCTCGGGATAGTCCTGTGGACCTCCTACGATCTGGACGGGCGGCAGTGGCAGTTCCGCGAGCTGGTCAACCTGTTCGGCACTCCCGCCGAGCACGGCCTCGGCGATGCGCCGCTCTTCTGGGCGCTCGGCGTCGACGGAATCGCGGTGATGCTGATCGTGCTCACCGTCTTCCTGATGCCGATCTGCATTCTCGCCAGCTGGAAATCGATCGAGCGGCGCGTCCAGGAATATATGGCGGCGTTCCTGATCATGGAGACCATGATCCTCGGGGTGTTCATGGCCCAGGACATCTTCCTCTTCTACATCTTCTTCGAGGCGGGACTCATCCCGATGTACCTGATCATCGGCATCTGGGGCGGGGCCAATCGAATCTACGCCAGCTACAAATTCTTCCTCTATACCCTGCTCGGCTCCGTGCTCATGCTGGTGGCGATGCTGTGGATGGTGAATTACGCCGGCACCACCGCCATCCCGAAGCTGCTCGTCACCAATTTCCCCAAGGAGGCGCAGACCTGGCTGTGGCTGGCCTTCTTCGCCTCCTTCGCGGTCAAGATGCCGATGTGGCCTGTCCATACCTGGCTTCCCGACGCCCACGTTCAGGCGCCGACCGCGGGCTCGGTGATCCTCGCCGGGGTGCTCCTCAAGCTTGGCGGCTACGGCTTCATCCGCTTCTCGCTGCCGATGTTCCCGGAAGCCTCCGCGCAGCTCGTCTGGCTGGTCTACGCCCTCAGCCTGATCGCGATCGTCTACACCTCGCTCGTCGCCCTGGTGCAGCGCGACATGAAGAAGCTGATCGCTTATTCCTCGGTCGCCCACATGGCCTTCGTCACCATCGGCATCTTCGCCTTCAACCGCCAGGGGCTCGAGGGTGCGATCATCGTCATGCTCAGCCACGGCCTCGTCTCGGGCGCGCTCTTCCTGTGCGTCGGGGTCGTCTACGACCGGCTCCATACCCGCGAGATCGACCGCTACGGCGGCCTCGCCAACAACATGCCCGCCTATGCCCTGCTCTTCATGCTCTTCACGATGGCCTCGGTGGGCCTGCCGGGGACGAGCGGCTTCGTCGGCGAGTTCCTCGCCCTGGTCGGCGCCTATGAGGCGAGCAGCGTCGTCGCCGCCGTCGCCACGACCGGGATCATCCTCGGCGCCGCCTACATGCTCTGGCTCTATTGGCGGGTGGTTTACGGGACCGGCCGGAACGCGGACGCCGCGGCGATGCCCGACCTCGACGGGCGCGAGTGGGTCTCGCTGGGCGCGATCGCCGCGGTCGTGCTGTGGATGGGCGTCTACCCGGAGAGCTTCATGTCGACGATCCGCCGCGACGTCGGCTTCCTGCTCGCCCGGGTCGAGCGGGCCAACCCGCCGGGCGATTCGGGGTTGCCGACTCCGGGCGCGCCCAAGCCCAAGTCAATCGAAGCGCGCGGCCATTCGCCGGCGCCGGGAGAGCCGGAGCATGGCCATGCGCCGGACACGCCGGCCGAGCACGGACACGGTCCCGCCGCGCCGGCGGCACCGGCGCCCGAAGGCCACACCCATGCGCCGGGGGAGGAGCATTGATGAACTCTCCCGTCATGCCAGCGAAGGCTGGCATCCCAGCGAGTGAAAACCGCCCACGCTCTTCGCCCCCCGGGGCCCCAGCCTTCGCTGGGGCGACGGTTAAGTCATGACCGCTTCGCTTCTCCTCACCCTTCCCGAGATCATCCTGACGCTCGCCGCTTTGGCGCTGATGATGGCCGCCGCCTGGATGGGCGATAAAAGCGCCCGGCTGCTCACCTGGTTCGGCATAGCGGCGCTTGCCGGAGCGGCTTTCGCCGTTCCGGGGATATCCGCGCGGGCCGGCACCGCCTTCGACGGACTGTTCGTCGGCGACAGCTTCGCCGCCTTCGCCAAGGTACTGATCTACATCGCCGCCGCGGCTTCCCTTGTCGCCGCCTCCGGCTGGTTCGGCCGCGACCGCGACTATCGGGCCGAATATCCGTGCCTGATCCTGCTCTCGTCGGTGGGCATGGGGATGATGGTGTCGGCGGGCGACCTTCTCACCCTCTATGTCGGGCTCGAGCTTCAGAGCCTTTCCGCCTACGTCCTCGCCAGCTTCCAGCGGCGCGACAACCGCTCGGCGGAAGCCGGCCTCAAATATTTCGTCCTCGGAGCGCTCGCCAGCGGCATCCTGCTCTACGGCGTGTCATTGCTCTACGGCTTCACCGGCTCGACCCTGTTCGGCGAGATAAACGCCGCCCTCGGCCGGGACGGCGTTTCCACCGGCGAGCTGTTCGGAATCGTCTTCGTCCTTGCCGGGATCGCGTTCAAGGTGTCGGCAGTGCCGTTCCACATGTGGACGCCCGACGTCTACGAGGGCGCGCCGACTCCGGTCACCGCCTTCTTCGCCTCCGCGCCCAAGGTCGCGGCAATGGCGCTTCTCACCCGGGTGGCGATCGAGGGGATGGGCCGGGCCAGCTTCGAGTGGCAACAGATCGTCATCTTCATGGCGCTCGCCTCCACCATCCTCGGCGGAGTCGCGGCGATCGGCCAGCCCAACATCAAGCGGCTGCTCGCCTACAGCTCGATCAACAATGTCGGCTTCGCGCTGATCGGTCTCGCCGCCGCGACCCGCGAGGGCGTCGCCTCGGTGCTCTTCTACATGGCCGTCTACACGGCGATGACGCTCGGCAGCTTCCTGATCGTCCTGAGGATGCGCGATTCCGACGGCCAGCCGGTCGAAAGCATCGCCAGCCTCTCGGGCCTCTCCACGACCCGACCGTGGCTGGCGGCCGGGATGGCGATCTTCATGTTCAGCCTCGCGGGGGTGCCGCCGCTGTTCGGCTTCTGGCCCAAATTCCTGGTCTTCGACGCGGCGGTGGGAGCCGATCTGACCTGGCTCGCCGCTGTCGGCATCGCCACCTCGGTGATCAGCGCCTTCTATTATCTCAAGATCGTCAAGACGATGTATTTCGACGATCCCGCCCCTGCTTATGCCGAGACGAACGACACGCCCCAGGCAGCGCTGATCGTGCTATCCGCGCTGTTCGTCTCGCCGCTGGGCTATCTCGCCATTCCCTATCTGGGAAGCATGGCCGACAACGCTGCAAGCGCCCTGTTCTAGAGCGGCTAGACTGGACCGGCGGTCACGCCGGCCGCCGGCCCAATCCATGCAGCTACAGGCCGCGCGAAGGGACGGGATGCCTCCCCCCGGCGGCGGCGCTATCCTGCTCGCGTGCGGCCGCCGCGTCCTACTTCGGAAAAATACCTAGGCCCGGAGATAGTCGCGGGGCCAAGCGCTCGCTAATCTGCCGATGGATGAGTAACCGCCGAGCCTATATCATCGAGGACGAGAAGCTGCTGCGCGACCTTGTGCGGCGGTCGCTGGAGGATTGCTGCGACCATGTCGAGGAGTTCGAGTCGGCGGAATCCTTCCTGGCCGGCCATGACGACCGGCCGGCGGGATGCATCATCGTCGACATCAACCTTCCCGGGATCAACGGGCTCGACCTTCTCGAAGTCATCGCCAGGGGTCGGGCCGCTTATCCGGTCATCGTCGTATCGGGCAACGGCAACGTTCCGCATGCGATGCGGGCGGGCCGGCTCGGAGTGGTGGACTTCATCGAGAAACCGTTCCGGGTCGACCAGCTCATCGCCGCCGTCGAGAAAGGCTTCGGGCTGCTCGACAGCCGGCCGTTGTCGCGGATCTCCGCGCTCGCCACGCTGACCCGGCGGGAGAAGGAGGTGCTGGTCTCCTTCGCGGATGGAGCGCCAAACAAGGTCGTCGCCCACGACCTCGGCCTCAGCGTCCGGACCGTCGAGCTTCACCGCGCCAATCTGATGAAGAAGCTGGGAGTCCGGAGCCTGTCCCAGGCGCTGCTCATCGCCAAGGACGGCGGCTATGTCTGAGGCGGCGGCAATCCGCACCGTCACGGAAACCGGATCCACCAACGACGACGTCGCATCGCTCGCGCGCGACGGGGCGCCTGAGGGCGTCTGGCTTCGCGCCGGGCGCCAGTCGGGCGGGCGCGGCCGGCAGGGACGCGAATGGCATTCGCCGCCCGGCAACCTCTATGCGAGCACGCTCGTACGGCTTCGACCGGACGACCCGCCCCCGCCGACCCTCGCCCTGGTCGCGGCCGTGGCACTTCATGAGGTCGCCTCGGCCTTCGCCGTGGCGGGAGTGGCGATCGAGATCAAATGGCCCAACGACCTGCTCGTGGCGGGTGCCAAGCTTTCCGGCATCCTGCTCGAGCGGATCGGGGACGCGATCGTCGTCGGCTTCGGGGTCAACCTCGCCGACCATCCGGAGGGGACCGCCCGCCCGGCGATCAACATGGGCATGCTGGGCGGAGCGCCGGATCCCGCCAAGTTTCTCGATGCGCTTGCCGCAAGCTTCGCCCGCTGGGTCGGGCGCTGGCGGGAGGAAGGCCTCGAGCCGGTCCGCCGACGCTGGCTCGCGGCGGCCCATCCGCTCGGCACCCCTCTGTGCACCCACACCGCCGGCGGCGCCTGGGTCGAAGGGCTGTTCGACGGGCTTGATGACAGCGGCGCGCTGAGGCTGCGCATGTCCGACGGCAGTGCGCAGGTGATCCATGCCGGCGATGTGTTTTTGATTTGAGGGCTCAGGTCGCGGCTCGGCCCCTCGCCAACGCCTCCACCCCCCGCTAGACAGCCTCGATGCTGCTCGCCGTCGATGCCGGGAACACCAATATCGTCTTCGCACTGCTCGAGGACGGAGTCATCCGCGCCCGCTGGCGGATCGCGACCGATCCGCGGCGCACGGCGGACCAATATGCCGTGTGGCTTCATCAGCTGATCGAGCTCGAAGGATTGCCGCGCGATGTCGTCGACGCCGTCATCGTCGGCACGGTCGTGCCGCGGGCGACCCACAATCTGGAGGTGCTCGCCGCCAAATATTTCAAGGTCGAGGCGCTGATCGCCGGCCAGGCCCGGGCGGAATGGGGGATAGAGCTAGACGTCGCCGAACCCCGGAGCGTCGGGGCCGACCGGGTGCTCAACGCGATCGCCGCCCATGCCCTTCATGAAGGCGATCTCATCGTCGTCGACTTCGGGACTGCCACCACCTTCGACGCGGTCGACTATTCGGGCGCCTACAAAGGCGGGATCATCGCGCCCGGGATCAACCTCTCGCTCGACGCCTTGGTGACGGCCGCGGCGAAGCTGCCCCGAATCGCCATCGAGGCGCCGGCGGGCAACATGTCGGTCATCGGCCGGACCACCGAGGATCAGATGCATATCGGCATCTACTGGGGCTATGTCGCGATGATGGAAGGGCTGGTCGAGCGGATGAAGGCGGAGATCGGACGGCCGGTGAAGGTGGTCGCCACCGGAGGCCTCGCGACCCTGTTCGACCAGCATGTGACGCTTTTCGACGAGATAGAGCCGGATTTGACGATCCAGGGCCTGGGGCTGTTGTACAAGCGCAGTGAAGGCGCCACCTAGCCGTCATGCCGGCGAAGGCTGGCGTCCCAGCGAGTTTAGCCGCAGAGCCCTTTTCTCGCTGGGGCCCCAGCCTTCGCTGGGGCGACGGCCCTACGAAGGAAACACATGAAACCCGGCAAAGAACTGCTTTTCCTCGCGCTCGGAGGCTCGGGCGAGATCGGAATGAACGTCAATCTCTACGGCTGTGACGGCAAGTGGATCATGGTGGATCTCGGCATGACCTTCGCCGATTCCGCCTATCCCGGGGTCGAGCTCGTCCTCCCCGATCTGACTTTCATCGAGGAGCGCCGGGACGACCTGCTCGGAGTGGTCCTGACCCACGGCCATGAGGACCATATCGGCGCCATCCCCTATCTGGCCGACGATCTCGGGGTACCGCTCTGGGCGACGCCCTTCACCGCGGGCCTGATCGCGGAGAAGCTCCAGGAGGAAGGGCTGGAGCGGAAGATAAAGGTCAACATCATCGATATCGGCGGGACGATGCAGATCGGCCCCTTCGGCTTCCGCTTCGTTCCGCTCGCCCATTCGATCCCGGAAGGCAACGCCCTCCTTATCGACACGCCCTACGGCAAGGTCTTCCATACCGGCGACTGGAAGCTCGACGAATTCCCGCAGCTCGGCGACCCGGCCGACGCCGCCGCCCTGACCCGGGTCGGCGACGAAGGCATTCTCGCTCTCGTCTGCGATTCGACCAACGTTTTCCAGGAAGAGGCGTCGGGATCCGAGGAGCAGGTCCGGCAAGGCCTCGACCGGGTGATCGGCGAGGCCGAGGGCAGGGTGCTGGTCACCACCTTCGCCTCGAACGCGGCCCGCTTGAGCACGCTCGGCAAGGTCGCCCAGGACACGGGCCGCCGGGTCTGCGTCGCCGGCCGATCGCTCGACCGGATCCTGAGGGTCGCCCGGAGCGTCGGCTATCTGACCGACTTCCCCGAGACGATCGATTTCGAAGCCGCAATGGCCCTGCCGAAGCGGGACGTGATGATCGTCGGGACCGGCGGCCAGGGCGAGAGCCGCGCCGCGCTGGCCCGGATCGCCTTCGACCAGCACCGGATCAAGCTCAGCGAAGGCGACCTCGTCGTGTTCTCGTCCAAGCAGATTCCGGGCAACGAGATCGCCATCGGCCGGATCCAGAACGAGCTCGCCGCCCGCGGCATCAGGATGATCACCGACCGGCAGGCGAACGTCCACGTCTCCGGCCATCCGGGCCGTCCCGAGCTCGCCGCCATGTACGGCTGGATCCGGCCCGAGATCATCGTCCCCGTCCACGGCGAGATGCGCCACATGGCCGAGCATGACCGTTTCGCGCGCTCGCACGGCGTGCCCAAGGGCATCGTCCAGAAGAATGGCGACGTCGTCCGTCTCGCGCCCGACGGGCCGAGGAAGCTGGGCGAGGAAAGGGTAGGGCGTCTCATCCTCGACGGCGACGTCATCCTCCCCGCGGACGGGCCGACGATGAACGAGCGGCGCAAGATCGCCAGCTTCGGCACCATCACCGTTGCCCTGGCTCTGAACGGACAGGACCGGCTCGTCGGCGACGTCCAGGTCGCGCTCGAGGGCATTCCGGTCGAGGAGGATCGCGAGGCCTTCGTCGAGGAAGCGGCCGACGCGGCGTCCGAGGCGGCGCTCAAGGGCGCCGCGAGCGAGGACAAGCTGCGCGAGTCGATCCGACTCGCGGTCCGCCGCTGCGCCACCGAATGGACCGGCAAGAAACCGGTCGTGGACGTGCTCATCGTGAGGATCTGAGGTGAAAATCGCGCAGGAACCGGGCCAGCCGTTCCCCGGCGAAGGCCGGGGCCCAGCCCGTCCTGCAGTGCTGCTGGGCCCCGGCCTTCGCCGGGGAGCGGTTGTGCGATGAAGTTCCAGTCGATCCTGGCGATCTACGTCCTGTTCTGGACCCTGAGCCTGTTCGTCGTGCTCCCGTTCGGAGTGCGGACGCCCGAAGAGGAAGGGGTGGAGACTCCGGCCGGCCATGCGCCCAGCGCGCCCCACCGCTTCAGCTTCGGGCGGGCGGCGCTTCGGGCGACGATCGTCTCGGCGGCGGCGTTCGGGCTGTTCTACGCCAATTATCTGTTCGGCTGGGTGACGATCGACATGCTGGACTGGAGCCGGTGAGGCGGCGCCCCCGTCATTGCGAGGAGCGCAGCGACGAAGGAATCCAGCTTCGGACGCTCGAGCCGCTGATTGCTTCGCTTCGCTCGCAATGACGGCTTAACGGATCCGTTCGATCGCCTGGGCCAGAGCGACGTAGAGCTTGCCCATGTCGCTGGACAGGATGGTGACTCCCAGCGGCGAGCCGTCGCGATCGGCGAGGATTCGCCGGAGCATCGATTCGAAATCGTGGATGTAGCGGTTCACCTGCTCGCGGAACTCCGGCTCTTCCTCGTAATGGCGGGCGATCTCGCGCGCATCGTTGCGGTCGAGGAGGCGGACGGCGCGCCGCGTGAAGACGCCCCGGTCGCCCTTGAGATAGGCGGTCCAGGCGCTGTCGGTGACCTCGTTGGACAGGATCTTGGTGACGTCGATGGCCGTTGAATTGAGCGATTCGATGAGCAGGGCGACCCGGCGCGAGAAATTCTCGCTCTCCTTCTCTTCCCGCTCGGCGCGCTCCTCGTCGATCCTCGCCTCGATCGCCGCCGCCGTCTCGCCGAGCGAGAGCATCTGGCGGGTGAGGCGCTCGGACGCCCGGCGCGCGGTCTCGATCGCGCGCTCGGAGACGGCCGAAAGCTCCGCCATCTGC
>DASVPM010000050.1:0-17384 GCA_036382815.1 Allosphingosinicella sp.
CCGACCCGTCGAAAAAGGTTTTGACGAGCTGCCGGAGCGCCGTCTCGCGGACCTTGGCGGGCTGCGGAACGCTCTGGTAGACATAGGTCTGGTCTTCGGCGCGATGCCTGACCAGGCCCTTCGCCTCGAGCCGCGCAAGCATCGTCCGGACCGCGCTGTGGCTCGGCGCATCCGCCATCGCCCGGCGCACATCCGCCGCCGTCGCCTCCCCGGCGCTGCACAAAATCTCGAATATCTCGCGCTCGCGGCGCGGCAGGCTGGCGATCATCGCGACTCGGGTTCCTTGCTGCTACACCTGTAGCATGCCACAAACGTAGCAGGTTGCAAGCGACTTTCGTCGAAAAAATCAAAGCGTTGATCGAACCCGCCCGCTTGACGCCGATCGAGCCGCCGGCTTGATGCCGCCGTTGCAGGGGGCGGACGAATGGTCGACTTTTCGCGGGGGAACGCGAGCTGGTGATTGCAGAAGAGCCGGCCGGCGCCTGGGGTGCCGCGATCCGGATCGACCAACGCTATCGGCCGCTCGTCGAACGGCTGAGCAGGACGACGCAGGACGATCCGGCCGCCTACCGGCGCAGGGTCGTCCTCGCCGCGGTGCTCGGCTATGACCTGGCCCGAGGGGACGACGAAGCCGCCGCCGGCGCTCGCGCCAGGCTCGGCGAGGCGATCGCGGCGGCCGACTCGGCGGCGGCCGAATTCCGGACTCTGCGGCCCGATTCGGAGATCGAGGCGCCGGAGCTGAGCGACGAGGAACGGGCCGAATTCCGGCGAAGCGTCGACGGGATCCCCGGGCTCCGAGCCGTCCATGTCGGCTGGCGCCACCTGGCCGACGGGGCCGCCCGCCAGCAGTTGCTGCTGGTGACATTCCGCGGCGGCGGCGTCGATGCCGATCCGCAGGACGTGCTCACCATCGTCGGGGAAAAGCTGCTTCCCTGGGCGACTATATCGGCTTCACGCTCGCCGCCGACACGCGTTGGCTGAACCGCAAGCCGCGGGCGATCGAGGGAACCCAGCTTTACCCTTGAGACGGCGGTGGCCGTTCAGCGGGCCGGTTTCCTGAAGCGCATCATGAAACGGTCGGTCTTGCCGCGGATGGCCGGGTCGAAGACGTTCTTCGAATGATCGTCCGCCGGCACCCTCAGGATATCCGACTGCGCCTCCAGCACGAAGCCGGCGCGCTCGAAGTCCGCGCGTACCGTCGCCGGGTCGATCCGGTGAAGCTTCTCGACCACCTCGCGGGTGTCGCCGCCCGCCGCCGCGACATGGTCGATGACGGCGACGGTGCCGCCCGGCTTCACCGCGTTCCAGATCGCCTTCACGACCGTGTTCGGGTCGATCCGCGGCAGGCCGTACTGGGCGCTCTCCCAATAAGCGTCGTGATAGACCATGTGGAGGAGCGCGAAGTCGAAGCTGTTCGGGGCGAAGGCGATCGCCGTCGTCGGGCTCGAGTAGAAAGCGGTGTTGGGATTGCGCGCCTTGATGTCCTTGAGCGCGGCGACGACCTTCTCGTTGCGGCCGAAGCTGGACGCGTTCCAGCCGACGACATAGCCCTTCGGGCCGACGGCGCGGGCCATGATGTCCGCATAATAGCCGGTGCCAGTAAAGTAATCGAGGGCACGGTCCCCCTTTTTCAAGCCCATGAACCGGAGAGTCTCGACCGGCTTCCGCACCTCGTCGAGGTCGGTCGCCGCCTTGGGACGCCCCGGCGCCGCGACCGCCGCCGCCACGTCCGCCGGGCTGCTCGCCGCGAAAGCCGGAAGCGCCATGGCCAGCGCCGCTATCGTCAAAGCCGTCTTGCGCATCGTTTCGCTCCCTCGTCTTTTTAGATGCCCGCGGCGCGCATCGCCGCGCGCCCGGTCAACGCCTTTTCCTGAACCCGCGCCTGAAGCGCCTGCATAGCCGCGTGCGACGAAAGCGCCGCTCCTTCCTGCCAAAACTGGACGTAGCTCAGATGCTCGCCGGCGAAGAAGATCGGCCCTTCCGGCTTGTAGAGCTCGGCATAACGCGCCGGACGCGGATCCTCGAACCAGGCGGGATCGCCGGGGCCGACTCCTTCCGACCAGCGCGTCAGCCCCCAGGACACCGTCACCGGCCGGGTCAGCTCGCCGGCCTTGCCGGGATGCATCCGCCCGATCACCTCGCGGCAGATCCGGAACCTCTCCTCGTGGCTGAGCGCCGTGAACTTCTCCGGATGGTCCTGGCCGGTCCAGCCCGCGACGTAGGCCGCGACCAGGACGCCGCGGTCGCGATGCCAGCCGCCGGAAGGATAGAGGACGTTCTCCGACAGGGCGTCGGTCCAGCCGACCCCGCCATAGACGCCCTCCTCCTCCCAGAACCGCCTCGACTCGAAGCCGACCTTGACCGCCGGGACATAGGCTATGTCCTTCATCGCCGCCTGCTTGGCCGCCGAAAAATCATTGGGGATCCGGGCGAGCAGGTTCACCGGCAGCGTGCAGATGCAATAATCGGCCTCGGTCCTGCCGCCGCCATGCTCGATCCGGACCCGGTCGCCGGCCCGGCGGATCGCGGTCACCGGAGTCCTCAGCCGCACCGCCGGCCTGACTTCCTCGTAGAGCGCATGGGCGATCCGGTCCATTCCGCCGACCGGCTGGAACATCGGCGCCTGCTGGTCGAATATCTCCTCGAACAATAAAGGCAGCACCCAGCCGCGCTCGTTCAATATGTCCCCGAGCTTCATCGGCGGGACCGTCGTCCCGGCTTCGCCATAGGCGCCGGGAAGCGTCGAATAGCCGGAGCGGCCGTCGCCCTTATATTCGCCGTCGGGAGGCGAAAGACCGCCATAGGCGCCGAGGAAATTCACCATCACGCTCTTGTCGACGGCGCTGAGCTCCTCGTCGAGCGCGCCTTTCCTCACCGCCTTGACCATCAGTTCCGCGACCCGCCCGCGAACGTCGTTGATCGCCTGCCGATTGGCGACGTTGCGGCCGCCGAAATCCCATTTCGCGGCCCGGTTGGAATTGACCATCACTTCGATCGGGACGCCGAGCCTTTTCGCATAGCCGAGGATGGTGTGGTGGGACGTCGGGATCCGCGCCGCTCCGGCGTTGAGGTAGAGCCCCTTGGAGAAGCCGCAGACCTGGTCGGGCCGTCCCATTTGCTCGATCCGGTCGCCGCCGCGCACCGTCCAGACCCTCCCGCCGATCCTGTCGCGCGCTTCGAGGACGGTGACGTCCCAGCCGGCGCGGCGAAGCTCGTAGGCGGCGACCAGCCCGGCGATCCCGGCGCCGAGGACGACGACCGACTGGCGGCGGCGCGGCGCCGGCGGAAGGGCGAAGGGTTCGGCGGCGGCGGCCGGGGGGGCATTGATCAGCCCCATTGCCTCCATCCCCAGATAGACGGCGCTGACCCCGCCGGCCATGCCGAGCCGCTCGAGCAACTGCCTCCGGGTCAGGCTCATTCCGCCCTCCCCTTGGCCTTCGCCGCGGTCGCCTCGATCTCGACCAGCCAGCCCGGATCGACCAGCCCGGCCGCCTGAAGGGTCGAGCGCGCCGGCTTGTTCGGCTGCGCCGCTGTGCCGAAGGATTCGCGATAGGCGGTCATCATCCCGGCGAAATCCATCCGCGCCTGGCCGGGCGGAGGGACCAGGAAGACGCGCATCATGACGATGTCGCCGAGGCCCATGCCGTGCTTCTTCAATTGGGCCTCGATCTTGCGAAGCACGCTCCGCGTCTGGGCGGCCGTGTCGCCGTAGCGTTGCGCCGAGCCGGCCGGCGCCGACGGATCGACCGGGTCCGGCACGGAGCCGCTGATGTAGACGATCCGGCTGCCCGCAGGCACTTCGGCCGACGCCGCGATCGGCGAGTCCGCCGCTCCGAGCCGCCGCACCTCCTTCGCCTCCCCCGCCGAAGCGAGGAGGAGTGCTCCCGTCAGGATCGCCAGTCCGCGCATATCGCCCCCTGCAATTGGCGGGAGACTAGCCCAGCCGCGCCCCTTCGTCACGGTCCCGTTTGACGAAAAGCCGGGCTCTAGAGCGCGAAGACTTCGCGCCCTGCCCGGCTATGGCCGCCGGCCTCGCCGACGATTTCGGCGCGGACGGCGCAGACCGTCCGCCCGGCGCAGCGAAGGATGATCGCGATCGCCGCTCCGGGGCGGCCGCTGAAGCTGTAGAGAAGCGCGTGGGAGGACCCGTCCCCGCACCGGCCGGCGCATAGCGCTTGGCCCCTGTGGTTCGACTCCATCGCCGCCGGGACTCCGTCGACGTAGATTGAATAGGCGGCAATGCCGGCGCCCGGCCGGACCTCCGCCTGGAGGCTCACCGTGCCCGTCTCGCGATCAGGAAGGTCCCGGCGGCGCTCGGCCGCGCCCGCCCCGCGCGGCGTCAAAGGGCAGCCAGGAACGGCCGGCTCGGAGCAAAGAAATATTCGCCGCCCCTGAGGGTCGGGAAGACGTGTCCCGATCCGTCGCGGCCGTGCGACTTGACGATGTTGGCCTGCAGCCGCTCGAGCAGCGGCTGGTAGGCGGCGCCGGTGAAATCGACCCGGCTGGCAGGCTTGGCGAGATCCACGGACATGACAATTCCCTTTCCGGGCCGCGAGCGGCGGCACCGACGAGCCTGGTCTCGGCGGCGTGGAACGCGCGTGACGGCGGTCACGCGGGCGCTCGCCAGCCTGGATTCGCATTACGGCCGGAGCGTGAGCGTCATCACGCGCGATCCTTGCCGCGGCGCTTATGACCGCTCCATGGGTATTCGGCTTTCCCAATCCCCGCAGTGCGTTGACCGTCGCACCGCGGAGAGGCATTCTGCGCTGCCGTGGTGGGGGTCGAACCATGGATCGTGAAGCAGGGACGGACGCTTGCCCCGAGCCATTGGCCGGCGGCGCGGAAACCGTAACCGTCTACAAACCCAAATCCATCGTGCTGTTCTCCGATGGCACCGGCAACAGCAGCGCCAAGCTGTTCAAGACCAATGTCTGGCGGATGTACGAGGCGGTGGACCTCGGCCCGGCCACGGAGGGCAAGCGCAAGCAGGTCGCCTTTTACGACAATGGCGTCGGCACCTCCAGCCTGCGCCCGATCGCCGCCCTCGGCGGCGTGGTCGGCTTCGGCCTCAAGCGCAACGTGCTTGAGATCTACCGCTACGCGTGCCGGAACTACGCTGCCGCGCCGGGGCAGGAGCCGGGGGAGGACCCCGGCCTGTCCGGCGATCACATCTACGGCTTCGGCTTCAGCCGCGGCGCCTTCACCATGAGGCTGGTCATCGCCCTGATCGCGCAGCAGGGTCTCGTGCAGTCCAGCAGCGAAGAGGAGCTGGAGCGCAAGAGCGAGGAGGCCTATCGGGCCTTTCGCAAGGATTTCCTGCCGCGCAAGTGGCAGGCACCGACCAAATGGTTCCGCGCCCGCCGCCGGAGGAAGACCGAGGCCCGCAACGCCCGCGACGGGATCCCGCCCTACGATCCGTCGCAAAACTACATGCCCGTGATCCGCTTCGTCGGAGTTTGGGACACGGTCTCCGCCTATGGCGGGCCGGTATCGGAGATCACCCGGGCGATCGACAATTGGATCTACGCGCTCAGCATGCCCGACTATCAGTTGAGCGAGCGGGTCCTGCGCGCCCGGCATGCGCTGGCAATCGACGACGAACGCGACGCCTTCCATCCCCTCCTCTGGGAAGAGGCGGAAGAGCGGCCGCGCTATCAGAGGGCGGCCGGATGCCAGGCGCTTTCCTGCTTCCAGGCCAGGGTGGAGCGCATGCGCGGCCGCCGGGAAGAGGCCGCCACGCTGCTCAAGAAGGCGGCGGCGGCGGGAGCGGAGAAGCGGAAGTTCCGCGACCGGATGGAGCAGGTGTGGTTTACCGGCATGCACGCCGATGTCGGCGGCGGCTATCCCGACGAAAGCCTGAGCTACGTCTCGTTCCTGTGGATGATGGAGGAAGCCCAGGCCGCCGGCCTCAGGACCATCGACGCGATCACCGACCGATTCAGAGCGATGGCCAACAGCTCCGGCCCGATCCACGACAGCCGAAGCGGCCCGGGCGCTTATTATCGCTACCAGCCGCGAAGGATCGCCGCGTGGCTGCGCGACCCCGACGAGGATGCGATCATCCAGCTCGATCCGCTGCGCGGGAAGGCCGGGAAGCCGGTCGGCTTCCTCGAATCGGTCAGTATCCACCAAAGCGTCGCCGCCCGCATTGCAAGCGGGACCGACCGCTACGCGCCCTTCACCCTGCCCGCTCGGATCCGGATCGTGCCGCCGCAGCGCAAGGGCGAAACCGCCCAGCAGGCCGACAGCCAGACGCCGTCCGCGCCGCCGGCGGAGGGCCAGCCGACCCGCCATCTCGTCGCCCGGGACGTCCATGATCTGCTCGAGGATCCCGATCTCGCGGCGGAGCGGATTGCGGCCACCGAGCATGTCTGGGATCTCGTCTGGCACCGCCGGCTGATCTATTTTGGAGCGCTTCTGACCACCCTGTTCCTCGTCATCCTTCCCTGGGCGATGAGGCCGACCCAGCTCGAACGATTGTGCTCCGACGATCGCTGCGTGATCACCGGCCTGATCACCCAGCTCAAGATATTGGTCCCGTCCTTCCTCGAGGGCTGGGTCGATGGGATCGCCACCCAACCCCTGCTCGCCATCGTCCTCGGCGCGCTCATCGCCGCCCTCCTGAGGGCCGGGAGGCGGGTCGAGCGGCGCCTCAGGCAGCACTCGCATGCCACCTGGGAGGCCGTGCTCGGCAAGGGAAACTAGCCGGCGGCTCCGCCCGCTTCGAAGCTGCCCCCCTTATGGCGGTGGCCTCGCTACCGGAGCCTTTTCCGAAGCCTGAAATGGACCGTGCTGCCGTCGCTGGTGGCGATCGCCTTCTTCCTGGTGCTGCTCAACCTGGGCGGTGCGGCGCTCACGCAACTCTACCTCGTCGCCGCCGAACCGAGGAGAGCCTTCTGCGTCAGCGGCGGCGCCGGCGCGGCGCCCACGTTGCCCAAGCCGATCCGCTTCTCGGCCCAGTCGCCCTGCACCGACCTTCACGTCGACGTGACGAAGGGGGAATATTACGAGATCCGGCTCCGGACTTCCGACGATTGGGCCGACGCCCGCTACAAAGCGGATCTCGTCGACGGCGCCGATCTTCCGCTTTATGCGGATTCCGCCTTTCTCTACCGCCGGGTCATCGGCGCGCCCTGGATGAAGCCGCTCATCGAAATACGCAATCCCCATCGCACCGGCTGGCTCCCCGGCCTCCAGAAATGGGCGCTCGGCGCCCACACCAACGTCAAGGCGCTCCATTTCTGCCAGGGCCGCGGCAATATCTGGGGCGCCCGCTTCAAGGCGGCGCAGAGCGGCCGGCTCCACATCATGCTGAACGACGCCGCTCTGCCCTTCGCTCCGGGAGCCTTCTACGGCAACAATAAGGGCTCCGCAGTAGGATGGATCGTCCACGCCCCGGAACGCAGGTTGAGGTGCCGGGAGCCTTGAGGAGGGCTGCGATCGGCGTCGATCCGCCGCTTGGCTAGAGTCGGTCCTGATGAGGCTGAATCGCTTCCCGGCGAAGGCCGGGATCCAGTCCTTCCGGTGGTGCTGCTGGACCCCGGCCTTCGCCGGGGAACATGGGCTTCAATGTCATCAGGACAGACTCTAGCGCTCGAGGTCGCGGCGAAGCAGTCCGGTGACGGTCAGCAGACCGAGCGACGTGACGATCCACCCGAGCACCTCGTAGATCGCCTTCGCCAGTCGCCAGCCGAAATAATGATCGCTGCCGTTGCGGGTTTCGGAATCCCTGATCGTGCAGCGCCGTTCCTGGTCGAGATCAAGCAGCGGGACAAAGGTGTCGAGCGCGTAGAGCAGGCTGCTGACGTCAAGGTTGCAAGGCGATGCCCGTGCATGAACGGCGCGCCCCTCGTAATGGCTGCCCCGCCGCTCGTTCACGGCCGGCGGGACCGATGCCTCCGCCTGATATTCGACCTCGAGCACGAGAGCGACCTCCTTGCGCAGTGGCGTCGTCCAGTCCGATTCCACCGCGAAGCCCCCGTTGCGGGCATAATGGGTCCCCAGCCAGCCGATGAAAAGGCACAGCAGGAACGTCAGGAGCGCTCGATCGATCGAGAGGCCGTACCGGAAGCCGACTCGAAAGACCGTCTGGAAGCCCGCGGAGATGAGCGGCCAGGCCAGCAGGGCCGCGAAGGCGCCCGCGATCAACGCGCCTGCGCTGGCCTCCTCGTTCGGTACGCGCGGCATCATGCCGATCGAATCCGTGACCGCCCAGAGTGCCACTGCGGCGGCGGCGATCCCCACCAGCCGCCGCGGCTTCCACAGGTGCTGTCGCCAGCGCCGCAGCTGCTCCTCGAACTTCAGGGCATTCTCGATGTCCTTCTTCTCGAGGATGATCTCGTCGGCCATTCTGTCTTCGCCCGACCGCCGGCAGGCGGAGGCGAAGACATTGTATGCCTGCGGAACGAAGTCGGCGTCGCTGGAGCAGTGATACCGTTCGTGAAAGGCCGGCGAGTGAATTCTCAATCGCTTCGGCTCCGCTTCGTCGATGATTTCCTGCGTGCTGTTCTGGAAGGCGAGCCAGCGGAGACGGATCAGCGTCGCCCGCTTGGCCGGCCTTCGGCCCTTGCCGACCACCGGACCTTGCGAGGCCGGCTCCACGTCCCCTATCTTGACGCCGGCCAGCCGAAGCTGGAGGCGATGGACGAGCCCCCATTCGAGCCCGAAACGGTCGTGGAGCAGAGCGCAGTTGAGCCCTCGCATGTCGATGATCGCGTAAAAGCCTTGATCGATGCTGCCGAACCTCGGTCCCATGAAGCCGAAGAGAAGCGTATCGTAAAAATCGGCTTTGCGCCGATCGCGCGGTGCGCCCCCGTACGCCAGGCGGGGTAGCCGCCATTTCAGTGACTTTACCTCCAGATCCGAGCCGCAGGTGCAGTCGCGAAGATTCACGGCGACCCGGCGATCCTCCGGCCGCTCGTCCCGTTCCTGGCCCCGATGCCCTCTCGAACGATCGAACGCCCGCAGATCCAGGGTGATGTGGCCGAGCAGGGCGCTGCCCTGAATGTTCGTGCTTTCGAGACTGATCCCGCCCCTGACGGTGACCGCACATTGGCCGGGCCGAAGCGGCCCCCGCTCTCCCAGCATCAGATGCCCCCGGACGGTTGAATCGCTGAGGTTGATCAGCGAGGGGATCGACCCGCTGGCTCCCCATCCTTCGCCGTCGGCGGCGGGAGCGGGCTCGACGTCGGCGCAGGCGATGATGACCTCGCGACCGATGACGCAGCTGTTCAGCCGGATCGCTCCCTCGAACCGGCATTGCGCATCGATTCTCACGCCGGTTCCGATGGTCGACTTGAATAGATCGACCGCCGGCCGCGACGCGGCATTCTGCCCGTCGGCCGGTTCGGCCGACTGCGCCTCCACGGATCCACGAACGGGCGGTGCGGCGCGGAACCGGCCCTTGGACAGATAGAGCCGGCGATCGACTTTCATGCCCTCCGCGCTCACGGTCAGGAAGGGCGCCTCCGCCTCCGCGTCGCAATGGACCGCGAGCGGTCCGCTCAGCTGCAGCGTCTCCGCGATTCCGTCGGGAGACGCATCGTGGATCTCGAAATTCTTACCGATATTGGCCGCGATCAGGCAGATGTCGCCGTGGATTTTCGCGCCGCCGTCTTCCTCGGGCGCCTGCATTCCGGGCGGATGATACGCCCCGATCTTGAAGGTCCTCCTGATGTCCGATTTGGCGAAATTGATCGTCGGGGCAGAGCTCCGCTTATGCTTGTCCCGGCCGTAGAAGAAGCCGTGGCTGATCCAGACTTCGCCCGCTTCGAGGCCGACTCCGACCACCCGGCCCATCACCACGACCGGCCAGGCCCTGATATCGCGGTCCTTGTCCTCGGCGCTCGGCCCGTAAGCAGTGAAGGCGAGAAGGCCGCCGATCGTTGCGAGCTGGAAGTCGAAGGCGCGGCGGTCCGCGGCGGTGAGGAATTTGCCGCCGAAGATCCAGACGTCGTCGTCGATTTCCGCGTTGGCGAGGTTGATCGAGCCGATGACGCTGCAGCGAAGGAAGCGGATGCTGTCGCGCACGCGGATGCCGCTCAGCTCCGCGGAGCGTTCGTCGCGAACGCCCTCGCCCTCCCCCTTGCGACCGATCAGCCCCGGAGCGCGCAGACAAGTCCGACGGATATCGATCCCGCCGGTAATCTCCGCCGACGCGAAATCGATCGTGCACGAGCAGCGGGTGCATCGTCCCCGCAGCGCCGCGTCCCCGCTCGTGCACATCGCGCAGTCGCACAAGGTCGCCCCGCCGGCCACCGGCCCGGTGGCCGTCATGCGATAGCGTTTGATCCCGCCCTCCCCGATGGCGGCAAGCTCGCGGTCGAGGAAATGCCGCTCGCCGGGATCGGCGGACTTCCGATCCGGGCCGCAGCCGTCGATCACGACGTTGCCGTTGAACTTCGCGCCCTCGGCGTCGAGGCAGGAGAAAAGCGATCCCCTCAAAGTCAGCGATTCCAGGTGGGCGGCGCAAAGCGCGATCGGCTGTTCGAAGCGGCAGCCGCTCAGCTCCAGGGGCGGAAGATAACCGCCGCCCCAGGCGGCAAGACCGCTGAGATTGAGCCTTCCCCTTATGTCCACCGGCACCGGGGCGGCCGGGCCGCCGCCGCGAGCGCCGGGCGTGGCCGGGCGTCTGACGATCCGCAGGCCATGCGGTGTGAGCCGGACGGCGAGCGGCTTGGCGCCGGGTTGCCTTCCAGGATGGTGTCGCAGCGGAGTCCCGAGCAGCATGGCGCGGACGAGCTCGCCGCGGATGCAGTCGCGCGCGCCGCCCGGGTCCGGAGGCTTGAAATCCTCGCCGCGCTCGACCGCCTCGATCAAGGCCTTTTCGAGAGGCTTGAGATCGGCGTCCGCCGTGAACGCCGCTTCGGTGCCTTGGTCCATCACGTCCCCCGAGCGAGGGTGCGACTCTTGGAAACAGGCCCTTGTCTACACCACCGGCCGCCACCTTCCCAAGATTGCGGCCGGTGAGTTTCCTCCAATTCGGAGCGACCGCCTTCCGCCCCTCCAGCCTTGCCTTACGCGCGCTTCGCCCCCATCTCCCGCGAAGCCGCGTTGACGCTTCGCGAACGCTTCTCTAGCCTTAGAACAGACCTGGAACATTCACGGCCATGCTGACTCACCTCCCGAAGCAGAGCGGAAGCGAATGCTGACCCACCTAAGCGTCCGCGGCGCGCGCGAGCACAATCTGAAGAATGTCGACGTCGACATTCCCCGCGAGACGCTGACCGTCATCACCGGCCTCTCCGGGTCCGGCAAGTCGAGCCTCGCCTTCGACACCATCTATGCGGAGGGCCAGCGCCGCTACGTCGAGAGCCTGAGCGCCTATGCGCGCCAGTTCCTCGAGATGATGCAGAAGCCCGACGTCGACCATATCGAGGGCCTCTCCCCCGCAATCTCGATCGAGCAGAAGACGACCAGCCGCAACCCGCGCTCGACGGTCGCCACCGTCACCGAGATCTACGATTACATGCGCCTGCTCTGGGCCCGCGTCGGAGTGCCCTATTCCCCGGCCACCGGCCTGCCCATCTCGGCCCAGACGGTCAGCCAGATGGTCGACCGGGTCATGGCCCTCCCCGAGGGCACCCGCCTCTACCTCCTCGCCCCCGTCGTCCGCGGCCGCAAGGGCGAGTACAGGAAGGAGCTGGCCGAATGGCAGAAGACCGGCTTCGCCCGGGTCCGGATCGACGGCACGCTGTACCCGATCGAGGACGCTCCCGCCCTCGACAAGAAGTACAAGCACGACATCGAGGTGGTGGTCGACCGCTTCGCGGTTCGGGAGGGCATCGAAACCCGCCTCGCCGACAGCCTCGAGACCGCCCTCAAGCTCGCCGAGGGCCTGGTCTATCTCGACCCGGCCGATCCTTCCCCCCTCCCCGGCGGGGAGGGGGCAGGGGGAGGGGGCTCTGAGTCCGACGGTGGCCGCAAAGGCCGAGCCCCCTCACCCGCCCCTCTCCCCCAGGGGGAGAGGGGAGTATTGGGCGACAACGCCCCCCCGGGCCGCATCGTCTTCTCGGAGAAGTTCGCCTGCCCCGTCTCCGGCTTCACCATCGCCGAGATCGAGCCGCGCCTCTTCTCCTTCAACGCCCCCCAGGGCGCCTGCCCCGCCTGCGACGGCCTCGGCGAGAAGCTCCTCTTCGACCCCGAGCTCGTCGTCCCCAACGAGAATCTGAGCATCAAGCGCGGCGCCGTCGTCCCCTGGGCCAAGTCCAACCCGCCCAGCCCCTATTACATGCAGGTGCTCGGCTCCCTCGCCCGCGAGTTCGGCTTCAGCCTCGAGACCCCCTGGAACGACCTGCCGGAGGACGTCCGCCGGATGATCCTGTTCGGCACGGAAGGGAAACCCGTCACCCTCCGCTTCATCGACGGCAAGCGCAGCTACGACGTCCGCAAGCCCTTCGAGGGCGTGATCGGCAACCTCAACCGCCGGATGCTTCAGACCGAGAGCGCCTGGATGCGCGAGGAGCTCGCCAAATACCAGTCCGCCGCCCCCTGCGAGACCTGCCACGGCGCCCGCCTCCGCCCCGAGCCGCTCGCCGTCAAGATCGCCGGCGAGGACATCAGCCTCTCCACCCGCCGCTCCGTCCGCCACGCCCTCGAATGGTTCTCCACCCTCGAGGACAAGCTGAACGGCCAGCAGAAGGAGATCGCCCGCGCCATCCTCAAGGAGATCAACGAGCGCCTCGGCTTCCTCAACAATGTCGGCCTCGACTATCTCAACCTCGACCGGACCTCCGGCACCCTCTCCGGCGGCGAGTCCCAGCGCATCCGCCTCGCCAGCCAGATCGGCTCGGGCCTGTCGGGCGTGCTCTACGTCCTCGACGAGCCGAGCATCGGCCTCCACCAGCGCGACAACGATCGCCTGCTGATCACGCTGAAGCGCCTGCGCGATCTCGGCAACACCGTCATCGTCGTCGAGCATGACGAGGACGCGATCCGAACCGCCGACTACGTCATCGACATGGGCCCCGGCGCCGGAGCCCATGGCGGCGAGGTCGTCGCCAAGGGCACGCTCGACGAGGTCCTCGCCAACGACAAGAGCCTGACCGCCGACTATCTGACCGGCCGCCGCTCCGTCGCCGTCCCCGCCGCCCGGCGCAAGGGCAACGGCAAGAAGCTCACCGTCAAGGGCGCCCGAGCCAACAACCTCAAGGACGTCACCGCCTCCATCCCGCTCGGCACCTTCACCTGCATCACCGGAGTCTCCGGCTCGGGCAAGTCGAGCTTCACCATCGACACCCTCTACGCCGGTGCCGCCCGCGCCCTCAACGGCGCCCGCGTCATCTGCGGCCCGTGCGAGAAGATCAGCGGCCTCGAATATCTCGACAAGGTGATCGACATCGACCAGTCGCCGATCGGCCGCACCCCCCGCTCCAACCCCGCCACCTACACCGGCGCCTTCACCCAGATCCGCGACTGGTTCGCCGGCCTCCCCGAGAGCCAGGCGCGAGGCTACAAGCCCGGCCGCTTCAGCTTCAACGTGAAGGGCGGCCGCTGCGAGGCCTGCAAGGGCGACGGCCTGATCAAGATCGAGATGCACTTCCTCCCCGACGTCTACGTCACCTGCGACGTCTGCCACGGCCACCGCTACAATCGCGAGACCCTGGAAGTGAAGTTCAAGGGCAAGAGCATCGCCGACGTCTTGGACATGACGGTCGAGGACGCCCACGAATTCTTCAAGGCCGTCCCCCCCATCCGCGACAAGATGGCGATGCTCGAGGAAGTCGGCCTGGGCTACATCAAGGTCGGCCAGCAGGCGACGACGCTCAGCGGCGGCGAGGCCCAGCGCGTGAAGCTGGCCAAGGAGCTGTCGAGGCGGGCGACGGGGCAGACCCTGTACATATTGGACGAGCCGACCACGGGGTTGCACTTCGAGGACGTGCGCAAGCTGCTCGAGGTGCTCCACGCGCTGGTCGACCAGGGCAATTCGGTGGTGGTGATCGAGCACAACCTCGAGGTGATCAAGACGGCGGACTGGGTGCTGGACCTTGGGCCCGAGGGGGGCGACAAGGGGGGGGAGATTGTGGCGGAGGGGACGCCGGAGCAGGTCGCGGCGGAGCCGCGGTCCTACACCGGGGGCTATCTCAAGCAGCTACTCAAGGGGCCTCGTGCAGAGCACATGCCTCCACGCCGCAAGAAAGCGCGTGCGTCCAGGTCCATCCGTGAACGAGAGGCCGCTGAATAAAATAGACGCTCCGAACTCGGCGAGGCTTCAGTCACGGCAACATCGGAGATGGAGCAGGCGAAGGACGCCTCGGGCATAATCATGCCGAAATTGGCGAAGCCTATAATTCACAAGCTTACGCGAAAGATGGATCAGTTTAGCGAGTTTGCGGAAGTTAGCACCCCAAAACTATTAGAGCTTACTTTATTATTTATTGATGATACCCGCGCCTTGATTGATATATCTAAAGACTTTGATAATTCTGATGATGACGCTTCTGCTGCGGTACTCGGCATCTCAGAATTATATAGCACGTTTATCACTGTCGCAGGTCAAATGGCAGACTTGCAGGCCACAGTGGATGGACTGCAGCGAATGTCCAAGGAATTCAATATTGCTAAACGGCGTCTTTCTAAAAACTTGGATAATCTTTCGGTTGGATTGGTGAATTCAGCAGATTTGCTTGAACCGTCCTTGCGAGAACTAACCGAGATAGCGCAGAAGCAATTGCAAACGCATAGCGTTGACACAATACCGTCTATCCTTCTCAACCCTTCATCGGATCGGTCGGAGTAGGCGATCCGCTAGGACGGATCGCTTCGGGTTCCTCGCGGACACAGCCTATTCGCGGCTTTGCGGCTTCGCGTGAACCCCATAGCGCCCTAACCGTTCGCCTCCGCCTGAAAGCCCGCACCCGTCTCCGACCTGCCCTCGCCCCGCTTCGGGCGAATTATCATCGCTATTGAACAGGTAATGCATCCGCGCTATATGCAAACCGGCAAGACGTCATGGACGGATCCTTCGTCAAACGAGCCCCGGTCGCTGCTACGGCCGGGGCTCAATCGTTTGGGGGCCGGGCTGCTACCCGACCCCCGCCCGGGTGCGCTCCCTATTTGGAACGCGCCACCTCGACGACCTTGAGTATCAAGGCCGCGAAGGCGCACATCGCTCCAAAGGCAACGCACGCTTCGGCAAGACTCATAAACAGGTCTCCTCTGCCAGACGGACAAACCGTCAGGCCAGGACGGCCTGCGGCGCCGTCATGAAGAGGTATGCGGGCACAGTAAAAGCGCCGCAATGCCAATGACTTGATATCGGGAATTAGTATGTCGGCCGGATTCCACTCAAGGGGTACTAGCTGGCCGCCAGCCCCTTCTCGATCAGCCGCCGGATCGCTTCGGAGCGGGACGGCTTCGGGTCTGGCTGGCGATCGATCCAGGCGGAGATCGCCGCCTCCAACTCGTCGGACCAGCGAACGGTTCGAACCGGGTCGCGACCCGTCCGGGGGCGGCCGCGCGGTCTTTTTTCAGTTTCGACTATTGACCCGCCCCCATAATATGGTAACACCATAAAGAGCCGAACCAAGGCGCCCGCCTCGCTTCGGCGCTGACCAGCGAACGACTCCCGATGAAAGGAGGCGAAGGATGGCTGACGGGCAGCATAAGCTGTCGCGCCGGGCGGTGCTAGGCGGTGTGTGCGCTTCCTCTGTCCTTTCCCGTCATCCTGAACTTGTTTCAGGATCCAGTCCTCCGCCGCACGAGGGGGTGACCAGCTGGACCCTGAAACGAGTTCAGGGTGACGAGGCGGGGGAGTCCTGCGCGGTCACTGATTGGGACCGCGCCCTCGCCCGCTTCAACCAGGCCCAGGCCGTCCTCGACGCCGCCCGCCACGAAGAGGACGAGGACGCCTACGACGCCCTCCTCGACTCCCACTCCGATGCCCTCGCCGCCCTCCTCGCCCTCCCCGCCCCCGATCTCCCCGCCATGGCCGCCAAGCTGGACGTCATCGTCCCGCAGCTCGCCTGGGAGCTCACCGGCTGCGAAGACTGCCTCGAAATCCTCCGCCACGACGCCCACCGCCTCGCCGCAGCCGCGGCCTGACCGGATTCGCCCGGAGGCCCAGAGGCGCGAAGGTGCCGCCGCCGCCTCTCGCGCACCGGCCGCCGCCCGGCGGCCCCTAGGGCTGCTGCAGCGCGACGACGTGCAGCCGGACGCTGGTGTTCCGGTTGTGGGTCTGCGCGCCTGCACCATAAGGGGCGACGTTGGCGGTCACCGAGCGGCGCTGACCTGCCCGCAGCACGAACATGTGCGAAGCGGCCGCGCGGTAGGTCATGCTCGAGGATTCCCCTTCGAACGAATCGTCGGCGACGACGTCGGTCCCATCGGTGACGTCGAGGACGATTCCGGCGTTGGTCGTCGGGCCGCTGTAGGTCGCGGTGCCGCTGGCATTGACGATGACAAAGGTGTGGCGGGGGAACGGCCCCACCTGCACCGTCGCCTGCGCGGAAGTGCCGGTCGGCGCGGAGCCCACTTCGACCGTGTCGAGCAGAACGCCCGGAACCTGGCCCGCCGGCATCACCCGGCGAGTCCAGGACTCGGCTTGGGCCGTCGTCGGGGCAAGCGTGAGCACGCCGCCGGCCGCAAGGGGAAACAGGCAAACGGACAGCAGATGGCGTTTCATCATCGGTTCTCCCTGTGTGGAGCCACTTTTCTGCACCATCTATCGGATTGGAACGCGTGATGCCGGTCACGCCGGACCAGCGGCCAGTCACGATCCAAGCCGCTCAACGACTCCGGCTCCCCCAATCTCCCCGCCCTCGCCGCCAAGTTCGACGACGTTGTCCCCCAGCTCGCCTGGGAGCTCACCGGCTGCGAAGACTGCCTCGAGATCCTCCGCCGCGACGCCCGCCGCCTCGCCTCGCGCACGGGATGAAATGGTTTCACACAAAGGCACAAAGGCACAAAGGGGCCGTGCCGGCTCTCGCGCGGCCGGCGATCCCACGGCGGCGCTATCCAGATCCCGGCCGGGACGCCCACCGCCTCGCCGCGGCCGCGGCCTGATTGTCTCACGCCAAGGCGCGAAGCCGCGAAGAGTCCAACCAATCCCCGGCGCCGGAGGCCATTCCCACCGCGGTGTCGACGCCGAGCAATCGAGGGAGGCGCGCTCCGCGCTCGTCGCCTGCGCGGCCCCTTCGCGGCTTCGCGGCTTCGCGTGAAACTAATCCAACCTCGCCGCCCCCGCCGGGTGAAGCGGATGCCCACCTTCCCCCGAGCCTGCCGACCTTACGACCGAAACGGAACAAAATAGGAATGCGCGATAGGATATTTCCTGTCATGCTGACCGGATGGAACAGGATCCGCCCGCCGAATCGCCCTCGCCGGACGACACCGAAGCCGCCTCCGCCCTCGCCACCGGCTTCTACTACAAGGACGGCCGCGAGATG
>DASVPM010000051.1:0-3123 GCA_036382815.1 Allosphingosinicella sp.
GAGCGCGCCACTCGCTCCCGCAGATCATCCGAATAAGGCTTGGCCATCGCTGCTGGCCTCCATCCCAGCCAGCAGCTTGAATCACACTTCAGACCAGACGGGAATCCCAAATCGATTCAGGAAAAGCCAAACAGACTCTAGAAAGCCGACGCGGTCAGTTCGGTGTCGGAGTTTTCCCAGGCCTCCTTGAACCGCGCCTTCTCCGCATCCGCCTTTTTGCCCTGCGCCACCAGCGCCCGCGCCAGCCCGTTGAGGGCCCAGCCGTTCGCCGGATTGCGCTTCAAATCCTCGCGGTACACCGCCTCCGCCTCCGCGGGCCGCTTCGCGTCGAGCAGCGCGGCGCCGAGCAAATGCCTGACCGGGAAGAATTCGTCGGAAGGCTCGTTATAGGCGAGGGCGTCCTCCTTCTTCACGGCTTCGCGCAGCGCCGCGAAGGCCGAATCCCTTCGCCCCTCGGCCATCGCGATCCGCGCCTTCGCCTTGAGCGCGGCGATCTCGTAGAGCGGCCTGGCGGGGTTCTGGCCCTGGGTCGCGTCGGCGGGTACCGCGGCGATGGCCCGGTCCAGCACCGGCAGGAGCGCTTTGGCCTCCGCCACCCGGCCCTTCGCGGCGAGCGCCGTCGTCCGCGCCTGAAGCCAGGCGATGGTCAGCCCGGCGAGCTTCGGGTTCGGCGCCGGCTCGGCCAGGATGTCGTCCCACAGCCCGAAGCGGGCCATGCCGTCGTAGAGATAGCCGATCGACCAATCGAGGCCGGGCATGCCGAGCAGCATGGCGTCGGGCACCGCCGCGCGGGCATCGCGGAGCGCCTTCACCGTTTCCACCCGGCGTCCCTCCATCGCCGCCGCATAGGCGAGGAACTGGTAATTGTGGATCAGGTACATCGGGTAATAATCGGGCGCCGCGGTGAGCTTGAGATAGGCGACGTCGGCGGCCGCGCCCTTGCGGTTGGCCTCGGCGGCTTCCTCGTAGCGGCCGACCCGCTGCAGGATGTGCGCCGGCATGTGCTCGAGATGGCCGGCGGCCGGCATCATCCCGACCAGCGCCTCGGCCGAGGGCACCGCGGAAGCGGGATCGGCCGAAGCCTCGACGGCGTGGATCCAGTAATGGTTGGCGCCGGGATGCCGCGGATCCTTCGCCAGCACCTTGCGCAGCGCCGCGAGGACGGCGGGGGTGCCGGGGCCGGGCTTGCCGTCGGCGGTCCACAGCTTCCAGGGATTGGTGTTCATCAGCCCCTCGGCGAGCAGGGTCTGGACGTCCATATCGTCCGGGAAGCGGCGGGCGACGGCTTCCATCGCCGTGACATAGGCGGCGAGGAGCGGGGCGCTGTTCGACGGATCGAGCGGCCTGGGGCCGTTGAAGCGCTTCGCGAGCGCCGCGATCAGCGCCTGCTCGACCGGAGCCGCCGCCGCCGCATTGGCCCGGGCCTTGCCGAGCGCCTCCCAGCCGGCGCGGGCGCGGGGCTCGGCCATCAAAGGCATGTTGTAATTGGGGCCGAGCGTGAGGGCGACGCCCCAGAAACAGGAGGCGCATTTCGGATCGAGCTCGGCCGCCTTGGCGAAGGAGCGCGTGGCCTCGTCATGGTTGAACGCCCAGATCAGGCGCATGCCCTGGTCGAAGTAGCGCTGGGCCTCAGGCGAGGCGGTGGTGATCGGGCGGTGAAAGGTTCCGAGGCCGTCGAAGAGCTGGGCGCCCTTCGCCCATTCGGCGACCGTGGCCCGCGGTGCGGGGGCGTGGCCTTCGTGCTGGGCGAGCGAGGGCTGGGCCAGCGTCACAGCGGCGAGCGGAAGGAGACGGAGAAATTTCATGTCGCTGCGACCCCCATGTTGCGGCGAGAGGGGAGTCTACTCTCGCCCGCGGTCGCGCTCAACCTCCCCTCCCTTTCGGGGAGGGGAGCTTTCCGCTATCCGGCCATCCGATGGACGCCACCGGCCTTCGCATCGCTTTGTTCAGCGGCAATTACAATTACATCCGCGACGGCGCGAACCAGGCGCTCAACCGGCTCGTCGAATATCTGCTCCGGCAGGGCGCGGCGGTGAGGATCTATTCTCCGACGGTGCCCGAGCCCGCCTTTCCGCCCAACGGGGAGGTGGTTCATATCCCCAGCCTGTCGATCCCGAGGCGCAAGGAATATAAATTCCCCTTCATGCTTCCGCGCCGGGTCCGCCGCGACATAAGGGCTTTCCGGCCGAACCTCTTCCATGTCGCGAGCCCCGACGTGCTCGGCCACCGCGCGGTCACTCTCGCGGGCCGGATGGGAATCCCGGCGGTGGCCTCGGTCCATACCCGCTTCGAGACCTATTTCCGCTATTACGGGCTCGCCTTCCTCGAGCCGGCGATGGAGGCGATATTGCGCCGCTTCTATCGCCGTTGCGACGCCATCTTCGCCCCTTCGGACTCGATGGCGCAGCTGCTTCGCGAGCAGAGGATGAGCTTCAATGTCGGCATCTGGACCCGCGGCATCGACCGCGAGATCTTCAATCCGGGCCGGCGCGATCCGGACTGGCGGCGCGGACTGGGCATCGGCGACGACGAGCCCGTGATCGGCTTCGCCGGCCGGCTGGTAATGGAAAAGGGCCTCGACGTCTTCGCCGAGACGATCGACTGCCTCGAGCGCCGCCAGGTGCGGCACAGAGTGCTCGTCGTCGGCGAGGGACCGGCCAGGGACTGGTTCGAGCGGCGGCTCCCCGACGCCCTGTTCGCCGGCTTCCGGCAGGGCGCCGACCTGGGCCGGGCCGTCGCCTCGATGGACATGCTGTTCAACCCTTCCGTTACCGAGACGTTCGGCAACGTCACTCTCGAGGCGATGGCGGCCGGCCTGCCGGTGGTGGCGGCGATCGCCACGGGAAGCCAGAGCCTGGTCGAGGACGGAGTGACCGGCCGGCTGGTGCGCGCCGGAGCGATCGAAGGCTTCGCGGCGGCGCTCGAGGGCTATTGCCGGGATGCCGACCGGCGCCGGGCGGCGGGGCGCGCCGGCTGCGAGGCCAGCCGCCGCTACGGCTGGGACGAGGTCAACCAGGCCCTGGTCGACGGCTATATAAGGGTGATCCGCCAGCGCCGCGACGGGCAAGGCTTCCCGCCCCGAAGCCCGGTGCCGTAGCTAAATCCTCCCCTGCATTTGCAGGG
>DASVPM010000052.1:0-4442 GCA_036382815.1 Allosphingosinicella sp.
GGCGAGGAACAGGGTGGCGGCGGCCTCGTCGGCGGGGCCCGGGTGTTCGCCCGCAGCCTCGTTGAGCGAGGCGACCGGAAGGCCGCCGGCGGCGAGCCGGGAATCGATGGCCTCGACTCCGAAGGGAAGGAATAGGCGCTCTTCCTCCGAACCGGCGGATTCGAGCGCCCTGACTTCCGCACGAAGGGCGGCCAGACGTTCGGCTCGGGCGGGGCTCGGGGGCATTGCGACTCGACTCTCGTGTTCGCGGAATGTTCCCACCCCGTTCAGCAAGAGTCAAGTTGGGGGGCCGGATTGAAATCCTCCCCATCGCAGATGGGAGGGGGACCAGGCGGAGCCTGGTGGAGGGTAATGGCTCGGTGGCTTGAGGTTCGCGCGCGAGCCATTAAGTCCTCCGCCACCTACCCCTCCACCACACTTCGTGTGGTCCCCCTCCCCACCGCTTCCTGCTGGGAGGATAAGGAACGCAATGCCCCTCCTCCGCCGCCTTCTCCTCGCCTTCCTCCTCCTCGCCGCCGCGCCCGCCTGGGCGGTCGGCGATTCGGCCTGGTTCTACAAGAACACCGACATCCCGCCCGATCCGGCCTGGACGTTCGGCACCCTCCCCAACGGCCTTCGCTACGCGGTCCGGCGCAATTCGGTGCCGGAAGGGCAGGTGTCGGTGCGGCTCAGGATCGACGCCGGCTCGCTCCACGAGGAGGAGAGGGAGCGCGGCTGGGCGCATTTCATCGAGCATATGGCGTTCCGCGGGACGAAGAATTTCGCCGACGGGGAGGCGCGCGAGACCTGGCAGCGCCTCGGCGCAAGCTTCGGAAGCGACACCAACGCCTCGACCGAGCCGACCCAGACCGTCTACATGCTCGACCTTCCCCATGCCGACCGGGCGTCGCTCGACACCAGCCTGAGGCTGCTCGCCGACATGGCCGACACCGCCGTCTTCGACCCCAAGATCGTCGACGCCGAGCGCGGAGTCGTCCTTTCCGAATATGGCCGTCGCACCGAGCTCAGCGTCAAGCTGAGGGAGATGATGATGCCGCTCTTCTTCGGCGGCCTCAAATATGCCGAGCGGGACACGATCGGCACCGAGGCGACCCTTAAGGCCGCCGACGCGGCGGGGCTCAGGGCCTTTTACGAGCGCTGGTACCGGCCCGACCGGGCGACCTTGGTGATGGTCGGCGACGCCGATCCGAAGCTGCTGGAGGAATTGATCGCGGCGCGCTTCGGCGGCTGGAACCCGTCGGGCCCCGCCCCCCGCGAGCCCGATTACGGCAAGCCGGGCGACGTGCCCCAGCGAACCGCGGCAATCGCCTATCCGGGATCCCCTTATTACGCGACCCTGAGCTGGGTCCGGCCCTATCGAGCGGTTCCGCCGAGCAAGGCGCGCGAGCGCAGGGACTTGGCCCGAACGCTCGCCCGGCGCATCCTCAACCGCCGGCTCGAGGCCAAGGCGAGGGGCGAATCGGCTTTCCTCAACGCCCAGGTCCAGGCCGACAACGAGGTCAACGTCGCCGATTACACGCAGATGTCGGTGATGGCGAAGGAGGGGCGCTGGCAGGAGGCGCTCAAGGAGGCCTATGCGATCCTCGCCGATGCTTTGAAGGCACCGCCGAGCCAAACCGAGATCGACCGCGAGCTGGAGAATATCCGGACCGCCGGCCGGGCCGCCGTCCAGGGCGATCCGACCCAGCGCTCCCAGGCGCGGGCCGGACGGCTGATCGCCGCGCTCGACGGCAACAGCGTCATCTCCACCGCTCAGGTCCAGCTCGCCCTGTTCGAGGAGCTTGCTCCGGCGATGACCCCGGAGGCGGTGCAGTCGGCGATGAAGGATATGTTCGCAGGCCCGGGCCCCCGGCTGGCGATGCTTTCGCCGACGCCGGTCGCGGAGCTGCCCCGGGCCCTCGCCGCCGCCGAGGCCGCGGCCCCGGCGGCGCGCCAGGCCGAAAGGCGGGTGAGCCTGGACGACCTGCCGCCGCTCGGCGCGCCGGGCCGCGAGGTGTCGCGCGAGCGGATCGGCGATCTCGACTCGACCATCGTCCGCTTCGCCAACGGCTCGAGCCTGGTCTTCAAGCAGACCGGCTACGAGAAAGGCAGCGTCAACGTCTCGCTTCGCTTCGGCCGGGGCATCGCGGCGCTTCCGGCGGACCGCAAGTCGCCGGCCTGGATGGCGCCCCTGTTGGGCTCGACCGGCGTCGGGCCGCTCGATCTCGACGGGCTCGAGCGGCTTCTGACCGGGCGGCGGATGTCGCTGAGCTTCGACCTGGACGACGAGGCGTTGGTCCTTCGCGGCTCGACCCGTGCCGAGGAGCTTCAGGACCAGCTGCGCCTGCTCGCCACCAAGATCGTCGCCCCGCATTTCGACGCGGCCCTGTTCCAGCGCTCCAAGATCGCGGCGCTGGAGAGCTACGATCTCGCTTTCTCCTCCGCCGCCGCGCGAATGGGCCGGGAGTTCGGAGCCGTCGCCCGCGGCAACGATCCGCGCTGGCAGCCCTTCGACAAGGCCGAGATCGAGCGGCTCCGAGCGGAGGATTTCGAAACGTTCATGAAGCCTTTGCTGGCGCAGGGGCCGATCGAGGCGGTGATCGTCGGCGACGTCGACATCGAGACCGCGGTGGCGGCGATGCTGAGGACGGTCGCGGCCCTTCCCCGCCGCGCCGAGGTGAGGGTGCCCGCCGAATCGCTGAAGGTTCGCCCTCCGGCCGCCTCGAAGGCCCCGATCCGGTTCACCCACCAGGGCGATCCGACCCAGGCCTATGCCGCTCTCGGCTGGACCACCTTCGGCGGGACGGAGGGGCGGCGCGAGCGGCGGGCGCTGAGCCTCGCCGCCAACCTCGCCCAGGCCCGGCTGCTGGAGCGGCTTCGCGATCTGGAGGGCGCGAGCTATTCGCCCTCGGCGACGGTGCAGACCAGCTTCCAGTTCCCGGAATGGGGCTTCTTCTTCGCGGGTTCGGAGATCAGGCCGGAGCGGGCCGACCTCTTCTTCCGGCTGGCCCGCGAGATCGTCGCCGAGCTCGCCGCCAAGCCGGCATCGTCCGACGAATGGCAGCGGGCGATCAACCCGGTGGTGAGCGGGATCGAGCGCAGGCTGAAGACCAACGCTTATTGGGCCGGAGCGATGGAGGACTGGTCGCGCGAGCCCTATCTGATCGAGCATGCGCGGACCTATCTTGCCGACTACAAGTCGCTGACCCCGGAGGAAGTGCGCGCGGCGATGGCGAAATATGTCGCCGACGAGGGCGACTGGTCGATCCTGGTTTTGCCCGCTAAAACGGCGAACAGTGTCAACTAACGCAGTCCAGGCGAATACGGGCGGCCCCCGGCAGGCCGCAAGCGGCGGCTGGAAGCCATTCCGGCTGCAGCAGCAGCCTTTCTTCGAGGACAAGAACCGCGCCTTCTGGATTCTCCAGTCGGCGGGCTGGGCGGGCTATTTCTTCCTTCGCACCCTGTCGGGAATCGCCAACAATTTCGGCTTCAGCCTGGTCATCCACATCACGCTCCTGACCGCGACCGGCTATTCGATCACCCTGCTCATGGCCTCCGCCTATCGGCGGCTGATCAAGATGCGGCCGATCATCACCTGGGTGAGCACGATCGTCATCGTCCTCGTCGCCTCGGCCGCCTTCTCGGCGATCGAGACCTGGAGCCACGCGACCTTCGTCAGGCCGGGAATCACTCCGGAGGGGCTGCAATTCTTCGGCTCGATCGTCCTGACCCTGACCCTGCTCGTCGCCTGGTCGGCCCTCTATTACAGCATCAATTACTATCTGCTGCTCGAGGAGCAGAGCGACCGGCTGCTTCGGCTGGAGCACCAGGCGAGCTCGGCCCAACTCGCGATGCTCCGCTACCAGCTCAACCCCCACTTCCTTTTCAACACCCTCAATTCGATCTCGACTCTCGTCCTCCTGAAGCAGACCGAGCGCGCCAATGCGATGCTTTCGCGGCTTTCATCCTTCCTTCGCTACACCCTGGTCAACGAGCCGACCGGCCATGTCACAGTGGCCCAGGAGGTCGAGACGCTGAAGCTCTATCTCGACATCGAGAAGATGCGCTTCGAGGACCGCCTGAGGCCGCGCTTCGACATCGACCCTTCGGTGTCCCGGGCCCGGCTGCCGTCGCTCCTGCTCCAGCCCCTTGTCGAGAATGCGATCAAATATGCGGTGACCCCGCAGGAAGAGGGCGCCGACATCGAGGTCGCGGCGCGGCTCAACATCGACCGGGTGGTGTTGACCGTGCGCGACACCGGGCCGGGCGCGGAGGACCATTGGGTGAAAGCCCAGCAGTCGACCGGCGTCGGACTGGCCAATATTCGGGACCGTCTGGCGCAAGCCTATGGCGCCGACCATCGTTTCGAGACTGAATCGAACATTAAGGGGGGCTTCCGCGTTACCATCGAAATCCCGTACCAGCTTGAACCACCTGAGGAACCGAAATGACGATCCGCACGA
>DASVPM010000053.1:0-4365 GCA_036382815.1 Allosphingosinicella sp.
TAGACATCGGAGGCGATGAAGGCGCCGCACGGCTCGTCGGCCTGGATCGCATCCGCGACCTTCCCGGCCGCGGCAGGGGTCGCCCCCGCGGGCTCGGCCAGGGGTGCGAGCCTGCCGGTTTCCGGATCGACCGGGGTGAGCATGGCGCTGCCGCTGAACTTGGGTGTGAAGACGAAGGATGAGGCCTTGCGCTCCTGCCAGGCCAGCTTCTCGCTCTTGGTGACGTTGAGCGCGATGTTGACGACCGGATAGAGGGCGGGTCTCCCCTGCGCGGACGGCGCGAGATGGTACATCCGGACGTTGTCGGCCGGATCGAGCCCGGTGAACGGATCGGGCGCCCGGCCCTGTCGCGCTCCCCCGAGGAAGGCGCGCGCCAGGCGGTTGCGGTAGAAGCCGTTGAGCGAGAAGCGGTTGACCTGGATCCGCTTGCGGAAGAACGCCAGAAGCCCGCCGAGGACGGCGATGATCGCCAGGTGGGCGACAACGACGCTGTCCGTCCAGCCGAACCACCTCAGCCCGGTCACGGGAGCAATGAGGCCCCCGAGCCAGGTGGCAATGATCTGCTCGGCGCGGCCGAGGATGACGAACAGGCTGATCGCGAACAGGAAGGTGGCGATGGCGATCATCCCCTGCATCGGGATATATTTGAGGACCGAGGCGGCCACGCCCTTTCCCGGGCTGGCCGCATTGCCGCTCTGGTCGCTGCGGCCGCCGGAAATCGCGGTACCGCCACTTATCAGCGCGATGAGGCCGGTCAGCGACAGGTCCGCATCGCGAAGATGGTAGCTCAGCAATGCGTTGAGCATCAGTACCGAGGTGCCCACCACGGCCCACAGCAGCATCGGCTTGATCTTCACCGCCGACAGGCGCCCCAGCCACTCGCGGTCCGCGTCGGGCTGGACGGTGTTGACCGCGCCCGCCGGCGTTGAGTCGAGCGCCTTGCGGAATCCGGAAAAGACAATTGCGATGAGCAGCTGGGTCGCCATCAGCCAGAGCGGGCCGAGCACGGTCAGCACCACCGCCGGCGGCAATCCCTCGGGCAGCCGCAGCAGCATAGCTCCGAGGAAGCGGGCGCCGAAGACAATTGCCGCGGCCGCGAGGGTGAGCGTCGCGGTCCAGACGAGGATGTCGCTGCGGAAGGTGCGGCGGTAATCGGCGTCGACCGGAACGGGGGGATCGGCCGGCGGATTGTGCGGGCCCGGCAGAGTTAAACCGGACGCAAGCAATCCGGCCAGGCTGGCGACCAGCGAGACGATGGCGAGCGCTGCACCGCTCACGCCGAACAGCCGCGGCTGGTAGAGGTCGGCCGTCAGGATGAGCGTCCCGAAGATCGACCACAACACCAGCGGCAATACGATTCGCGTGGTCAGCCAGCCGTCGGCATTGCCCGATTGGACGGCGGTCGCGGCGCGATAGCTGGGCAGCGCCCGTACCACCTTCCAGGCGGCGACGGCCGCGAACAGGGCGCTCAGCGCCAGCAGCAGCGGCATCAGCCACCAGACGTGGGCGGTGCGCTCCGGCATCGATTCCACGCTCGCCAGGAAGAGGTTCGGCAGGAGGGCGACGAGCATCAGCATCGGCCCGAACAGCAGCCAGTTCAAAGCGATGTTGCGGCCGGAAATGGCGACCGCCGTCCAGGTGTCGTTCGAGCCGAGGCCGACCCGAGGCGTGATGAAATTCGAGTTCTCCCGAAGGGCGGAGACTTCGGCCGGCTCGACCACGTCCGCCAACGCGTCCATAACCGCCTCGACCTTATGGTCCTTCGCGTGGATCCAGCGCTGCAGCCAGCCGCCGATATAGCCGCCGCCTGAAACGGTCGAGAGATAGTGGAAGCCGGTCAGAAGCCGTTTGCGGCTCAAGCCCTGAAGCACGCCCAGCGCGAAGGCGGCGCTCCGGATGCCGCCGCCGGACAGGCACAAGGCGGCCTGCCCGTTCTCCCGCGCCTTGCGATAGTAATCGGCGCGTTCGTCCGGCGGCGAGGCATCGTTCGGCCAGATATGCCGATATTCCGCGAGCAGAACCTGAGTGGTGGACGAGACGGGCACTTCCCCGCCGCCCAGCTTCGATCTGTTGGCCACGTCTTTCCCCCCTGCTCGCTTCCCCGGCCATCGTTCCCCAACGAGGGGTCCCGATCCTGCCGAGTCGCCTGCAAGGTGAGGGAAACAGAAAAATGGATCAGTGACAATTGTGATCGCGGATGGCGGCGCGCCGGACCCGGCGGCTCACGCGAGTCAGGGCGCGTGAAATTCGCGGCGTTCGGTCGCGCCGGGATCGAGTCCAAGCCGTTCGAGCGGTCCGCCGAACGTACCGGCCACCATTTCCGCCTGAATCCGGGTCGCCGGCCACAGCCGCCGAACCCGGCAAGCCCGGCATCCCGGCGGGAGAAGGCACCGGCATTCCTTACCCGTACCCACCCCAGCCTGCGCCGGGGTGGCGTGAGATCACCGCCGCCTGAAGCCCGAGAGGAGCCGCCGGTGGGATCGGGGCTCGAAGGAGGCGCCGGGGCTTTCCGGATCGAGGAACTCGCTCTGTGCCACCGCCTTGAGGGGCGCGCTGAACTCGGGCGGCCGGTAGGGGACGAGGGTTCGGCCTTGGCCGCGCAGGCGTTCGATCGTGGCGATGAGCGAGCCCGTCTTCTCGATCGAGGCGGCGACTTCGGCGGGCCCGGCTCCGAGATGTTCGGCGATGAGATCGGCTCGAAGTCGCCTGATGGCCGTTCCCGCGGCCTCGTTGCCCGCCAGGCGGGCGTCGATCATCACGTCGCATTCGCTGTCGAGGCCCATCGAGCGGTTGTTGAGGTTGGCCGAGCCGACCCGGATGACGACGTCGTCGACGATCATGATCTTGGCGTGGACGTAGATATCCTCCCCGCCTTCGGTTACCGGCGAATAGATCCGGAAGCGGCCGTAACGGTCTTTGCCTTCGACCGCTTTGACCAGCTCGGCGCGGGCCGGGCCCATCACCGATTCATCGAGCCAGCCATAGCCCGTCTTCGGGTTGATGATGACGAATTCCGGCCCGTCCGGCTCCGCGAGGCGGCGGCCGATCGCCTCGGCGACGACACGCGAGGCGAAATACTGGGTCTCGACATAGACGTGGCGGCGGGCGCTCGCGACGAGGTCGGCGAACAGCGCCTCGACCTCGCGGACCTGCGACCAGCGGCCATGCTCGGCGCGGGTGCGGGCGATGGCGAGGTCGACGTCGCGGAAATCCGGCTCAAGCTCGTCCGGCCAGGCATCGCCGCCGCCGCCGGCACTCGTCAGCCGCTCTTCGGTGGCGGCCTCCCAGCGCAGGCGCGAAAGCTCGCCGAGCGCCAGCGCCGCAGCCCCGTCCACGGCCATCGTCGCGTCGTGCCAGGGCGGATAGCGGCGGCGGGTGGTGGGGTGGCGGCGGCCGGGATCGTCGTCGAGATGCGCCCTCGTATCCCAGCGGTCGGCGGTGATGTCGATCCCACCGCAAAAGGCGAGGGCATCGTCGATGACGGCGATCTTCTGGTGGTGGCTGCCCTCGCGGGGATGGGCGAAATCGAGCTTGAAATGGATTTGCGGACTGGTCTTCCAGGCCGCCATCCGCGCCAGGGTCGTTCCCCGGCTCAGGACGCTGTAGGCCATCCCGCTCCAGGCGAGCATGTAGATCTTCAGGTCCGGACGGTGCTTCACCAGCCAGGAGACGAACGGCCCGAGGCAGTTGGGCGGGTCGCCTTTGCCGCCCGGCTCGTCGAGCGCGACCCTCGTGTCGAGATCCCAGCCCACCAGCAGGATCTGCTTTCGGGCCTTCAGCATCGCCTGGCGGACAAGCCGGAAATAATCGCAGCCGTCGACGATCAGTGCGGCGCGATGGGCGCGGGCCACCCGCCAGCAGTTTCGGCCGGGCTCGAGATCGAAGATGCGGCTTTCGCGGTTACGCTGCGTTTTGATGGTCACACTTCGGGAACGTATCTCGTGCCGCAGCCGTTCCAATCGCCTGCGTCGAAGGAGAAACAAGTTGCGCCACCCCGCTCTCGCCGCCCTGCTGCTCGCCACCGCCGGCTGCGCCGCGAGGCCTGCCGAGCCAGTGACGACGGCCGCGGCACCTGCGCCCAACAGCTACGACCTCGCGGCGCAGCGGGCCAAGATCGCGCGGATCGAGATGGCGCCAAACACCGCCTTCCTCAACGCCGAGGAGCGGGAGGTGGTGAACCTGCTGATCCGGGCGGCGGAGCTGATGAACCCCATCTACCTGAGGCAGCGATCGACCGAGAACCCGACCGTCCGGGCCGAGATCGCGCGCAGCGCGCACCCGCAGAAGCGAGCCCTGCTCGACATGTTCGACCTCCATTTCGGGCCTTGGGATACACTCGCCGAGAACCGTCCCTTCTACGGCGGC
>DASVPM010000054.1:0-3272 GCA_036382815.1 Allosphingosinicella sp.
CACCACCGACAGCGCCGAGAACAGTGACTCGGACATCATCGTCACCGCCCAGCGCCGCGCGGAATCGCTCCAGAACGTGCCGATCGCGGTCTCGGCTTTCTCCGGCGAGGCGCTCGAGCGCCAGCAGATCGAGAATGCCAGCGACCTCCAGCAGAGCCTTCCCAACGTCACCTACACCAAGACCAACTTCACCTCGTCGAGCTTTACCATCCGCGGCGTCGGCGACCTTTGCACCGGCTTCTCCTGCGATTCGGCGACCGGCATCCACGTCAACGACATGCCGCTCACGTCCACCCGGCTGTTCGAGACCGAATATTTCGACCTCGAGCGGGTCGAGGTTCTGCGCGGACCGCAGGGGACGCTCTACGGCCGCAACGCCACTTCGGGCGTCGTCAACTTCATCACGGCACGGCCGGACCTCAACGAGTTCCATGCCAGCCTCAGCGGCGAATATGGCAATTTCAATTCGAAGAAGCTGACCGGCATGGTCAATATTCCGATCGGCGACGTCGCCGGCATCCGTCTCGCCGGCTATTGGCTCGACCGCGGCGGCTATATGAAGAACACGTTCGACAACAGCCGCATCGACGGGCGCAACCTGCACGCGCTGCGCGCCTCGATCCGGATCCAGCCGACATCCAGCACCACGGTCGACCTGATCGGCTATTATTTCCGCGAGGAAGACGACCGCTCGCGCATCCAGAAGCAGCTCTGCGCCCGCGACAATACCGGCATCCTCGGCTGCCGGCCCGACAGCCTCGCCTTCGAGACCGTCAACGGCAACGCGACCCTGGCCGCGATCCTGACCTCGCGCGAATTCTTCCGGATCAACAACGCGGCGCTGACCAATTTCGGCCTCGGCAGCCTTTACGGTCCGGACAATTTCTTCGGCGGAGTGGTGAATCCGGCGGACCTGCGCACGGTCCGGACCGACTTCAACCCGACCTATTTCGCCAAGGAAGAGCATCTGATGGCCCGGGTCGAGCAGGGACTCGGCGAAACGCTCGACCTCACCGTCACCGGCGGCTGGACCAGGCAGGCGGTCGACAGCCGCACCGATTACAATCTCGTCGCCGGCAATTCGCTGGCCAACAATCCCGGCCTGCTCACCCTCGCCGGGACGGCGGCCGCCCCGGGCGCGCTCTTCCCCGGCGGGGTCAATCCCTACACCAACGCGCGCAATGCCCTCATCCCGAACGGGCCGGGCGGCGTCGTCTGCACATCTGAGACCAACCTCAACTATACCGGCATCTACGGCGGCTTCATCAACCGCTGCACGCCGGGCAGCACCGATTACGACCGCTCGCAGAGCCACTCGCGCCAATATTCGATCGAGGCCCATCTCGACAGCGACTTCGACGGCCCGTTCAACTTCCTGGTCGGCGGCATCTATCTCGACAACAAGTTCACGGATTCGAACTATTACGTCGCCTCTTTCGGCCTGGATTATGCGGCGGGAATCCTCGGCGCGGCGACCGCTCTCGGCCAGCGCGCGGCCGGGAACGTCGCCTTCCCGAACGTGTTCCTGGCGCCGCCTTTCTACAACAGCGAGGTCAATCTCTTCACGTTGAAGAGCTACGGCCTGTTCGGCGAAGTCTATTTCGACGTCTCCGACAAGCTGCGGCTTACCGGCGGCATCCGCTACTCGAACGACAAGAAGCGCCAGGTCGCCCGGGTGCCCCTGGCGAGCTTCCCGGTGCCCTTCGGCACCACCAACGCGAACCAGTCGCCCTTCCTCGGCAATTACGACGCCGATCCGACGGTCGCCGGCAACCAGCCTTACAATATCGGCCGGGCCGCCTTCGACGAGTTCACCGGCCGCTTCGTCGTCGACTACAATCTGACGCCCGACAACCTCATCTACCTCTCCTGGTCGCGCGGCTACAAATCGGGCGGCCTCAACCCGCCGATCAACCCGATCTTCAACGTGCCCGCCACCTTCGAGCCCGAGATCATCAACGCGTTCGAGATCGGCTCGAAGAACAGCTTCATGGGCGGCAAGGTCCGCCTCAACCTCAGCGCCTTCTATTACGACTATAAAGGCCTGCAGCTGAGCCGAATCGTCGCCCGCACCTCGGTCAACGACAATACGGACGCCGAGATTTACGGCGCCGAGGCGGAGGCGGTGTTCCGGCCGACCCGGGACACCCTGGTCAACCTCTCGGGCAGCTACCTTCACACCAAGATCAAGGACCTCCAGCTCGTCGATCCGCGCGACCCGTCGGGCGGCCGTTCGGATACCGTGATCATCAAGGACGTCACCAACGCGTCCAACTGCGCCGTCATCCCGAAGACGGCCGGCAACGCACTTGGCGCCAACACCCTGGTGACCGCCTTCAACGGCGCCCTCGGTCTCGCCGGGCCGGTGCCGGTGCCGGGCACGAGCACGACCGGCGCCTACTCGGTCTGCGACGCGCTCGCCGCCACCATCGCCAACCCGTCGGCGCCCTTGAGGGGCCTGTTCTCGACGCCCACCGGGCCGCTTCCCTTCACGGTGGCGACCGGAGTCGAGGTCGACCTGACCGGCAACGAGCTGCCGCAGGCGCCGAACTGGAAGTTCTCGGCCGGGCTCCAGCATACGATCCGCCTCGGCAACGGCATGACCATCGTGCCACGGGTCGATTACACCTATAACGGCAATTTCTGGGCGCGGAGCTTCAATAAGGCCATCGACCGGATCGACGGCTACTCGGTGGTCAACGCCCAGATCCAGCTGAACGGCAAGGACGAGCGCTGGTTCGCCCGTGCCTTCGTCCAGAACCTGACCAAGAGCGACGCCATCACCGGCCAGTACGTCACCGACCAGTCGTCCGGGCTCTTCACCAACGTCTTCACCCTCGAGCCGAGGCGCTTCGGAGTGGCGGCGGGGGTGAAGTTCTAGGAACGGGGACGAGCCGGTGCCTCCAAATCCTCCCCGCGATTTCGCGGGGAGGGGGACCAGCCGAAGGCTGGTGGAGGGGTTTTTCGGACTCGGTAAGACCCCTCCACCATGCTTCGCATGGTCCCCCTCCCCGGCAAATGCCGGGGAGGAATTTGGCGGCGGACAGGCTATAGCGGCCCCGAGTCATCCCGAGGGGAACCACCATGCGCGATTATCTCGATTTCTACATCGGCGGCGAATGGGTGAAGCCCGTCGACCGCCGCACCCTGGACGTCGTCAACCCGGCCGACGAGAGCGTCGCCGGACGGATCAGCCTGGGCGGTCCCGAGGACGTCGACCGGGCCGTCGCGGCCGCCAAGGCGGCCTTTCCGGCTTATTCCGAAACCACCCG
>DASVPM010000055.1:0-24047 GCA_036382815.1 Allosphingosinicella sp.
TTATCCCAATCCCGTCGACCGCAGCCTGTGGAGCATGCTGCCGCAGACCAACAATGCCTATTACGACCCGACCAAGAACCAGATCACGTTCCCGGCCGCGATCCTGCAGCCGCCTTACTTCGATCCCTATGCGGACCCGGCGATCAATTACGGCTCGATCGGGGCGATCATCGGCCACGAGATCGGCCACGGCTTCGACGACCAGGGCCGCCAGTTCGACGCCAGCGGCCGGATCCGCGACTGGTGGTCGGCCAGCTCGGGCGAGGAGTTCACCAAGCGCGCCGACAAGTTCGGCAAGCAATATGACCAGTATGAGCCGATCCCGGGGACGAAGATCAACGGCAAGCTCACCATGGGCGAGAATATCGGCGACCTCGGCGGGCTCGAAATGGCCTATGCCGCCTATCGCCGCTACGTCGCCCAGCATGGCGAGCCCAAGGTGATCGGCGGCCTCACCGGCGACCAGCGCTTCTTCATCGCCTACGGCCAGAGCTGGCGCTCGAAGGTCCGCGAGGGCGCGCTGCGGGAGCGGCTCCTGACCGACCCGCACAGCCCGCCGGAATATCGCGTCAACGGAGTCGTCCGCAACGTCGACGCCTGGTACAAGGCGTTCGACGTCAAGCCGGGCGACAAGCTGTATCTGCCGCCGGAGCAGCGGGTCAGCATCTGGTAAGTCCTTCCTAAATCCTCCCCGGCTTTTGCCGGGGAGGGGGACCAGGCGAAGCCTGGTGGAGGGGTTCTTTCCGACTTTCGAAGAACCCCTCCACCGCGCTTCGCGCGGTCCCCCTCCCCGCGAAATCGCGGGGAGGATTTGAAGGTTCGATTCGATTTTGAAAGGGGGTTGGCTCCGGCCGGCGCGAGAGGGGGCATGATCGCCGCCGGCCGGAACCCGTATTGCAGGTTATGGACGGCGAAGGTGACAGCCTCATGTCGCTGCCGCCGGTTTATGGTGTCAATTGTGTCTGACTTCCCTCCCTGGAAGGGAGGGGCCGGGGGTGGGTCCGGCGAAGCCGGGCCTGCTCCGCCTGCGTCAAGGTCGAAGCGGGCATCGAGCCCGCTCCGACCTACCCACCCCTTACCCCCTCCTTTCAGGGAGGGGAGGCGCTAGGGGCGAGGAACCACAGCAGGAGGCCATTTTGGATCGCCGAACCTTCATCGCCTCGTCGGGCGCCGCCGCCCTCGCCGCCACGCTCCCGGCCGCCGCCGCCGGTCAGTCGCGCGCCGGCTCCGGCGACGCCGCGCTCAACGCCCTGTTCGAGCGGATCTTCGAACAGCAGGTGCAGCGCTCGCCCGAGCAGGCGACGTCGCTCGGCCTCGACAAGGGCGCCAATGCCGCCCTGAAGAGCCGGCTCGGGCCGCGCACGCTCGCCGAGCGGGCGAGGGTGCTGGCCCAGAACAAGGCGGCGCTGGCGGAGCTCGCCGCGGTCGACCCCAGGACCCTGTCCCCGGCGGCGAAGCTCAACCTCGAGGTGGTCACCTACTCGCTGACCAGCTCGACCGTCGCGCCGCAGCGCTTCGGGCTCGACAGCGCGATCCGGCCCTACCGGATCTTCCAGCAGGGCGGCGCCTATTTCTCGGTCCCCGACTTCCTCAACACCGCCCACACGATCGCCGACAAGGGCGATGCCGAAGCCTATCTGGCGCGGCTGGAGGCCTTCGCCGTCGCGCTCGACCAGGACAGCGCGATGCAGCGCATCGAGGCGGCGCGCGGTTATGTCGCTCCGGCCTGGTCGCTCGACCTGACGCTCGGCCAGATGGCCAAGCTGCGCGGGCAGAAAGCGGAGGACAGCAGCATCGTCCAGTCGCTGGCCGGCCGCGCCAAGGCGAGGGACATAGACGGGCGCTGGGAGCGGCGCGCGTCGAAGATCGTCGAGGAGCAGGTCTATCCGGCGCTCGACCGGCAGATGGCGCTGGTCCGCGAACTGAAGGCGGTGAGCCCCCCCGGCGACGGGGTATGGCGGGTGCCGCACGGCGACGAGATCTACGCGGTCGCGCTCGAGCAGGCGACGACGACCCGATTCTCGCCGGCCGAGGTCCACCGCATGGGCCTCCAGCAGGTCGCCCGGATCAGCGCCCAGCTGGACAGGATCCTGAAGAGCCAGGGCTTCACCCGCGGAAGCGTCGGCGAACGGCTGGCGGCGCTCAACGTCGCGCCCTCGCAGGCCTATCCGAACACCGACGAGGGCAGGGCCGAGCTCATCGCCGGCCTCAACCAGGGGGTGAAGGGCATGTACGCGAAGCTGCCCGCCGCCTTCGCGACGCTGCCGCGGGCGCCGCTCGAGATCCGGCGGGTCCCGCCGGAGATCCAGGACGGTGCGTCGAACGGCTATTACAACCGGCCGTCGCTCGACGGCTCGCGGCCCGCAATCTACTTCATCAACCTCAAGGACACCGGCGACTGGCCGAAATATTCGCTGCCCTCCCTGACTTACCACGAGGGCGTCCCGGGCCACCATCTCCAGATCAGCCTTGCCCAGGAATCGAAGGACATCCCGACGCTTCGGAAGGTGGGCGGCTTCAGCGCCTATAGCGAGGGCTGGGCGCTTTATGCCGAGCAGCTCGCCGACGAGCTCGGCGCCTATGCGACCCCGCTCGAGCGCGCCGGCTATCTCCAGTCCTTCCTGTTCCGTGCCGCCCGGCTGGTCGTCGACACCGGCCTCCACTCGCAGAAGTGGAGCCGCGAGAAGGCGACCGACTATCTCGTCGCCACCACCGGCTTCGCCCGGCCGCGATCGCAGCGCGAGGTCGAGCGCTACTGCACCCAGGCGGGGCAGGCGTGCAGCTACAAGGTCGGCCACATGGCCTGGACCCGGGCGCGGGCCGAGGCCCAGCGGACGCTCGGGCGGCGCTTCGACCTGAAGCGGTTCCACGAGATATTGAAGGACGGGGCGATGCCGCTGGTCATCCTCGAGCGGCGGATAAGGGAGCGGACCGCGGCGGCGCCCACTTAGCCGTCGTCCCGGCGAAGGCCGGGACCCCAGGGAGTGGAAGGCCCGGAGGTCTTCACCGGCGGGGGCCCCTGCCTTCGCCGGGGCGACGTGAATTCCGAGGGGCGGAGGGCTTCCTCTCCACCCCCCGGGGCCCGGTGGTCGCCGGGAAGTCGAACCTCAGGAAGCGGTGAGCAGCGGCGCGAGCTCGGACATGTCGTCCTTGTCCTCGCCCTTCTTCCTGGCCTTGACCGACGAGGCGTGGTCCATCCAGGCGTCGCTCCTGGGCCGCGGCATGGGCTTGCTGAGAGCGGCGGGGATCGCGGCCGCCTGGTAGCTCAGGGTCAGTACCAGCAGGCTCATCGAAAGCGAGGCGAAGAAGGCGCGGACCGGGTGCATGTTCGTCGTCGTCCTTTTGGCGAGTCCCAAAATCGGATGCGGCTCCGGCCAGCGAGCGGAGGGGGGCAATACGCCGCCGACCGAAGCCGCATCGCCTTTCTGGCGGGGGCGCGTGTCCGGGCGATGCCGCGGCCGGGTGAAGTTGGTGCCAATTGTGTCAGTTTTCGGCGAAGACGCCGACGGTCACCGGCCCCCGTCATCCCGGCGAAAGCCGGGACCTCGGGGAGGGCCGCCGAGTCTTCCGGTCCTGGGGTCCCGGCTTTCGCCGGGATGACGGCTCAGGCCTCGATGCGGTCCAGCAGCTCTTCGGCGCTGAGCCCGAGGCGGCGGATCTGGGCGGCGATCTCCGGCCAGCGGTGGTTGAGGAAATCGTCTCGTCCGGCCTTGCGAAGCCGGTCGGTGGCTCCGGCGGCGACGAACATCCCGACCCCGCGCCGGACGAGGACAAGCCCCTCGTCCTGGAACGTCTGATAGGCCTTGGCGACGGTCAGGGGGTTGGCGCCGAACTCGGCGGCGAGGCTCCTCACCGAGGGAAGCGGATCGCCGTCGCCGACCCGGCCTTCGAGAATCATCGCGGCGATATTGTCGCGCAGGCGGAGATAGACGGGGCGTTCTTCGGACACGGCGCTATAGTGAGCTAATACAGTGTGGCAGTCAAGCTGCGCTGAATTCCTCCCCGGCATTTGCCGGGGAGGGGGACCAGGCGAAGCCTGGTGGAGGGGTTCTATTCCAATTCCGCAGCACCCCTCCACGGCGCTTCGCGCGGTCCCCCTCCCCGCGAAATCGCGGGGAGGATTGGGTCACCACTCCCTCACCACGTCCTCCAGCACCGGCCTCGGCCTCTCTTCGAGCTCGGCGCCCTGGGTGCCGAGGAAGAAGAAGCCCGCGATGCGCTCGCCCGCCCTTCCGCCCAGCGCCTCCAAAACCGCCGGCGAATAGGCGGCCCAGCCCGTCACCCAGCCGGCGCCGAAGCCGAGCGCCGAGGCGGCGTGGAGGAGGTTCATGGCGACGGCGCCGCAGGAGAGCTCCTGCTCCCAGACCGGGATCTTGTGGCCCGCGATCGGGCTCGAGAGCAGGACGACCAGCTCGGGCGCCTGGGCGGCGAAGCGCTGCACGGACTCGAGCTCGAGCCGAGCGGGCGGGTCGGCCCTGCCGGCGCGATAGGCGGCCTGGAGCATTTCGGCGAAGGCGGAGCGGCGGTCCGCGCCGACATGGACGAAGCGCCAGGGGAAGAGCTTGCCGTGGTCGGGCGTGCGCGCCGCGATCTCCAGGATCCGGCGAAGCTGGGCCGAGTCCGGCCCCGGCGCGATCAGATCGCGCGGGCGGCAGGAGCGGCGGGTGGCGAGGTAGGCGGGGAGCGAGGAGCGGTCGTTGAACATGAGCGGGCGCTACCAGCGTTGAGACTATGCAACAATCCGCTTCACACGGCGCGATTCGCCGCTAGGGTGCCGCGGCGAAAGAGCCCGTCGGTACGAGCGGGCCAGGCCTGGAGAGTGGAACATGGTCAACGTCGCCCCCGAAACCACGACCGAGGGCGAACGCCCCGACGTCAGCCGAACCGACGGCGAGACCTGGTTCGGGCACCCGCGGCAGCTGGCGCGGCTGTTCACGACGGAAATGTGGGAGCGGTTCGGCTTCTACGGAATGCGGGCGCTGCTGACGCTCTATCTGACCCAGTTCTTCCTGTTCAACGACCGCCAGAGCACAGGCCTCTACGGCGGCTTCACCGCCCTCGTCTACCTGACACCGCTGGTCGGCGGGCTGCTCGCCGATCGCTTCCTCGGCTCGAAGCGGTCGGTGAAGTTCGGAGCGATCGTGATGTCGCTGGGCTATCTCCTGCTCTGCTTCGGAGGCTCGCCCGCCAAGCCCTATGCGATGGTCGACGGGCAGCGCTACGAGGTCGTCAACCAGGGCATCGGCGAGGACCGGCGGCAATTCATCGTCACCGGCAACCAGCAGCTGATGATCAAGGGCAACGAGGACAAGACCGTCTCGTTCCTCGACGGCGCCGGAACCGAGGTCAGGAAGGTGCCGTCCGAGCGCTTCGAAGCGGCGGGCGAGCGCAATCCCTTCTACACGATGCTGATGCTGATCGCCCTGTCGATGGTCGCCATCGGCAACGGCTTCTTCAAGCCCAACATCTCGACCATCGTGGGATCGCTCTACGCCGAAGGCGACCGGCGGCGGGACGCCGGCTTCACCATCTTCTACATGGGCATCAACCTCGGCTCCTTCCTGTCGCAGCTCGCCTGTCCGTTCCTCGTCACCAATGTCGGCTGGTGGGCGGGCTTCGGCCTCGCCGCTCTCGGCATGCTGGTCTCGTGGAGCCTCATCCAGTTCGACGGCGGCAAGCTCGCCGGCTATGGCGAGCCGCCCACCCGCGAGGGGCCGGACCGGTCGCTGTGGATCTACCTCGGAGCGGCGATCGCGGTGCCGGTCGTCTACTTCCTCTTCACCAATCTGATGAACGCGCCCGAGCCCGTGCCCGGCTCCGGGATCATCGGCTACATCGCCTCGCTCTCCATCATGGGCAAGGCTCTGTTCCTGACCTTCCTCTTCTCGGTCCCGGCGATCCTGATCTGGAGTTACAAGGTCGGTACCAGGGTCGAGTTCCAGATGATGATGGCGGCGATGATCCTGGTCATCTTCAACGTCGTCTTCTGGACCCTGTTCGAGCAGGCCGGCTCCTCGCTCACTTTGTTCGCCGACCGCAACACGGACCTGTCCTTCTTCGGCCTGTTCAGCATCTCGGCGCCGCAGACCCAGTCGTTCAACGCCATCTTCATCGTCCTCCTGGCGCCGTTGTTCAGCATCCTGTGGACCCGGCTCGCCAGGCGCGGGCTGGAGCCCGGAATCCCGGTCAAGTTCGCGCTGGCCCTGATGGGCGTGGGCGCGGGCTTCCTGTTCCTCGTCTGGGGCGCGAAATTCGCCGGGCCCGACTTCAAGGTCGGCATCTGGTGGCTGGCCGGCCTCTACCTGATCCACTCGATCGCCGAATTGTGCATCTCGCCCGTCGGCCTTTCGATGATCACCAAGCTCGCCATCGCCCGTGTCGTCGGGCTGATGATGGGCGTCTGGTTCCTGTCCATCTCGGTCGCCCAATATGTCGCGGGCGTGGTGGCCCAGGTCGCGAGCGTCGAGACCGTCGGCGGCCAGGTCACCAACCTCAAGGTCAGCCTCGACACCTATACGGACGTGTTCTGGACGATCGGCCTGGTCTCGGCCGGGATCGGCGTCCTGCTTCTCGTCCTTTCCCCGCTGATCAAGAAATGGATGCACGGCGTTGACTAAGCTTCGAAGCCTGCTCTTCCTCGCGGCCGCCGCGGCGGCGGTCGCGGGGTGCGCCCAAGACCGGAAGCCGCAGACCGCCTCCGCCCAGGCGCCAAGGACTCCGCCGAGGACCTATTCGAGGGATCCGTTTCCCTCGACCTACCATCGTTATCCGGGCGTCGTGACCGCGATCACCGGCGCGACGATCTTCGACGGCGAGGGCGGCCGGATCGACAACGGCATTGTGGTCCTGGCCGACGGAATCGTGCAGGCGATCGGCGGACCCGACACGGCGATCCCGGCCGGAGCGACCCGGATCGACGGCACGGGCAAATGGATCACGCCCGGCGTGATCGATATCCACAGCCACCTCGGGGATTATCCCAGCCCCTCCGTCGAGGCGCACCAGGACGGCAACGAGGTGACCGGCCCGGTGCGCGCGGAAGTCTGGGCCGAGCACAGCGTCTGGCCGCAGGATCCGGGCTTCAGCCGGGCGCTGGTCAACGGCGGTGTGACCAGCCTCCACATCCTGCCCGGCTCGGCCAATCTCTTCGGCGGCCGCGGGACCACGATGAAGAACGTGCCGGCGCGCACGATGCAGGGGATGAAGTTCCCGGGCGCGCCTTATTCGCTGAAGATGGCCTGCGGCGAGAATCCCAAGCGGGTCTATGGCGGCCGCAATCAGCCGCCGGCGAGCCGGATGGGGAACGTCGCCGTGATGCGGCAGACCTGGGCGCGGGGCGCCGAATACAAGCGCAAGTGGGACAATTACGAGCGCAACGGCGGCGAGATGCCGGGCCGCGACCTCGCCATGGACACGCTGCGCGGGGTGCTGGCCGGCGAGATCCTGGTCCAGAACCATTGCTACCGCGCCGACGAAATGGCCAACATCATGGATATGGCCAAGGAATTCGGCTACAAGGTCTCCGCCTTCCACCACGCCGTCGAAAGCTACAAGATCGCCGATCTCCTCAAGGCGAACGGGGTGTGCTCGGCGATGTGGGCCGACTGGTACGGGTTCAAGATGGAGGCCTATGACGGCATCCAGGAGAATATCCCGCTGGTCCACAATGCCGGCGCCTGCGCGATCGTCCATTCCGACGACGCCAACGGCATCCAGCGCCTCAACCAGGAAGCGGCCAAGGCGCTCGCCAACGGCCGGCGGATAGGGATCAACATTTCCGATGAGATCGCCTGGACCTGGCTGGGCATCAACCCGGCCAGGGCGCTGGGCATCGCCGACAAGACGGGCAGCCTTCGCCCCGGCAAGATGGCCGACGTGGTGCTCTGGAACGGCCATCCGTTCAGCGTCTACACCCGGCCCGAGCGGGTCTGGGTCGACGGCGCCCTGATGTACGATTCGAACGACCCGCGCCGCCGGCCGGTCAGCGATTTCGAGCTCGGCCAGCCCGGCGAAGGGGACGTGAAGTGACGGGTGTCATCAAACAGTCGCTCCCCGGCGAAGGCCGGGGCCCGGTCCGGGGCTGGAAGCTGGGCCCCGGCCTTCGCCGGGGAGCGATCCTGGCCGCGCTGTTCGCCTTCGCCGGCCCCGCTCTTGCGCAGACCGTCGCCATCACCGGCGGGACCGTGGCGCTCGGCGACGGCTCGGAGCCGATCGAGGGCGGCACCGTCGTCGTCCGGGACGGGCGGATCGTCGCGGCCGGACGCAACGTCGCGGTCCCGGCCGGCGCGCAAAGGGTCGACGCGACCGGCAAGTGGGTCACTCCCGGAATCGTCGCCGGCTTCTCCCGGGTCGGCCTGGTCGAGGTCGACGCGGTGGGCTCGACCAACGACGTCGCCGCCAACAACTCGCCGTTCAGCGCCGCCATCGACGTGGCTCCGGCGATCAACCCGCGCGCGATGCCGATCCAGGTCAACCGCGCCGGCGGCGTGACCCGGGCGATCGTCGCTCCTGGCACGGCCAAGAGCATCTTCGCGGGCCAGGGCGCGGTCATCGACCTCGGCAACGACATGGACGCGGTGACCCGCGCCCGCGCCTTCCAGTTCGTCGAGATGGGCGAGACCGGTGCCGACGAGGCGGGCGGCAGCCGGCCGGCGGCCTATGTGCTGTTCCGGAACGCGCTGAGGGAAGCGCGGGATCTCGGTCGCTTCTCCTCGCCCATCTCCGGCGGCGGCGGAAGCCGTCAGCCGCGCGCCAACGACCAGCGCGACTTCCCGCTCGAGGAAGTGCCCGACAGCCGGCTGATGTCCCCCGGCGCCAGCCGGCCCGAGGACGTGCTCCTCACCCGCTTCGACGCCGCGGCCCTGGTCCCGGTGCTTCAGGGGCGGCAGCTGCTCTTCGTACACGTCGAGCGGGCGAGCGACATATTGCAGGTGCTGGCGCTGAAGCGGGAATTTGCGCAGCTGCGGCTGGTCCTGGTCGGCGCCAGCGAGGGCTGGACCGTGGCCGACCGGATCGCGGCGGCGCGGGTGCCGGTGATCGCCAACGCGCTCAACGATTTGCCGGCGACCTTCGAGCAGCTTGCCGCGACCCAGTCCAACGTCGCCCGGCTCAAGGCGGCCGGGGTTCCGGTGTCGCTCGGGATGATCAACGACGAGGAAGCCCGGCAGGTCCGGCTCGCCCGGCAGCAGGCCGGCAACCTGGTCGCGATCGGCCGGGTGCCGGGCGCTTCCGGCCTGAGCTGGGGCGAGGCGCTGGCAACGATCACTTCGGCGCCCGCGGAAGCGGTCGGGATGGGCGGGGAGATCGGCTCCCTCAGGGCCGGGCGCCGCGCCGACGTCGTCATCTGGTCGGGCGACCCGCTCGAGAACAGCAGCGCCGCCGAGATCGTCCTCATCGACGGGGTACAGCAGCCGCTCGACAACCACCAGACCAAGCTTCGCGACCGCTACCGCACGGCGACGGAAGGGGATCTCCCCAAGGCCTACGAACGGTGATCGCCATCGCCAGTCTCGCACTGGCGACGCTCGCCTTCGTCGGCACGCACCTCGCGATGTCGCATCCCCTGCGAACCCGGCTCGTCCAGAATCTGGGGGACCAGTGGTTCGCCGGCCTCTACTCGGCCGTGGCCTTCCTCACTTTGGGCTGGATGATCCTGTCCTATCGGGCGGCGGACGACAGCTACTTCCTGTGGCTGACGCCCGATTGGGCGGATCCGGCCGCGGCCGCGCTCATGCTGCTCGCCTGCATTCTCCTCGCCGGGTCGTTCTTCCGCAACCCGGCTTTCCCCAATCCGGGCGCGAAGGCGAAGGCGAATACGACGCGCCCGGCGAGCGGCGTGTTCGCGGTCACCCGCCATCCGATGAACATGGCTTTCATTCTCTGGGCGCTGGTCCACATCGCCTTGTGGGGCTCGCTCCCCAATCTGATCGTCGCCGGCGGCATCCTGATCCTCGCTTTGGCGGGATCGCTCGGCCAGGACCATAAGAAGCTCAACGTCATCGGCGAGCCGTGGCGGGCGTGGATGGAGCGGACCTCGTTCGTGCCGTTCGCGGCCCTGCTGACCGGCCGGGCCAAATGGAGCGGTCTTCGCGAGGCCTGGCCCGCCGTGCTGATCGGCCTGCTCCTCTGGCTGGCGGTCACCTGGCTCCACGCGCCGGAAGTGTCGCCGATCGCGGCGCTGACTCCCTGACCCGTCATTGCGAGCGGAGCGAAGCAATCCAGCGGCTGGCCCGTGCCGCACGCCGTAGCTGGATTGCCGCGTCGCTTCGCTCCTCGCAATGACGGGGTTCAGGCGCGGGCGTTCGGGGCAGGTTCGTCTTCCTGGAGCAGCCGGTCCTCGTCTCCCATCTCCGCCTCGTCGAAGCCGCTCCGGCGGGCGACGGTGGCGGTGACGGCGACGTCCATCGTTACGTTGCCCACCGTCCGGAAGAGGTCCGGGACGGTCTCGACGGCGATGAGGAGCGCGAGCGGCTCGAGCGGAACGCCCATGGCGAGGGCGATCGGCGCGGTGTTGGTGACGAAGCTCACCTGGCCGGGAAGGCTGATGGCGCTGAACGTGGTGATCGCCGCCACGACCACGCCCATGGCGATCTGCGCCGGGCTGAGGCTCATCCCGTACCAGTGGGCGATGTAGAGGACGACGGCCAGGTTCATGCCGGGCCCCGTCGCCCGGAACAGAGCGACGGCGAGGGGAAGCGACACGCCCGAGGCGGCGACCGGCACTCCGAGACGCTCGGAGGATTTGAGCATCGCCGGCAGGCTTGCCAGCGAGGATTGGGTGCTGAAGCCGACCGCCTGGGCGGGCGCCACGCCTTTCGCGAACCGGCGGAGCGGGATCCGCGCGCCGAGGGTCGCCAGCGGATAGGCGAGGGCGAGGATGACGATCCCGACCGAGGAGACGATCGCGATATAGTGGAGCAGGGCGGTGAAGGCGTCGTCCCCGGCGCGCACGCCGACGACATAGGCGAGGGCGAACACGCCGATCGGCCCCAGCCAGAGCAGCCAGTTGACGATCACGATCATCGCCTCGGCCACGGCCCGGAAGAGCTCGACCACCCGGCGCCGCCCGTCGGCGGGAATGCGGGTCAAGGCGAAGGCGAAGACGGTCGCGAAGACGACGAGCGGCAGGATCTGGTCGGAGGCCGCCGCCGCGACCGGGTTGGAGGGCACGATCGACCTCAGGAAGTCTCCGAAGCCGGGGACCGATTCGACCGGCTTGGCGGTGGTGAGCGCGGAGCTCAGCGCTCGGGCCGCCTCGGCGCCCATCGGGAACAGGCGGAGCAGCAACGGAACGAACAAGGCGGCGAAGATGGCGGAGAACCAGAGGATGACGACCATCAGCACGAACGAGCGGCCCGCGACCCGGCTGCCGCGCGCGGCCTCGGCGCTTTCGGCGATTCCGGTGACGAGGAGCGCGACGACGAGCGGGACGATCGTCATCTGCAGGCCCCGGAGCCAGATCTGCCCGACCGGCTCGACGAGCTCCGCGGTCCGCGGCGCCCAGCCGAAATCGGCGGTGAGGATTCCGAGCAGGAGCCCGGCGGCGAGCGCGGCGAGGATGCGGGTGGCTTGCGACATTCGAAGAGGTGTAGCGGGCGGGGACGGGAGGGAATAGTCCCCTCCCTGAAAGGGAGGGGTGAGGGGTGGGTCCGCCGAAGGCGGCCGAAACTCCGACTCAGCAGGAAGTCTCCCCCGGATCAGATCCGGGGTCGCCTACCCACCCCCGGCCCCTCCCTTCCAGGGAGGGGAGTCAAAGGGAGGACAAGGAGGCGACTCCACGCTATTCAGCCGCAAACACACGCAAGGACCGCCATGACTCGCAAATTCTTCGGCACCGACGGGATCAGGGGCCGCACCAATAAGAGCCCGATGACGGCGGAGATGGCGCAGCGGGTGGGGCAGGCGGCCGGCGCCCATTTCCAGCGCGGCGAACATCGCCACCGGGTCGTGATCGGCAAGGATACGCGGCTTTCCGGCTACATGATGGAGACGGCGCTCATCTCCGGCTTCACCAGCGTCGGCATGGACGTGGTCATGGTCGGGCCGGTGCCGACGCCCGCGGTGGCGATGCTGGCCCGCTCGATGCGCGCCGATCTGGGCGTGATGATCTCGGCCAGCCACAATCCTTATGTCGACAACGGCATCAAATTGTTCGGCCCCGACGGCTACAAGCTTTCGGACGAGGACGAACTGGCCATCGAGGCTCTGCTCGAGACCCCGCCCAAGCTGGTCGACGCGCCGCTGATCGGGCGCTCGCGCAAGATCGAGGACGCCCGCGGCCGCTACATCCATTTCGCCAAGTCGACCTTCCCCGAGGAGCTGAGGCTGGACGGCCTGAAGATCGTCGTCGATTGCGCCAACGGCGCCGCCTACCAGGTCGCCCCTTCGGCGCTCTGGGAGCTCGGCGCGGACGTGATCGCGATGGGCGTGACCCCCAACGGCCTCAACATCAACGACGGCTGCGGCTCGACCGCGCCCGCCGCGCTCCAGGCGCGGGTGGTCGAGGAGGGCGCCGATATCGGCATCGCGCTCGACGGCGACGCCGACCGGCTGATCATCGTCGACGAGGCCGGCCGCATCGTCGACGGCGACCAGCTGATGGCGCTGATCGCCATCTTCTTCGCCCGGCGCGGGCTTCTCGAAGGCGACGGCGTCGTCGCCACCGTGATGTCGAACCTCGGCCTCGAGCGCTTCCTCGCCACCAACGGGCTCGAGCTGGTCCGGACCAAGGTCGGCGACCGCTACGTGCTCGAGGCGATGCGCGAGCGCGGCTTCAACGTCGGCGGCGAGCAGTCCGGGCACATCATCCTCTCCGATTATTCGACCACCGGCGACGGGCTGATCGCCGCGCTGCAGGTCCTCGCCTGCCTGGTCGAGGACGGCCGGCCGGCGAGCGAGCTGCTCCACCAGTTCGATCCGCTGCCGCAATTGCTGAAGAACGTCCGCTTCGGCGGCGGCGCGCCTTTGGAGTCGGCGGGGGTGAAGGCCGCGATCGAATCGGCCGAGCGCAGGCTCGAGGGCGTCGGCCGGCTGGTCATCCGCAAGTCCGGCACCGAGCCCCTCATCCGCGTCATGGCGGAGGGCGAGGACGAGAAGATGGTCGAGGAGGTCGTCGACAGCATCTGCGAGGCGGTGAAGGCGGCGTGAGGGGTGAGCCGCCGCCCCGTCGTCGCGAGCGAAGCGACGCAATCCAGTGCAGCCTCGGAGGCCGGCTGGATTGCCGCGTCGCTCCGCGCCTTGCAACCGGGAGGAGCCGCGGATGCTCGAGCTGAGGCCCGATTGCGAACGCTGCGGCCGCGACCTTCCGCCGGAAAGCGAAGACGCGCGCATCTGCACCTACGAATGCACTTTCTGCGCCGAGTGCGTGGAGGGGCCTCTGGGCGGCGTCTGCCCCAATTGCGGCGGCAATTTCGAGCGGCGCCCCATAAGGCCGGCCCGGATGCTGGAGCGGGATCCGGCCTCGACGGTGCGCAAGGGGCCCGGGTGATCATTTCCACCGTCATTGCCAGCGCAGCGAAGCAATCCAGCGACGCAAGCCATGGCGGCTGGATTGCTTCGTCGCTACGTTCCCAGCAATGACGAGCGTCCCGCGAATCCTGATTGTCGCCGGCTCCGACAGCGGCGGAGGCGCCGGGATCCAGGCCGACATCAAGACGGTGACGATGCTGGGCGGATTCGCGACGACGGCGATCACCGCCCTCACGGCCCAGAACACGCTCGGGGTCGAGGCGGTCATGCCGGTGCCCGTGGAAATGGTGCTGGCCCAGATCGACGCCGTCGTCGGGGACATCGGAGTGGATGCCGTGAAGATCGGGATGATCGGCTCGGCCGAGACCGCGGAGGCGGTGGCGGAACGGCTCGAGCGGCTGGCGGTGCCGATCGTCTTCGATCCGGTGATGGTGGCGACCAGCGGGTCAGAGCTCGCGGACGCGGCGACGATCGCCGCCTTCGGCCGGCTGATGCGGATCGCCTCGGTCGTCACTCCCAACATTCCGGAGCTCGAGGCGCTCGGCGGCGAGGCGGCGATCCTCGCCCATGGCTGCCACCTCCTCGCCAAGGGCGGGCATGCCGAGGGCGCCGAGATCGTCGACTCGCTCATCTCGCCGGGCGGCGCCCGGCGGGAGCTGCGCGGGAAGCGGTTCGAGACGACCGACACCCACGGCACCGGCTGCACCCTGGCGAGCGCCCTTGCCTGCGGGCTCGGCGGCGGCCTGAGCGTCCACAAGGCGTTCGAGCAGGCCGTCCGCTTCGTCCGGATCGCGATCCTCGAGGCGCCCGGCTTTGGCCAAGGCAACGGCCCGGTCGGCCACCAGGGCGTCACCGATTTCCGCTGGGACGATCACGAGCCCGAGGACGCCCCGGCGCGGCGGGAGAATGTCAGTGCGATGAACCTCAACCAAGTCACCCTGCCCGCCGAGGATTATCAGGCTTCGATCGCGTTCTACGCCCGGGTCGGACTCCGCCAGATCGTCGATTCGCCCGGCCGCTACGCCCGCTTCGAATGCCCGGGCGGGGCCACGCTCTCAATCCATGTCGAGGAAGGGCGGCGCGCCGGGGACTCTGTGACCTATTTCGAGAGCGACGATCTCGACTCCTGGATCGAGCGGCTGCGCTCCGCCGGGATCGAGATCGAGACCGGCCCGGAGGACCAGAGCTGGGGCTGGCGCGAGGCGCATCTTCGCGACCCGGCCGGCAACCGCTTATGCCTCTATCGGGCCGGCCGCTACCGGCGCTTCCCGCCCTGGCGGATCGGCAAGTGAAATCCTCCCCCGCCTTTGCGGGGGAGGGGGATCAGGCGCAGCCTGGTGGAGGGGCCTTGCGGAGTCTGGAAGAACCCCTCCACCGCGCTTCGCGCGGTTCCCCTCCCCGGCAAATGCCGGGGAGGACTTAACGACCTAACCCACAGAATTTTCTCAGGCCCTACTGGCGGTTAGGGCCCCAGGCCTTTAGCCTGCCCCCGATGCCCCGGCCCTGCTTCAAGCTCGAGAAAGCCTATCCCGACCCCGTCGCCGGCGTCGACGAGGCGGGCTGCGCGCCGCTGGCCGGGCCGGTCGTCGCGGCGGCGGTGATCCTCGATCGGGAGAAATTCCCGCGCGGGATCGACGATTCGAAGGCGCTTGCCGCACCCGTCCGCGAAGCGATCTGCGCGAAGCTCTACAAGGTCGCCCGGGTCGGGGTCGGCGTCGCCACGGTGGAGGAGATCGACCGGATCAACATCTACTGGGCGCGCATGCTGGCGATGACCCGGGCGGTCGACGCGCTCGGCGTCGATCCGGCGATGGTCATGGTGGACGGCAACCGCTGCCCGAAATGGGAGCGGCCGTCGGTCTGGGTGATCGCCGGCGATTCCAAGTGCCGGTCGATCGCCGCCGCCTCGATCGTCGCCAAGGTCACCCGCGACAGGATCATGAGCGACTATGCCCGGGAGCATCCCGGCTATGGCTGGGAGACCAACAAGGGTTACGGCACGCCCGAACATTTTCGAGGCCTGGACGCCCTTGGGCCGACGCCGCTCCACCGCCGGAGCTTCGCCCCGGTGAGGCATTATCTGGCGATCCGCGACGGGGCGTCGGCGATTGGATCGCAGCAGCTGATCGACCTGTAGGGCGCGTCCGGGCTTGGCGGCCCAACGTCATCCCGGCCTTCGCCGGGACGACACTGCACCTCTCGAATATAGCCTCCGCTCAGTACTCGCCCGCGATCCAATATCGGCCCGAGCACTCCGCGGGCACGGATTGCAGCAGGCCTTCGCCGCTGAAGTTCGTCCAGGCCTCGCCCCCGCCGATCCTCACTTGATCGCCGACGCGCAGCGGAGCGCCACTGCCGCCCGCGACGGTCGGGACTCCGTCCGAACCGGCCGTCAGCTTCGCGCCCGAAGGCCACAGGATCAGATTGCTGCCGATCACGAGGCATCCGTGCTTCAATTCGAGCGTACCGGCCAATGCAGCATCCATCAGCCGGCCCGGGAATTTGAACTGGGGGAAATGCTTCACCGCGCCGGAGCTTTGCGGGGAGCGGGCGATCGGACCCTGGTCCTGGACGACGAGGACATTGGGGTGCGGCTTCACCCGACCGGCCTCGACGGCCCCCTGGTACTTGTCCATCTCGGAGACCGAGAAGGTGACCCGGTTGTTTCCCTCGTCGGCGGAGCTGAAGGTGTAGTGGATTTCGAGCTGCCGAAGCAGCTTTCCGAACCCGTCCTGGAGCGCCAGCAACCGCGCGTGCGTGAGCGCCGCCGACTTGGGCCGGTATCGCGGGTCCCTGGTGTAGCGCGCGAGGTGGACGGCGGCGTCTCCGGTGAACAGCACCACGGCGTAGGGCTCGTTCCCGTTCACGAACACCCAGCCGGCGAATGCGGGATCGGCCCGGACGCGCTGGATCAGCGGGCGGGTTTCGTAATGAAACCTGCGGATTTCGGGATTCGGAGCGCCGGGATAGCGGGCGGATCGGGCCAGTCGCTGCATGTGGCCGTCCCATTCCCGGGTGCCGGGCTTCGGGGGATTCGGAAGGGGCCGGGAAGGGGGCCGTCCGTCCGACAGCGCCGAGGAGGACAGGAGCAGCCGCACCGGATTGCCCAGCAACCGCTCGAGCCGGGCTTCGGCCGCTCGAGCGCGCCCGGCCTCCTCCCCGGCCGCCTGAACGTCGAGAAGCACCTCTCCCGTGCGCTCGTCGACTCCGACTCCCATCAGGCCCGGTAGACGGGCCCCGATCGCCGCCATCGAGTCCGCGACCTTTTCCAGCGTTTCCTCCAGAGTGGCGGGAGCGCCGGCGAGAAACTGGATCCGCATCCGGTCGCCGCCGCTTCCGATCCACCGGTCCGGCACCGGCTCCGCGCCCTTCAGGCGAAGGACGATTCGATAATCTCCTTCGCTTTCCAGATAGAGGCCGGCCAGCCGGTCCGAAAACTCCCGCCGGAGCTTTGAGACGTGGGACGCGGAGACTTCCTGAAGGCGAAGCCGGCGCGCCGCTTCGGCCTCGCTCGGACGGTCGCCTCGGGCGACCTCGGCGGCATCGGGCTGAAGCTCGGCCCGGGAGGGCGGGACGGGATCGATTCGCGGCGAATCGCAGGGCTGGCCGAGGGCCGCCGCGAGCAGTGCCGGAATCGGGGAGAGCGAGATCGCCATTCATCGAATCGTGGCGGGCGCCGCCTTGCCCCAGCCTGACCGCGGCCGCGCTCCCGCCACTTCGCGACCGGCTGAGTCCTTTGGGCCACACCCACATCATGTAGAGTTGATGCGGTGCAGCCGGACTCCATTAGTAGCGCAGACTCGTTTCGTTCCCGACATGTTAACCTGGGTCTCAAGCTTCGCCCGTAAAGCCTTGTTGTTGACCCGAGACTCCGGCTGACTCAGGCTGGCGGTCTGGACGAAACCGGGGGGCGGTATCGAATGACTGCACATGTGCGCTTGGGCTCGAGGGAAAAGGGCGCTTCGGCGCCGGCTCCGGATCCCGCGCTTCCGCTGGACCAGATACTCCAGGAAGACTGCATCGCCGCAATGGCGCGCCTGCCCGAGGGCAGCGTCGACATGGTCTTCGCCGACCCGCCCTACAACCTGCAGCTGGGCGGCGACCTGTTCCGCCCCGAAGGCGGCCTCGTCGACGCGGTCGACGACGATTGGGACAAGTTCGCGACCTTCGCCGCCTATGACCAGTTCACCCGCGCCTGGCTGAAGGAAGCCCGGCGGATCCTGAAGCCGAACGGCACCTTGTGGGTGATCGGAAGCTACCACAACATCTTCCGGGTCGGAGCGGCGCTCCAGGACGCGGGCTACTGGATCCTCAACGACATCATCTGGCGCAAGTCGAACCCGATGCCCAATTTCCGCGGCACCCGCTTCACCAATGCCCACGAGACCCTGATCTGGGCGAGCCGGAGCGAGGACAGCCGCTACACGTTCAACTACCGGGCGATGAAGGCGCTCAACGACGAGCTCCAGATGCGCTCCGACTGGCTCCTTCCGATCTGCTCGGGCGGCGAGCGGGTCAAGGACGGCGGAACCAAGGCCCATCCGACCCAGAAGCCGGAAAGCCTGCTCTACCGGGTGATGCTGGCCTGCACCAACAAGGGCGACGTCGTCCTCGACCCGTTCTTCGGCACCGGGACGACCGGCGCGGTGGCGCGCCGGCTCGGGCGCCGCTGGATCGGGATCGAGCGCGAGAAGCGCTACGTCCGGGTCGCCCGCGAGCGGATCGATTCCACCCTCGAGCTCGACGAGAGCGCGATGAAGACCATGGCTTCGAAGCGCACGGCGCCGCGAATCCCGTTCGGCACTTTGGTCGAAATCGGGATGATCCAACCTGGGACGCTTCTGACCGACACGAAGCGGCGCTGGCAGGCCCGGGTCCGGGCCGACGGCTCGATCGAGATGGGCGCGGACGCCGGCTCGATCCACCGCGTCGGCGCCCTCGCGCAGGGGGCGCCGGCCTGCAACGGCTGGGCATTCTGGCATTTTGAGGAGGAAGGCGTCCTGCTCCCGCTGGACGCACTTCGGCAGCGGCACTTGCTGACGTTCGACTGAGTACTTAGCAAAAAAAGGTTGCACTCCGCCACTCGACACAACCCTGAAACAAAGGCACATTGAAGTTGACGACCGTCCCGTCACGCTCAACGCCCGCACGCCTTTGACCACGGGAGACGCGCGGGAGCCCCTTTGAGTGTTGATGGGTCCGGACCAATACCATGCCCCACATGGTGGTTCGGGCCTCGGAGACTCGGTTACCCTACTGACCTTCGAGTAGTGGCGGTCGTCACCTCTTTCATCATCCCCCCGCCCGACCTCCCGGCGAAAGCCGGGAGCCCCAGGCCTCAAGAGTCCCGGCGGGTCTCCCAGAGGTCCCGGCTTTCGCCGGGAGTACCCCCCCCCCGCTCCATCGAAGCCTTAGTCTCCGCCATTCGGGATTCCTGTCGCACTTATTATGCGCTAGCCCGATTCCATGACCCGTCGCCATTATCTGCGCCCCACCGCCTTCGTCGACGCGCCCTTCGGCCATGACGGGAAGGTCGCCCGGCTCGCCGGGGGAATGCTCTGGTTCGCGGCCATCGAGCGGGTGACGATGGATGGGGACCGGCGGCTATCCGCGGAGCTCGTCCCGGTCGAACGGGTCGACGACCTGCTCGCGCTCGGCAGCGAAGCGGAGCGCGCCTGGAAGAACCTGACCTCGCCGCGCGCCGCGTTGCAGCTGCGCGAACGCGTGGTGCGGCTCGACCAGCCTCAGGTCGCGGGGATCCTCAACGTCACTCCGGACAGCTTCTCCGACGGGGCCCGGTTCGACGGCGGCGATGCGGCAGCGCAGGCGGGGTTCGCCATGGCCGAAGCCGGAGCGGCGATCGTCGACGTCGGCGGCGAATCGACCCGGCCCGGGGCCAAGCCGGTCTGGGAAGGCGACGAGATCGAGCGGGTGCTGCCGACGGTGACGAGGCTCGCCGCCGGCGGGACCGCGGTGTCGATCGACACCCGCAAGGCGGCGGTGATGGGAGCCGCGCTCGGAGCGGGCGCGGCGATGGTCAACGACGTCTCCGCCTTGACCTTCGACGAGAAGGCGGCGGCGCTGGTGGCGGGGGCGGGCTGCCCCGTCGTCCTGATGCACCATCTCGGACCGCCGGAGACGATGCAGCAGGCGCCGAGCTACGACAAACCGGTGCTGTTCGCCGTCTACGACTGGCTGGAAGCGCGGATCGCGGCCGCCGAAGCGGCCCGCATCGAGCGCTCGCGCATCGTCGTCGATCCCGGGATCGGCTTCGGCAAGACCGTCCAGCACAATCTCGACCTGATGAACGGCCTCGCTTTGCTCCACGGTCTCGGCTGCCCGGTGATGGTCGGGGCGAGCCGGAAGCGGATGATCGGGGCGCTCTCGGGAGAGGCGCCGGCCGACGCCCGGCTCCCTGGCTCGCTCGCCCTCGCCCTGAAAGCCGCCGACCAGGGCGCCCAGCTCCTCCGCGTCCACGACGTGCCCGAGACGGTCCAGGCGCTCAGGATCTGGCGCGGCCTGAGAGACGCTGCGCTCACCCTGGGCTGATCGCCGAGCCTCTCCGCCTGCCTTTCCTCCCAGGGAGGTGAGGTTATTCGAAACGCGGCCGCCTTTGCCTCCCCTCCCTGGAAGGGAGGGGTTGGGGGTGGGTGCCGCCGAGGCACTCGGCGGCGCGCTGCAGGATCGCCTCGGCTACGCCGTCGGGGTTGGCAATCACGTCGCTGTTCCAGAAGCGGATGACCGTCCAGCCTTCCCTTTCAAGATAGCGAGTGCGGGTTTGGTCGCTAGGCGAGGCGATGTGCTGGCTTCCGTCAATCTCCACGACGAGCCTTGCCTGACGGCAGGCGAGGTCGGCGATATAAGGTTCGATGGCAAGTTGTCGGGTGAATTTGGGTCGGTAACGAGAAAGTAGCCGCCACAGGATGCGCTCCTGCCTGGTCGCTTGGGCGCGCAGGTCACGGGCTCGAGCGGTGAGACGGCGAGGGACTCGGCGGCCGGGCATGCGTTCATGATATCGAGGCGCCGGCGAGACCCAAAATTCGGATGCGACGGGACGGCCGAGCGGTCATCCGAGCGCGGCCCGCCGAAGCGGCGACCTTGGACTCAGAAAGAAGTCTCGCTGCGCTCGCCTACCCACCCCCAACCCCTCCCTTCCAGGGAGGGGAGACTAGTTCGGCTCCACTTCGACCGCCAACGGGCCTTTGCGTCCGGCGGCGATTCGGGCTCGCAGCGGCTGGTCGGGGCTGAGGTCGGCGAGGCCGCCGCGGCGGACCGTCTCCATGTGGACGAATATGTCCTGGCCGTCCTCCTCCTCCCGGACGAGGAAGCCATAGCCCTTGAGGCGATTGAACCATTTCACCCGCACCGGCTCGAACTCGCCGGCCTGGTCGAGCAGAGCGGAAGGGTCGATGCGCTCGCCCGTGCCGGACCCCGACGGACGCTGAGGCTCGGGCATCACCGCCTGGCTGAGGTCGATCGACAGGACCTTGCGCGCCTGCAGGCCGCGTTCCTGCTCGGCGACGAGGCATTCGACGACGGCGCCTTCGGGGAGGCTTCGCCGGTCATGCTCCTTCAGGACGCTGAAATGGACGAGGATGTCACCCTGGGCCTCGTCGCTGACGAGAAAGCCGAAGCCGCGGGTGGCGTCGAACCATTTCATCGTTCCGGTGAGCCTGACGAGGCCCTCGTCCTCGAGGCGCGGCTGATCGTCCGCGCCGTCGGTGTCCGGCGCGTCGCTTCCAGCTTCAAATTCCCGGCGCGACGTCATTAACGGCCGATCCACCACATGAACGGCGGTGACTATCACGCCTTCCGACGATTTGTGAACCGTTTACAGCCGTTTTTATGGGACATCCGGCTCGGGCAGGTCGTCGGGGGAGGTGCCGAGCACCTGGCGGACGAGGTCGAGGCGGTGCCCGGCCCGCAACATCGCCGCCGCCGCCTTGTCCCGGCCGCCTCGATCCGGGACCGTCTCGGAATAGGGGCCGAGCCGCCGCCGGCGGGCGAAACGGTGCGCCGCGGCAAGCGCCTCCTCCCCGGTGATGTCGCGCGCCTCCGCCGAATCCTCCTCGGCGATGCCGGCCCCGCGCAGGGCCTCCTGGACCCGGCGCTGGCCGTAGCCGCGGCGCAGCAGGGAAGCGCTTCGGGCCGAGGCGAAGGCGCGGTCGTCGACATAGCCGAGTTCCGCGAAGCGCTCGACGAGGCGCTCGACGGGAGGCTCGCCTTCGCCGCTCCAGCCGCGTTCCTTGAGCTTGCGCCGGAGGTAGCCGACGAGCTTCGAGCGGGTGGTCGCGTAGCGGCCGGCATAGAAGAGGCCGAGCCGTTCGAGTCCTTCGGAATCGAGGGGCGGCCGAGGGCTTTTGTCGGGTCGGGATCTCACGCGCCATGATTGTGCCACAGTCGGTCCCGATTATAAATGCGTACCGCTCCCGTCCCGGGACGCGGTCGCGCGCAACCACCGGAGAGGATCCGCTACACCCGTGCCCGAGACTTTGGTCCCGACGCCGACTGCGGACGATCTGCCGCGCCGCTTCGCCGACTTCGAGACGCTCTCGGAGGCGCTCGACTACGCGGCGCTGGGCGTACGCGGCCTCAATTTCCACGATCCGCGCGGAGCGCTGGTCAGGGCCTATCCCTATCGCGAGCTTCGCGAAGACGCGCTGGCGGCCGCCTACCGGCTGATCGCCGCCGGAGTGAGGCCCGCCGACCGGATCGCGATCGTCGCGGAGACCAGCCCTGAATTCGCCGCGCTCTTCTTCGGCACCGTCTATGCCGGAGCCTGGCCGGTGCCGCTGCCGCTTCCGACGTCGTTCGGCGGCCGCGATTCCTATATCGACCAGCTCAAGGTCCAGCTCGCGAGCGCCGACCCGACCCATCTCTTCTACCCCGCCGAACTGAGCGCGATGGCGGGAGCGGCGGCCGAGGCCGCCGGGGTTGCGGGGCTGTCCTGGGAGAGCTTCGCCGGCTGGGACGGGACGGCCACGGCGCTTCCGAAGGCCGCGCCCGACGACATCGCCTATCTCCAATATTCGAGCGGCTCGACGCGCTTCCCCCACGGGGTCGCCGTCACCCATCGCGGGCTTCTCAACAACCTCGCCGCGCACAGCCACGGAATGGAGGTGATCGCGACCGACCGCTGCATTTCCTGGCTGCCCTGGTATCATGACATGGGCCTGGTCGGCTGCCTGCTGTCGCCGATGGCGAACCAGATTTCGACCGATTACCTCAAGACCGAGGATTTCGCGCGCCGCCCGCTCGCCTGGCTCGACCTGATCACCCGCAACGAAGGCACGACCGGAAGCTATTCGCCGACCTTCGGCTACGACATCTGCGCCCGCCGGGTCTCGAGCCTGACCAACGTCGCCGAGCGCTTCGACCTGTCGCGCTGGCGGATCGCCGGCAACGGCGCCGACATGATCCGGCCCGACGTCATGCAGGCCTTCGTCGACGCCTTCGCTCCCGCCGGCTTCGACGCCAAGAGCTTCTGCCCGAGCTACGGCCTCGCCGAGGCGACGCTGGCGGTGACGATCATGCCCCCGGGCGAAGGCATCGTCGTCGAGCTGGTCGAGGAGACCACCTTGTCGGGCGACGGCAAGATGCACCGCGACCGGCCCCAGCGCTACCGGGCGATCGTCAATTGCGGCAGGCCGGCGCGGGACATGGAGATCGAGATCCGCGACGAGGACGGGGCGAGGCTCGGCAATCGCGAGATCGGCAAGGTCCATTGCCGGGGTCCGTCGGTCATGGTCGGCTATTTCCGGGATGAGGAGGCGACGAAGGCCTGCCTGGACTCAGACGGTTGGCTGGACACCGGCGACATGGGCTATCTGTCGGACGGCTATCTCTACATCGTCGGCCGGGCCAAGGACATGATCATCATCAACGGCAAGAACCACTGGCCCCAGGACATCGAATGGGCGGTGGAGCAATTGCCCGGCTTCAAGGCCGGCGACATCGCCGCTTTCTCGATCACCACGCCCGGCGGCGAGGAGACCCCCGCCGTCCTCGTCCAGTGCCGGACCTCCGACGTGGCGGAGCGGGCCAGGCTCCGCGAGATCATCCGCGAGCGGGTGAGGGCGATCACGGGAATGAACTGCGTCATCGAGCTGGTGCCGCCGCGGACCTTGCCTCGGACGAGCTCGGGGAAGCTTTCGCGCGCCAAGGCACGCAGCCTGTACCTCACCGGCGAGATCCAGCCTTACGATATCGCCGCCTGATCTGCCTCCCCATCGCCAGATGGGGAGGGAGACCACCGGAAGGGTGGTGGAGGGGTCATCAAGGAAGCTGGAGCCGTCACGGGAGTAAATCCCGTGACGTCGGACCCGTCGCTTCGCTATGCTCGCGCAGGCCGTCCGGCGGCTACGGACGCCCTTCGGGCACCGCCGCGCAGCTTCGCTTCGCGGCTTCCTTCGGCCTGGCAGGAGTGGAGGGATTCGAACCCACGACCCTCGGTTTTGGAGACCGATGCTCTAACCAAACTGAGCTACACTCCTAAGGCCAGGGCGCAGATAGCCTCAGCGGCGCCTGTCTGCAAGACGCCGCCCTTGCGCCCCCCCCGCTCCCCCGTCATCCCGGCGAAA
>DASVPM010000056.1:0-16112 GCA_036382815.1 Allosphingosinicella sp.
CGACCCAGCTCAGATAGATCAGCCGGTTCCGGGCGAAGCGGGGGTGGAGGACGACGTCCCCCAGGCCGCCCTGGCCGCCGTAATCGACCGCGGGCGCGCCCTTGACCTCGCCGACCCGGCCGACGTCGCTCCACAGCAGCCTCAGCTTGCCCTTGCGCTCGGTGACGAGGGCGCGGGGCCCCGGGCCGGGAAGAAAGGCCATCGCCCAGGGCTCGTCGAAAGTGGTGATCGGACGGACGTCGAACGGGCGGCCGCCGCCGATCCCGCGGGCCGCCGGATCCGAGTCGTTTGCGGCAGCCTCGCCGCCGGCGCTGCACGCCGCGAGGAGGAGAAGGGGGATGAAGCTGCGCATCGGTCGTCTCCCGTGGGTCGGATCCGCCCTAGCCGCAAGGGCAGGCAGCGGGCAATCGGCGAGCGCGGCGGTGGTGGGGACAGCCGCGAGCGACTGTCCCCGTCGGCGGTTACGGATTGCGGCGGGCGTCGACGTGGATGTCGCGCTCGCGCTTCCTGAGGCCGAGAAGGCCGGCCAGTCCGAGCAGGCCGAGCAGGCCCCAGGGGAAATCGTCGTCGTCTTCCTGCTGAACCGGAGTCGCATAGCTGGTGTCGGCGGTGCCGGCCGTGTCGTTCTGGGCGAGCGCGGCCGCCGGGCTGAGCATCAGTGCCGCCGCCAGGGCGGCATGCTTCAAGACCGAATTTCGCATTTGATTTCCTCCTGTTTGGACTGACCCCTTGATTATCGGGGCGGTCCGCAAACGGACTGAGCGGGGCGCTGTTCCGGACTTTGTCCCACACATAGATTAGCCGTTTCGCCGCGCGGCACGCGTCCGCAACCGCTTGCCGCATATCGAAAAACGGCCGGAACGACTGAAGCCGCCGCAGGTTTGGCCGAGCGATGTAAGCATCGAGGCGTACCTTCATGACAGAAGCCGAAGAGGTCGCGGCCATCCCGCTCGTCGAGGAGCGTTTGACGGTCGGCAAGAAGCGGATCGAGAGCGGCCGGGTCAAGGTGCGGGTCGCGGTCGATACGCGCGAGGAAATCGTGCCCGCCGAGCTTGCCCGCGACGAGGTCGAGGTCCGCCGGGTCCCGCGCAACGTCGCCGTGACCGAGCTTCCCGGAGTCCGCCTCGAGGGCGACACGACGATCATCCCGGTCGTCGAGGAACAGCTCGTCGTCGAGAAGAGGCTGGTGCTGGTCGAGGAGATACATGTCGTCCGCCGGACGCAGACGTCGGTCGAGCAAATCCCGGTGACGCTTCGCTCGGAGCGGGCGGAGATCGAGCGCGACGGGCCAAACCTTTCGGAAGGAGCCGGAAGATGAGCGGGGGCGAAGATTCCACCCGGCAGCGCGCAGCCTGGGTCGATGGCGGCGCCGCGGCGGGCGACTCGCGCGTCGGCGACTCGCGCGTGGTGAAAGGCGGCTCGAAAGTCCTGTTCGCCGAGGACGCGCCGGCGACGCAGCAGGCGGAGGCGCAGGGCCGAAGCATCAGCGAAGCGGAAATCGCCGAGCGCGGCCTGCTGCGCGAAAGAGTGATCGAGATCGGCGAGACTCGCGAGGAGGCGGTCGTCTCGAAGCAGGCCGTGGTCCGTGAGGAGCTGGTGGTGCGCAAGGATGTCGAGCAGCGCACCGAGCGGATCGCCGAAACCGTGCGCCGGACCGAGGTCGACGTCGAACAGCTCGAGCCGAAGGAGGCGCCGGAAGGCGAGTCCGGCGGTGGCGCGCCCGTCCGCTGAGACCGACCGGAAGCCAGGAGATTGTCGCGGCGGCGATCCGCCGCGCCGAAACGAGTGGGGAAACACTGAAGGAGTAGCTTATGTCCCGGACCGTCACCGCCCTCTACGATACCCGCCAGGAAGCCGAAGCCGCGCGCCAGCGGCTGGCCTCCGCCGTCGATGTCGAGCGAGTCAAGATCATCGACCAGGCCTCGGGAGGCGACGGCGGCCGGTCCCTGAGCGGTCTCTATCTCTCGGATGACGACCGCCACGCTTATGGCGAAGGGCTTCGCCGCGGCGGCTTCCTGCTCTGCGCCGAGGTCGAGACCGGCGAGGATGCCGACCGGATTGTCCGGCTGCTCGAGGACTCCGCGGGCGTCGATCTCGAAGAGCGGCAGCAGAGCTGGAAGAGCGAAGGATGGCAGCCCTTTGCCGGCGCCCCCACTCCGTCGGCGGAATCAGGAATGACGAGCGGCGGCCTGTCGGGCGGCGCGACTTCGAGCGGCAACGTCGTCGAGGAGAAGCGAATCCCGATCGTCGAGGAGGAGCTTCGAATCGGCAAGCGCGAGGTCACTCGCGGCGGCGCCCGGGTCCGTTCCTACGTCCGCGAGGTGCCGGTCGAGGAGCAGGTGACGCTGCGCGAGGAGCATGTCTCGGTGGAGCGGCGGCCGGTCGAAGCGCAGCAGGGCGTTCAGTCGACGCAGAATAGCGAGGACCTGCTTCAGGACCGCGAGATCGAGATGCGCGAAACCGCCGAGGAGGCGGTCGTCCAGAAGGTCGCCAGCGTCCGCGAGGAGCTGGTCGTCCGAAAGACCGCGGAAGAGCGGACCGAGACGGTCAGCGACACCGTCCGCCATACCGAGGTCGACGTCGAGGAAGGCGCGGGCGACCGGTCGGCATTCGGCAGCTTCGGCGGCGAGAACCGGACGGCCGGCCTCGACACCGACAAGGCCGACTTCGAGCGTGACAAGACGCGCTGATCAGGGGTGGAAGCCGGAGCGCAGGCGCTCCGGCTCCGCTTCGGCGTAATCGCTAAGGCCGTCCCGGGTGGGCGGCCTTTGCATTGAGAGGCCCCGGCGGTAGCGCCGGCGCTGGAACGAAGGGGAGAGATGGCGGAAATCCTCGGTTCGAACCCGTTCGAGATCGTGCCCCACGTGGTCGCGATGCTCGCCGCCTATCTGCTCGCGCTTCCGGTCGGCTGGAACCGGGAGAAGGAGGAGCGAAGCGCCGGGCTGCGCACCTTCCCGCTGGTCGCGGTCGCCGCCTGCGGCTTCGTCCAGGCGGCCGAGGGGCTGGCGGCGGACCACCCCGAGGCGATGGCCCGGATCGTCGAGGGGATCATCACCGGAATGGGCTTCATCGGCGGAGGCGCGATCCTTCGGCTCAAGGACAGCGTCAAGGGCACGGCGACGGCGGCGAGCCTGTGGGCGACGGGCGCGATGGGCACCGCGGTCGGCCTCGGCAGCTACGACGTCGCGATCGTGCTGTCGCTGATCACCCTGCTGACCTTGTGGGTGCTCTCGCCGCTCAAGACGGAACTGGGAGTGGCCGATACCGCGAACCGTTCGCCTCCCGACGGCGGGGAGGAAAGCGGCTGCTGAGCGTCGGTTGCGGGGACGGCTCCCTTCTTGGTGCGAGCGATCGCCGAATGAAGCGAATATCAAGAGGCGAATTATCGGGATCCGGCAACTCAATCTCGCGTCTATCGCCCTATAGCCGTGGGATTCCCCGCTTGCCCCGAGCAGCCGCCACGCCTATATGCGCTTCACCTTCCTCGACATCGTTAGACGTTGAGGCTGGTCCCTGGGACGGGGCCGGCGCGCGAAGGTTTTGGTTTTACGCGGAGAGCGTGTGGCGGATCTTGACGCAGTGACCCGATTGATCGAGCCGGCGGCGCAGGCCGAGGGGCTGGCGCTGGTGCGCGTGAAGATGATCGGTGGAACGGGCGATCCGACGCTGCAGGTCATGGCGGAGCGGCCGGATACTCGGCAGCTCACCCTGGAGGATTGCGCCCGGCTTTCGAGGCGCCTGTCGGAGCTGCTCGACGAGGCCGAGGCCGCGGGCCAGGACCCGATCCCGCACGCCTACCGTCTCGAGGTGAGCTCGCCGGGAATCGACCGGCCGCTCACCCGCCTCAAGGATTATGACGACTGGAAGGGGCACGAGGCCCGGATCGTGCTCGCCGAGAAGCTCGACGGACGGAAGGTGTTCAGCGGCGCGCTTTCCGGAACTGAAGGAGACACGGTACTGATCGACGTGCAGGGGCTCGGCGCGACCGGGCTGCCGTTCGCGGCGATCCAGTCGGCCAAGCTCGTCATGACCGACAGGCTCATCCAGGCGACCGCTCCGCTGAGCGCGGAAGGCGCCGACGAATTTGCGATCGAGCCCGATCCGCACCCCGGCGAAGGCCGGGGCCCGGAGGAGGGCTCAGAGCTGGACCCCGGCCTTCGCCGGGGAACGGATACAGAAGAAACAGAGGAAGACTGACCATGGCCACCACCGCCCCGGGCGCTCCCGGCGCCGTTTCCGCCAACAAGGCCGAACTGCTCGCCATCGCCGACGCGGTCGCGCGCGAGAAATTGATCGACAAGGCGATCGTCATCGAGGCGATGGAGGACGCGATCCAGCGCGCCGCGCGGGCCCGCTACGGCGCCGAGAACGACATCCGCGCCAAGCTCGACGGAACGTCCGGCGACCTTCGCCTGTGGCGGGTCGTCGAAGTGGTCGAAGCGGTCGACGATTACTTCAAGCAGGTCAGCCTCGACGACGCCCAGAAGCTCCAGCCCGGAGCGGTGGTGGGCGACTATATCGTCGATCCCCTGCCTCCGATCGAGTTCGGCCGGATCGCAGCCCAGGCCGCCAAGCAGGTCATCTTCCAGAAGGTCCGCGACGCCGAGCGCGAACGCCAGTATGAGGAGTTCAAGGAGCGCGCCGGCGAGATCATCACCGGAGTGGTGAAGCGGGTCGAGTTCGGCCATGTCGTCGTCGACCTCGGCCGCGCCGAGGGCGTCATCCGCCGCGACCAGCAGATTCCGCGCGAGGTCGTCCGCGTCGGCGACCGGGTGCGTTCGCTGATCCTCTCGGTGCGCCGCGAGAACCGGGGCCCGCAGATCTTCCTCAGCCGGGCTCACCCCGACTTCATGAAGAAGCTGTTCGCCCAGGAAGTCCCCGAAATCTACGACGGCATCATCGAGATCAAGGCGGCCGCGCGCGATCCGGGAAGCCGCGCCAAGATCGGCGTGATCAGCTACGACAGCTCGATCGACCCGGTCGGCGCCTGCGTCGGAATGAAGGGCTCGAGGGTCCAGGCCGTCGTCCAGGAGCTGCAGGGCGAGAAGATCGACATCATCCCCTGGTCCGAGGACCTCGCCACCTTCGTCGTCAATGGACTCCAGCCGGCGACGGTGAGCCGGGTCGTCATCGACGAGGAGGAAGGGCGGATCGAGGTCGTCGTTCCCGACGACCAGCTCAGCCTCGCCATCGGCCGGCGCGGGCAGAACGTCCGCCTCGCCTCGCAGCTCACCGGCTCGGCGATCGACATCATGACCGAGGCCGATGCTTCCGAGAAGCGCCAGCGCGAGTTCGTCGAGCGTTCAGCCATGTTCCAGGAGGAGCTCGACGTCGACGAGACGCTCGCCCAGCTGCTCGTCGCCGAAGGCTTCGGAGCCCTGGAGGAAGTGGCCTATGTCGAGCTCGACGAGCTCGCCTCGATCGAAGGCTTCGACGACGAGCTGGCGACCGAGCTGCAGAGCCGTGCCGCGGAGGCGCTCGAGCGGCGCGAGGAAGCGTCGCGCGAGGAGCGCCGCGCGATGGGCGTGTCGGACGAGCTGGCCGAGATGCCCTATCTCACCGAGGCGATGCTGGTCACGCTCGGCAAGGCGGGCATCAAGACGCTCGACGACCTCGCCGACCTCGCCACCGACGAGCTCGTCCAGAAGAAGCGTCCCGAGCAGCGCCGCCAGCGCGAGAGCAACCGGACCGAGGACAAAGGCGGGCTCCTCGCCGAATATGGCCTCTCCGACGAGCAGGGCAACGAGATCATCATGGCCGCCCGCGCCCACTGGTTCGAGGATGAAGGGGAGGACGCGGTTGCGGAAACCTCCCAATGAGACCCCTGAACGGGTAAACGAATCCGTTCGCCCCGAGCGAAGTCGAGGGGCCCGGCCGAGCGCAGCCGAGGCTCATGTCTCGGCTCCGCTCGACGGGGTGTCTCGACTTCGCTCGACACGAACGGATTCTCACGCGCCCGAGCGAACCTGCATCCTGACACGAAACGTCGTCGCGCAGGATAATCTCATCCGCCTCGCTCTTGCCCCCGACGGGGAGGTGCTCCCCGACGTGCGCGCCAAGGCGCCCGGACGGGGCGCCTGGATCGGGGTCGACCGCCACACTCTCGAAGCCGCCCAGGCCAGGGGCCGGCTGCGCGGCGCCCTCGCCCGCGCCTTCAAGGGCGCTCCGCTGTCGATTCCCGAGGATCTCGGCGCCCGGATCGAGTCGGCGCTGCGCCAGGCGGCGCTCGATCGGCTCGGCCTCGAAGCCCGGTCGGGAACCCTGCTCACCGGCTCCGAGCGCATCGAGAATGCCGCGCGCAAGGGGGACGTCCACCTCCTCCTTCACGCCGCCGATGCGGGAGAGGACGGCAACCGCAAGCTGGATCAGGCCTGGCGAGTGGGCGAAGGCCGGGCCCAAGGTCTGGTGATTCCAGCCGAAAGGGCCATATTGTCGTTGGCGCTGGGGCGCCAGAATGTGGTACATATCGCAATAATTGATCGTGCCGCCGCCGCGCGTGTCGAGCATGCGCTCGGGCGCTGGCGCGCTTTTATCGGATCTGAAGCTGGGCTAAATGCCGCCGCGGCGGGCCTGCCGGACGCGTCGGCTGGAAATGTGAGCGAAGGAAAGTAATGAGCGAGACGACAGATAAGCCGAAGCTCGGAGCGCGCGCCCCGCTGGGCCTGAAGCGCACCGTCGAAACCGGCAAGGTCAAGCAGAGCTTCAGTCACGGCCGCTCGAACACGGTCGTGGTCGAAGTCAAGAAGCGCCGTATTCTCGGGCCCCAGTCCGCCCAGGAAGCCGCGCCCGCGCCGGTCCCGGAAGCACCCAGGCCGGCCGCTCCGGCCGTGGCGGCTCCGGCCGCGCCGCGTCCCGCCGCGCCGCAGCGCCCGGCCAATGACGCAACGACCCGCCGCGAGCTTCAGGACCGCCTTCTGCGCGAGGCCGAGGAAGCGCGGCTGCAGCAGCTCGAGGAAGCGCGCCGCCGCGAGGACAGGCAGGCCGCGGAGGCGACCGAGGAGGAGAAGCGCCGCGCCGAGGACAATCGCCGGGCCGAGGAGGAGCGTGTCGAAGCCGCCCGCGTCGCGGCCGAGGAGGAGGCCCGCCGCGCCGCCGAGGAACCCGCCCGCCCCGCCGAGCCCGCTCCGGCCGCCGCGACCGAGGATGAGGACGAGGACCGCCGCCCGGCCCATGCCCGGCCCAAGGGGCATCATGCTCCCGCTCCGAAGCGCCCCGAGCCGGCCCGTCCGGCCCGCGGCCGCGACGATCGCCGCCACGCCGGCAAGCTCACCGTCACCCGCGCCCTCTCCGGCGAGGATGACAGCCGCGCCCGGAGCCTCGCGGCGCTCCGCCGTTCGCGCGAGAAGGAGAAGAGGGCCCACCAGCAGTCGGGACCGTCCGCCAAGCAGGTCCGCGACGTGATCGTCCCGGAGGCGATCACCGTCCAGGAACTCGCCAACCGGATGGCGGAACGCGGCGCCGATCTCGTCAAAGCGCTGTTCAAGATGGGAACTCCCGTCACGATCACCGAGACGATCGACCAGGACACGGCGGAGCTGCTGATCGAGGAATTCGGCCACCGCATGGTGCGGGTCAGCGAAAGCGATGCCGACATCCAGACCGAGACGGACCTGGACGCGGAGGAGACCCTCCAGCCGCGCCCGCCGGTGGTCACGATCATGGGGCATGTCGACCACGGCAAGACGTCGCTGCTCGACGCGATCCGCGGCGCCAACGTCGTTTCCGGCGAGGCGGGCGGGATCACCCAGCATATCGGCGCCTATCAGGTGGGCCTGCCGGACAAGTCGAAGATCACCTTCCTCGACACCCCGGGCCACGAGGCCTTCACCGAGATGCGCCAGCGCGGCGCCAACGTCACCGACATCGTCGTCCTGGTGGTGGCCGCCGACGACGGGCTCAAGCCCCAGACGGTGGAGGCGATCAACCACACCAAGGCGGCGGGCGTGCCGATGATCGTGGCGATCAACAAGATCGACAAGCCCGGCGCCAATGCCCAGAAGGTCCGCGAGGAGCTCCTCCAGCACGAGATCCTTGTCGAGGACATGGGCGGGGAGGTCCAGGACGTCGAAGTCTCGGCGCTGAAGAAGACCAATCTCGACGGACTTCTCGAAGCCATCTCGCTCCAGGCGGAATTGCTGGAGCTCAAGGCCAATCCCGACCGTGCGGCCGAAGGCGCGGTGGTCGAGGCCAAGCTCGACAAGGGCCGCGGCCCGCTCGCCACCGTGCTCGTCCAGCGCGGCACGCTGAGGGTCGGCGACGTCTTCGTGGTCGGCGCCGTGCCGGGCAAGGTCCGGGCGATGATCGACGACAAGGGCAAGCAGGTGAAGGAAGCGGGGCCCTCCGTTCCCGTCGAGGTGCTGGGCCTGTCGGGCGTGCCCTCCGCGGGCGACACCCTGACCGTCGTCGAGAACGAGGCCCGCGCCCGCGAGGTCGCCGCCTACCGGCAGAGCGTGCTCGACCGGAAGCGCACGACTTCGGCTCCCGTCAGCCTCGAGAACATGTTCGCGTCCAAGGCCAACCAGGCGATCGAGTTCCCGCTCGTCGTCAAGGCCGACGTCCAGGGGTCGGTCGAGGCGATTGCAAGCGCGATCAACCGCATCTCCACCGAGGACATCAAGGCCCGGATACTCCATGCCGGAGTGGGAGCGATCACCGAGAGCGACGTCATCCTGGCGAGCGCATCGGGAGCCCCGATCATCGGCTTCAACGTCCGCCCCAACGCCAAGGCGCGCGAGGTGGCGGAGCGCAACAAGGTCGAGTTCCGCTATTACGACGTCATCTACCACCTCACCGACTGGGTGAAGCAGGCGATGGCGGGCGAGCTCGGGCCCGAGATCATCGAAACGGTCATGGGCCGCGCCGAGGTCAAGGAGGTCTTCCCCGCCGGCAAGAAGGACAAGGCGGCCGGCCTGCTGGTCCTGGAAGGGGTCATCCGCAAGGGCGTGCATGCGCGCCTCACCCGCGACGACGTCATCGTCTCAAAGACGACCATCTCGTCGCTTCGCCGGTTCAAGGACGACGTCGCCGAGGTCCGGGCGGGCCTCGAATGCGGCGTTCTCCTGGCCGACACGAACGACATCAAGCCGGGCGACCATCTCGAAGTCTTCGAGGTCGAGGAGCGCGCCCGCACTTTGTAAGGATGAAGCGTCGCCCCAGCGAAGGCTGGGGCCCCGGCGGGTGAGGTGCGCCGGCGCCTTTCACCCGCCGGGTTACCAGCCTCCGCTGGATGACGGAGGGAAAGATGAAGCACACGGAATCATCAGAAGGCCGCTCCGTCCGACTCCTCCGGGTCGGCGAGCAGGTGCGCCATGCGCTGTCCGACATCCTGATGCGCGGCGACGTCCATGACGAGACTCTCGCCAGCCACCTCGTCTCGGTCACGGAAGTCCGGATGTCGCCCGACCTCCGCCATGCCACCGCGTTCGTGATCCCCTTGCTCGGCGCCAATGCCCAGGGCGTGCTCAAGGCGCTTCGCACCCACACCGCCTATCTGCAGAGCGAGGTCGCCCGGCGGGTGAACACCAAATATGCGGCCAGGCTCAAATTCCTGCTCGACGAGAGCTTCGACGAAGGAAGCCATATCGACAAGCTTTTGAGAGCGCCTAAGGTGGCTCAGGATCTGGGCGGGGCCGAGGAGTAGATAATGGGTTTTTGGGCGATGGTGGCGCCGATCGCCCTGCTGGCGTCCGGCGTGGCCACCGCGCAGGAGCTGCGGCCGGTCACCTACCCGCGGCTTCCCGCCGCGGCCGCAACGGCCCAAGGGTTCGTTCCCAAAGGCTGGACGATAGAGTCCCGGGCCGAAGGCGATATCGATGGAGACTCCAGGGCAGACCTGGCGCTGGTCCTGCGCTCTCAGGACCCGGCTAACGTCATCAAGCCGGACATGTGCGGGGATGAGCTCGATACCAATCCCTGGATCCTTGCCGTTCTGCTGGCAAACGGGGGCGGCGGCTACCGGCTCGCCGTGGCCAATCACGCCCTGATCCCGCGGCGCGAAAATGCCTGCAACCTCGACCACCTGGCCGCGATCGCCGTCGAGCGCGGCGCGCTCCGCCTCGATTTCGAGCGGATGATGAGCGCCGGCGGCTGGGACATGGGCACGACGACGTTCAAATGGCGCTGGCGGGACGGGGCCTTGAGGCTGGTCGGGTTCGACTATTCGAACGTGAGCCGCAACACGGGCGTGACCGGCGGCATCAGCATCAACTATGCGACCGGCCGGGTGAAGATCAGCACGGGCAACATCGCCTCCGACCGCGAGAAGGTGCGCTGGACGACGCTTCGCCGCCGGACTGCGCCGACCATCGAGGAGGTAGGCGACGGGCTGATGTTCGATCCGGAAAAGCTGGTGAGCAGGCTGCCGTGACCCCCTCGTCATTCCGGCGAAGGCCGGAACCCATGAATATCGACCGGCCTGAAATTCCCACTTCCGTGTTCATGGATCCCGGATCAAGTCCGGGATGACGGGTTCTTCGGGCCTCGATCTGCCGGCGCTCGGCGCTCCGATGCGGGAGGGCGATCTCACGCTCGAGCCGATGGAGGAGGCCCATCGCGAAGCCCTGAAGGCCGTCTGCGCCCAGGACATCGAAATCTGGCGGATCTATTCGCGCTCCTACGACCCGGATCACTTCGATTCGGCCTTCGATCTCATCCGGTCGCTTCCCGACTGGCGCTGCTTCACGATCCTCTCGGGCGCGGAGGTGTCCGGGATGAGCTGCTATCTCGGCCTCGATCCGTCGCGCCAGACGCTGGAGATAGGCAACACTTATTATGTGCCCGGGCTGCGCGGCAGCGGACTGAACCGGCGCGTGAAGGGCCTGATGCTGGCCCGGGCCTTCGGCTGCGGTTTCCGGCGGGTGGAGTTCCGGGTCGATTCCCGCAACGGACGCTCGCAGGCCGCGATGGCGAAGATCGGCGGCGTTCGCGAAGGCGTACTCCGGCAGGACCGGATCACCTGGACCGGCCACGTGCGCGACACCGTCCTTTTCTCGATCCTTGCCGGTGAATGGAAGCCCGGCGGATGACGCCCGACTCCATCGTCTTCCAGGTCGCGAGCTGGCTGATACCGCTGATCGCGGCGATCGTCCTTCACGAGGTCTCGCACGGTTGGGTGGCGAACGCCTTCGGCGATCCGACGGCGCGCGAACGCGGCCGGCTGAGCCTCAATCCGATCCGCCACGTCGACCCGATCGGGACCGTCGTCCTGCCGCTGGTCCTGGCGGTGAGCGGCGCGCCGGTCTTCGGCTGGGCGAAACCGGTGCCGGTCGTCGCGAAACGGATGCGCAATCCGCGCCTCCACATGATGATCGTCGCCCTCGCCGGGCCGGGGATGAACCTGCTGCTCGCGCTCCTGGCGGGGATCCTGCTGGCGCTGGTCCGGCCGGAGGCGCTTCCGACGGGCCCGGGTCAGCTGTTCCTGCTCGCCAATCTGGTCAACTTCATCGCGATCAACCTCTTCCTCGCGGTCTTCAACCTGCTGCCGCTGCCGCCCTTCGACGGCGGCCATGTCGTGGAGGGCCTGCTGCCCCGCCGCCTTGCGCGCCGCTATCGCAAGCTCGCGCGCTTCGGCTTCCCGCTGCTCATCTTCCTGCTCTTGATCCTGCCGATGATGGTCCCGCGGGCGAACGTCGTCGAGCGGGTCGTGCGGCCGCCCGTCGAGTGGCTGCTTCGGCTGTTCCTGGGCGGCTAGCTCGGCTGGCGCTCCGGCCAAGCCGCGCTAAAAGGCTCCATGGCCAAGCTCTATTTCTACTACGCGTCGATGAACGCCGGCAAGTCAACTGTGCTCCTTCAGACCGACTTCAACTATCGCGAGCGCGGCATGGCGACGATGCTCTACACGGCCGGGGTGCACGACCGGTCGGGCTTCGGAATCGTCGGCTCGCGCATCGGCCTTACCGCCGAGGCGGGTACGTTCGAGCCGTCCACCGACCTCCGCTCCGAGATCGAGGCCGAGCTGAAGAAACGGCACGTGCACTGCGTCCTCGTCGACGAGGCGCAGTTCCTCACCCGGGCGCAGGTGCTCCAGCTCGCCGAGGTCTGCGACGAGCTCGACGTCCCGGTCCTCGCCTACGGCCTCAGGACGGACTTCCGGGGCAATCTGTTCGACGGCAGCGCGACCCTGCTGGCTCTGGCCGACAAGCTCGTCGAACTGAAGGCGATCTGCGACTGCGGGCGCAAGGCGACGATGAACCTGCGGGTCGACCAGGACGGCTTCGCGGTCGCCGCGGGAGAGCAGACCGAGATCGGCGGCAACGACCGCTACGTGGCGCTCTGCCGCCGCCATTTCATGGAGAAACTGCGCGAGGGCGAGCAGCGCCAGCTGCCGCTGAAGCTCAAGCAGCCCGCCTGATGCACGGCTGGCTGGTCATCGACAAGCCGGTTGGGCTCGGCTCCACGGATATCGTCTCGAAGGTGAAGCGGGCGCTTCGCGAGGGCGGCTATCCCAAGCTGAAGGTGGGCCATGGCGGCACCCTCGATCCGCTGGCGAGCGGAGTGCTTCCGGTGGCGCTCGGCGAGGCGACCAAGCTCGCCGGGCGGATGCTCGATTCGGACAAGGTCTATGCGTTCACCATCCGCTTGGGAGAGGAGACGGACACTCTGGATGCGGAGGGTGTGGTCGTAGCGACCTCCGACGTCCGGCCGACATGGGCGCAGATTGAGGCGGTGCTGCCCCGCTTCACCGGCGAGATAGAGCAGGTGCCTCCGGCCTATTCGGCGCTCAAGGTGGACGGCAGGCGGGCCTACGATCTCGCTCGGGCCGGGCAGGAGGTTGAGCTGAGCAGCCGCCGGGTTACCGTCCATTCGCTCGAGCTTCGTCACCCTGATCTCGTTTCAGGGTCCAGTCCCCCACCCGCCCAGGGGTCTCCGGACTGGACCCTGAAACAAGTTCAGGGCGACGGGGAGGGGATGACCGAGGCAATCCTCGAAGCGCGCGTCTCCAAGGGCACCTACATTCGCTCGCTCGCCCGCGATATCGCCCGAGCCTTGGAAACGGTCGGTCACGTCACCATGTTGAGGAGGCTTAAGGCCGGGCCGTTCACGCTCGAATCCGCGATTTCGCTGGACAAAATGGGGGAAGCCGCTAAGGCGCGGCAGCTTGAACAGGCACTCTTGCCGCTGGCGGCGGGGCTGGACGACATCCCGGCTCTACCCGTCACCCCCGACCAGGCAGGACTGCTCCGACAGGGGCGGAAATTGGCCGGGATCGCCGCAAAGCCAGGGCTTCATCTAGCGACCGAATCGTCTGTTCCGGTTGCGCTTGTGGAGCTTTCCGAAGGTGATCTTCGGGTGGTGCGCGGCTTCAACATCTAGACGAAGGAGTATGACGATGTCGGTTACCGCCGAGCGCAAGCAGGAAATCATCGAGGACAATGCCCGGGCGAAGGGCGACACCGGATCCCCCGAGGTCCAGGTCGCGATCCTCACCGAGCGCATCCAGAATCTCACCAATCACTTCAAGACGCACGCGAAGGACAATCACTCTCGCCGCGGCCTGCTGATGATGGTCAACAAGCGCCGTTCCCTGCTGGATTATATCCGCAAGGAAGATCACGAGCGCTACACCGCACTCATCGGGAAGCTCGGTCTTCGCAAATAAAAGCCGGAGCGGCCCCCCAGCGGGGCCGCTTCGCGTATCGGACCTCCGCAATTCGGCGGCGGGTCCGGTCCGGGTCATATGGACCCAGCAGCCGGGCGAGCAGCCCGGCAAATAGGCCCCCAGCGCATCTGGCCCTGGGCGTACAAGGAAAATCAGAATGTTCGACATGAAGAAAGTTGAAATCGAGTGGGGCGGCAAGACGCTCACTCTCGAAACGGGCCGCGTTGCCCGCCAGGCCGACGGCGCGGTGCTCGCGACCCTCGGAGAGACCGTCGTCCTTTGCGCGGTGACCGCTGCGAAGAACGTCAAGCCGGGGCAGGATTTCTTCCCGTTGACCGTGCACTACCAGGAAAAATTCTCGGCCGCCGGGCGTATCCCGGGCGGCTTCTTCAAGCGCGAGCGCGGCGCCACCGAGAAGGAAACCCTCACCAGCCGCCTCATCGACCGACCCATTCGCCCGCTCTTTCCGGAGGGGTTCTATAATGAGGTTTTGGTCATCGCCCACGTGATGAGCTATGACGGCGAGAACGAGCCGGACGTGGTGGCGATGATCGCGGCCTCGGCCGCCCTCACCCTCTCGGGCATTCCGTTCATGGGCCCGATCGCGGCCGCCCGGGTCGGCTATGCCGAGGGCGACTATATCCTCAACCCGACCCAGGACCAGGTGAAGGAAGGCGAGCTCGACCTCGTCGTCGCCGGCACCCACAATGCCGTGATGATGGTCGAATCGGAGGCCAAGGAGCTGTCCGAGGACGTCATGCTCGGCGCCGTCATGTTCGCCCACCGCTCGATCCAGCCGGTCATCCAGGGCATCATCAGCCTCGCCGAGAAGGCCGCCAAGGACCCGTGGGAGCTCGAGGAGCCCGCCGACACCAAGGCGATCAAGGAGAAGCTTCGCGGGATCATCGGCGAGGACCTCGCGAGCGCCTACAAGCTCACCGACAAGCAGCAGCGCCAGACCGCGATCAACGAGGCCCGCGCCAAGGCCCGCGAAGGCCTCGCCGACATGGAGGCCAGCGACCCCGCCGGCTATCTCGGCGCCCTCAAGCTCGTGAAGAAGCTCGAGGCCGAGATCGTCCGCGGCGCCATCCTCAGGGAAGGCGTACGCATCGACGGCCGCGACACCAGGACCGTCCGCCCGATCGAGGCGATGGTCGGCTTCCTCCCCCGCACCCACGGCTCGGCGCTCTTCACCCGCGGCGAGACCCAGGCGATCTGCACGACCACGCTCGGCACCAAGGACGCCGAGCAGATGATCGACGGGCTGGAGGGCCTCTCCTACACCCGCTTCATGCTCCACTATAACTTCCCGCCTTATTCGGTCGGCGAAGTCGGACGCTTCGGCGCCCCGGGGCGGCGCGAGGTCGGCCACGGCAAGCTCGCCTGGCGGGCGCTGCACCCGGTGCTGCCCAGCCACGAGGAGTTCCCGTACACGATCCGGGTCCTCTCCGACATCACCGAGTCGAACGGCTCCTCGTCGATGGCGACGGTGTGCGGCGGCTGCCTCGCCTTGATGGACGCCGGCGTCCCGATCACCCGCCCGGTCTCGGGCATCGCCATGGGCCTGATCCTCGAAGGCAAGGACTTCGCGGTGATCAGCGACATCCTCGGCGACGAGGACCATCTCGGCGACATGGACTTCAAGGTCGCCGGAACGGAGAAGGGCATCACCTCCCTCCAGATGGACATCAAGATCGCCGGGATCACCGAGGAGATCATGCGCGTCGCGCTCGACCAGGCAAACGAGGGCCGCGCCCACATCCTTCGCGAGATGGCGAAGGCGATGGGCGAAGTCCGCGGCGAGCTCTCGGCGCATGCGCCGAGGATCGAGACGATGCAGGTCGATAAGACCAAGATACGCGACATCATCGGCACCGGCGGCAAGATCATCCGCGAGATCGTCGCCACCACCGGCGCCAAGGTCGACATCGACGACGAGGGCATCGTCAAGATCTCCTCCTCCGACGTCAGCCAGATCGAGGCGGCGCGCCGCTGGATCCAGGGCATCGTCGAGGAGCCGGAGGTCGGCAAGGTCTATACCGGCAAGGTCGTCAACCTGGTCGATTTCGGCGCCTTCGTGAACTTCATGGGCGGCAAGGACGGCTTGGTCCACGTCTCCGAGATCCGCAACGAGCGAGTCGAGCGGGTCGCCGACGCGCTCAGCGAGGGCCAGGAAGTCAAGGTCAAGGTCCTCGAGATCGACCAGCGCGGCAAGGTCCGCCTCTCCATGCGGGTGGTCGACCAGGAGACCGGCGCCGAGCTTGAGGACACCCGTCCCCCGCGCGAAGGCGGCGACCGTGACAGGGGTCCGCGCGGCGACCGAGGCCCGCGTCGCGACGGCGAAGGCCGCGGCGACCGGGGCGGCGGACGCGACCGTGGTCCGAGGCGTGACGGCGGCGGCCGTGACGGCGGAGGCGGTCGTGACCGCGGCCCGCGCGACGGTGGCGGCGACCGCGGTCCGCGCGGCGAGGGTGGCGGAGACCGCGGACCCCGCAGCGAGGGCGGCGACCGCGGC
>DASVPM010000057.1:0-9713 GCA_036382815.1 Allosphingosinicella sp.
GACGGCGCCAACATGCTCGCCGACGCGCTGAAGCCTCATGGCGGGATCGTGATGTGGCGGGCCTTCGTCTATACCGCCGCTCCCGGCCGGGACCGGGCGAAACAGGCCTATGAGGAGTTCCGGCCGCTCGACGGCCGGTTCCGCGACAACGTGCTCCTCCAGGTCAAGAACGGCCCGATCGACTTCCAGCCGCGCGAGCCGTTCCACCCGCTGTTCGGCGCGATGCCGGCGACGCCGCTCGCACTCGAAGTGCAGATCACCAAGGAATATCTCGGCTTCGCCACCCATCTCGCCTATCTCGGAACGATGTGGAAGGAGGTGCTCGGCTCCGACACCTTCGCGCGCGGGCCCGGGAGTCCGGTCGCCTCGACCCTGTCGGGGATGGCCGGAGTCGCCAATGTCGGCAGCGACCGCAACTGGAGCGGCTCCCATTTCGACCAGGCCAACTGGTACGGGTTCGGCCGGCTGGCCTGGGACCCCTCCCGCTCGTCGGAGGCGATCGCCGCGGAATGGGCGGGGATGACCTGGAGCACCGATCCGAATGTCGTCGCCCCCGTCGTCGCCATGATGATGCGCTCGCGCCAGGCGGTCGTCGACTATATGACGCCGCTCGGCCTCCACCATCTGATGGCGACCGGCCACCATTACGGCCCCGGCCCCTGGGTCGGCGGCCTCGAGCGGCCCGACTGGAACCCGACTTATTATCATCGCGCCGACAGGAACGGGATCGGCTTCGACCGGACGGCTTCGGGAAGCGACGCGGCAGGCCAATACGCACCCCCGGTCGCGGCCCGCTTCGGCAGCCTCGATACCGTGCCGGACGACTATCTGCTCTGGTTTCACCACGTGTCGTGGGACCATCGGCTGCGATCGGGCCGGACGCTCTGGGAGGAGCTCGTCGCCCGCTATTCGCGCGGGGTCGCGACGGTAGGGGATATGCGGCGTACATGGGCGGCGCTGGAGCCGCGGATCGACCGGGAGCGGTTCGAGCAAGTCGCCGCTTTCCTCGCCATCCAGGAGCGGGAAGCGTCGTGGTGGCGCGACGCTTCGATCGCCTATTTCCAGAGCCTCTCCCGCCGCCCGCTTCCGAAGGGCTATGCGCCTCCGGCCCGGAGCCTCGAAGATTACAAGGCTCTCGCCTTCCCCCATGTGCCGGGCCAGTAGGGATCATGGCCGGCGATCATGATTTTGCACTCAACCCGACGCCCACCGCCTCGCTCCACCTGATCGGACGGGAGCGGGAACCGGTCATGGTGCTCGATGGTATCATGCGGCGGCCCGAGGCGCTGGTCGATTATGCCGCGAGCGCGGTGAGCTTCGCCCCGGCGGGCACTCCGCAAGGCGGCTATCCCGGGGTCCGGGCGCCCGCGCCGCTCAATTATGTCGAATCCCTCGTCAAGGCGATGGACCCGATCGTCCGCCGCGCCTTCGGGCTCGGCCAGGTCGGGCTCGCCCGCGCCGAGTGCAATTTTTCGATGGTGACGACCGCGCCCGAGGAGCTGACGGCAACCCAGCGGGTGCCGCATGTCGATACCTATGACGCGCTGCAGTTCGCCTTTCTCCATTATCTTTGCGGCGCCCGCTTCGGAGGTACGGCTTTCTACCGCCAGCGCTCGACGGGGTTCGAGGCGATCACGCCGCAACGCGGGGCCGCCTACGTCGCCGCCCGCGACGGGGCGGCCGCCGGCGTGCCGCCCGATTACATTCGCGGCGATAGCCGGGACTATGAGCAGATCGCCGCGTTCGAGGCCCGGTTCGACCGCCTGCTCATCTACCGCAGCCGGCTTCTGCATTCCGGCCAGATCCCGCCCGACATGCCGCGTATCGCCGACCCCCGGGCGGGGCGACTCACCGCGAACATCTTCGTCGGTTACGCCCGGCGCTAGCCCGCGACCGGCGCAGATCAGAAGGTGAAGCGGACGATCGCGCTGAAGCGCCGGTCGTTCATGAACCAGGAGCGCGGCGCGAGCTGCAGCTCGTCGTTGAGCACTTGGGTCGTCCGGGTCACCTCGTTGAGGATGTTGACTGCCTGAATGCCGATTTTGACCTTGTCGGTAAGACTGTAGAAAATCGAGCCGTCGAGCTGGCCCGTCGACTCGTTCATGATCGGAGCGAAAGGCACGATCACGTCGCGGACGGTGAGCAGGAAGCGCGAGCGCCACGAGTAGGAAAGCCGGAGGGACAACGGGCCTTTCTCGAAGAAAGGCGTGATGTTGAACGTGTGCTTCGACAGGCCCTGGAGCGGCAGGAGCGACGTATCGACGTTCGACGTCGTTCCCGCGGCAACGTCCGGGTCCGTCTCCGAAAGCGTGCTCTGACTCACTCCCGACGAGTCGACGAAGGTGTAGTTCACGCCGAGCCCCAGCCCGCTCAGAGGCCCGGGCAGGAAGTCGTAGGTCTGCTGGTAGGCGATCTCGAAACCCTTGATCTTGCCGGTCTCCGGCGAGTTGGACGGGGTCGTCACGATGGCTTCGAACGTGGCGCCGTTGTTGGTGAAGCTCAGCCTCTCGGTGCCGTTGGTGAGCACGCCCTTCAGCCGCTTGTAGAAAAGCGACAAGGTGAGCTGGCCGACGTCGGAGAAATACCATTCGGCGGTGGCGTCGAAATTGTCCGACCGGATCGGCAGGAGCCGGGGATTGCCGACCGTGGAGCGGCCGTAAAGCCCGCCGAGAGTCAGCACGTCCTCGTCCAGGGTGGAAAGGCCGATGTTGTAGAAATTGCGCGTAAGCCCGAAATCCGGGGGCGCGATTCCCTTGGAATAAGCGAGGCGGAACTGGAGCCCGCCGCCCGCTTCGTATTTCACGTTCAGGCTGGGCAGCAGATAATCGTATTTGACCTTCACCGCGCTGGGCGTGAGCGCGCCGTTGGCGAAGGCGGCGGCCGCCTGGCGGGTCGCCAGCGGAAGCGCGCAGAACGGGGTCGGCGGCAGCGGCTGCCCTGTTTCCGGATTGGTCTGCGGCAGGCAGGCGCTGAACGCCTGCCGGGGGAACGCCTGGAAGCCCGAAGCGACTCGGGTCGTCGTCGTGTAGCGAAGGCCGACATTGCCGCTCAGCCGGCCCTTGCCGAGGTCGTTGCCGAAGCGAACCATCGCGTAGAAGCCGTCATTCTTCTCCCGAACCGGATTTATCTCCTGCGGCAGGAAAGGCGAGCCGTTGACGTTGACGGCTCCGAACGGATCGGCGCCCGGCACTCCGCAGCGCATCGCCAGGGGCACCCAATTCTGGGAGCATTCCGGATTCGCGGGATTGACCCGGGTCCGCCATTCGTCGCCGATCAGGAGGCCAAGACGGGCATATTCGGCATAATCCTGCGCCGGATCGCCGCTGTAGAAAAGGCGAACGTCGCCGGCCAGCGGATCGCCTGCCTGGCCCCGGAAGAAATTGTCGAAGCCATAGGGTTCGTAGGCCGCCAGCGGCGCGCCGCCGGTGCCGCCGGCGACTCCGTCCACCGGGTCGTCGAGCCAGACGGGACCGCGGCCGCCCCAGATCTCGCTCAGCACGCCCCAGTTATAGGCCGAGAAGCGCGCGACGTTCTTGCGGTCGGCATGACGGTAGCCGACCTTGACCGCGTCGATCCAGCTGCCGTCGTCGAACGTATATTCGAGGTCGATCCGAGCCGAATCCTGATTGCCCTCGCTGTCCTCGATGTGATCCATCGCGCTTCGGAAGAAGGTGTTGTACGGATCGGCATAGCTGTTGTGGCCGGTTCCGAAATAGCTGGGATTCTGGTCCGAAGCGCCGCCCGCGAGGTCCGTGCAGGGACTGTTTTTCGAGGGGCCGAAGCAGACTTCCGGCGGCACGAACCGGACCGACGGAATCTTCTTTCCGTCGAGGTCGAGGGCGACGTTCTGGAAGCTGGACGTCCACAGACCGGCGTCGAGATTCTTCACTCTCGAAGCGACGTGCTGATAGTCGAGGTTCACCGCCAGATTGTCGGTGATGCTCCACTTGAAGTTTCCGGAGATGTCGGTGGTCACGAAGCGCTGCTGCACGCTGCGGCTCTGGTTGTTGCTCTGCAGGCCGTAGCGCGGGGTCCGGACGTCGCCGTTGCCGCCCCAGGCGGCGGTGTTGTTCTGGTCGTCGCGCCAGCCGGTGTTGCCGGTGATGACGCCGTTGTCGAAGAGGCCGCTGTCGTCGAACTCCAGAGTCGTGCCCGGGACCGCCCGGGAATCGCCGTTCGAGGTGACGTTGTCGGTGGCGATCTCGACCACCCGCTCGTTCCACGCCTCGCGGGCGTCGGAGCGCAGGAACTGGAACGTGGCGATCATGCTGCGGTCGTTGCTGCGCCACTGGGCCGCGCCGGAATAGCCATAACGCTCGCGGTCGAAACGCTGCGTGCCGATGACCGCGCCGCGCGGGAAATAGACGTCGCCGATGGCCGTGGCTCCGGCGGACGGCACGACGTCGCCGTTCGAATAGAGCGTCCGCTCCGCGAAGTTCGAGATCTGGATCCGATCCGCACGCGACCTGAGCTGCGAATAGACGAAGCTTCCGAGCAGGCCGAACTCGCCGACGCCGGTCGACCAGCGGTTGCTGACGAGGGCGGAGACGGTCGGTGTCACTTCTTTCTCGAGATCCCCGTAATTGGCCTCGATCGAGCCCGAGATGAGCAGCCCCTTCGAATCGAACGGAACGCGAGTGCGCAGGTTGACGACGCCGGCGATGCCGCCCTCGACCATGTCCGCGGACGGGCTCTTGAACACGTCGACTCCGCCGAGCAGCTCGGAAGGAACGTCGGCGAAGCTGAGGCCGCGCCCGTTATTGGCGGTAAAGGTGTCGCGGCCGTTCAGCTCGGAGCGGACATAGGTCAGGCCCCGGACCACGACCCCGCTGCCCTCGACCGAGAAGTGATCCGGATCGCGGCCGGCGGAGAAGCGGTTGATCGACACGCCCGGGATGCGCTGCAGCGTTTCGGTGACGCTCCGGTCGGGAAGCGCGCCGATATCCTCGGCGGTCACCGAATCGACGACGACGTCCGAGGTGCGCTTGATGTCCTGCGAGCTCTTGAGGCTCTGGCGGATCCCGGTGACGACGATTTCGCCATCGTTCGCCGCGGCGGGATCGGCGGTCCCGGACGAGCTTCCGGCCTGCTCGTCGGCCGGGGGCGCGTCGTCCTCGGAAGGCTGGGCGGCGCCGGGCTGCTCCGTCTGCGCGAAGGCGGGAGCCGCGACGGCGACCATGCACAAGGCGAGCGCCGAGACTCCGCCGCGCATCGCAAGGCCGAGGCGATCGCGCGCATCCGCCTGCCGGGATTCGATCCCCTTCATGACACCTCCCAAAATGTTAGCGCTAACAGTTGACGCCGCGCCAATCGTTGTTAGCGGTAACTATCGAGGCTTTTTCAATCAATCAAGTGGCCCGTGGGGGCCCGGAAGCACGGAGGCGTGGAGTTGTTGCAAATCTGCAATATGCCGCCTGGGGACAGCCGGTCATGGCGCCGCCGTCGATAAAGTCGATCCTGATCGTCGGCGGCGGCTCGGCGGGCTGGATGACCGCGGCCGCGCTCGCCAACAAGCTCGCCGGCCTGCCGATCGCGATCGGGCTGCTCGAGTCGGCGGAGATCGGGACGGTCGGCGTGGGGGAGGCCACCCTTCCCCACATCCGCTTCTTCAACGCCGCGCTCGGCTTCGACGAGGCGGAGTTCATGCGTCGGACCAAGGCGACGTTCAAGCTGGGCATCGAGTTCAGGAACTGGGGGCGGATCGGCGATTCCTATATCCACCCCTTCGGCGCCTTCGGCACCGAGCTGGGCGGAGTCCCGTTCCATCAGCACTGGCTGCGGATGCGGGCCGCCGGCGCGACGGTCCCGCTCGAGCATTACTCGCTGCCGATCCAGGCGGCCCGCCACGACCGCTTCGCCCATCCGGCGGACGATCCCAGGTCCCTCCATTCCACTTATTCCTATGCCTATCAGTTCGACGCCGGGCTCTACGGCCGTTTCCTTCGCGATTATGCGGAGCAGCGCGGCGTCGAGCGGACGGAGGGGCGGATCGTCGACGTCGCCCTTCGTCCCGAGGACGGTTTCATCTCGTCCCTCACGCTCGCCGGCGGACGGCTTCTGGAGGCGGATCTGTTCATAGACTGCTCGGGCTTCCGGGGCGTGCTCATCGAACAGGCGCTCGGGGCCGGCTACGAGGAATGGACCCGCTGGCTCCCCTGCGACGGGGCCATCGCGGTGCCTTGCGCGGGCGAGGGTCCACTCACCCCCTATACCCGCGCCACCGCCCACTCATCGGGCTGGATGTGGCGGATCCCGCTCCAGCACCGGGTCGGCAACGGCCACGTCTATTCGAGCGCGTTCATCGACGACGGCGACGCCGAATCGGCGCTCCTCGCCCAGCTCGAGGCTCCCCCGCTCGCCGAGCCCAACCGCCTCCGCTTCACGACCGGCAAGAGGCGCTGCCACTGGGCGAAGAATTGCGTCGCGATCGGCCTTTCCGCCGGCTTCCTCGAGCCTCTCGAATCGACCGGCATCCACCTCATCCAGCTCGCCATCGGCCACCTGATCGACCTTCTCCCCGACAGCGGCTGGGACCCGCTCGACGCCGCCGAATTCAACCGGATGATGGACCTCGAATATGAGCGCGTCCGCGACTTCCTGATCCTCCATTATTGCGCCACCGAGCGCGACGACACGCCTTTCTGGAATCATTGCCGGACGATGGATCTCCCCGATTCCATCCACTCCAGGATGGAGCTCTTCCGGGAGCGGGGCTACGTCGTCAATTATCGCGAGGGCATGTTCCTCGAGCCGAGCTGGATCGCGGTCTATCTCGGCCAGAATGTAATTCCGCGCCGCTTCGATCCCCTGAGCGAAGCCGTTCCGGAGTCGCGGCTCCGGGCCGAAATGTCCCGAATCGGCGAGGCCTGCCGCGCGGCGGCGGAGCGCATGCCGCGGCACGACGACTTCCTCCGATCGATCGGGGCCGCCGCGGAGGGACCGGCGTGAGCGCGCCCGAGCCCCTCAGGGTCGTGATCCTGGGCGACGGAGTCGCCGGCTGGGCCGCGGCGGCGATGCTCGCCCGGGCGCTGCCCGCCTCCCGCTATTCGATCCGGCTCGTTCCGACCGGCAGGCCGGACGACAGTCTCGGCCCCTTCGGCGACGCCGAGGCGACGCTGCCCGCGATCCGCGGATTCCACGTCCGGCTGGGCCTCGACGAGGACCGGCTCGTCCGCCGGTTCGACGTGACTTACGCGCTCGGCATCGCCTATTCCGGCTGGTCGTCGGCTGCCCCCACGTCCTTCCTGCCCTTCGGCGATATCGGCGCTCCGCTCGGCGGCATTCCCTTCCACCAGCTTGCCGGGCGGGTTCGTGCCTCCGGCGAGGAGGTCCGCTTCGGCAATTTTTCGGTCGCGACGATCGCGGCCCAGATGGGACGCTTCGCGCGGCCTTCGGACGATCCGTCCTCGGTCCTCTCCACCTACAGCTACGGTCTCCACCTTCCGCTCGACGGCTATGCGAAAGCCTTGCGCGACCTCGCGCTCGGGCGCGATGTCCGGATCGTCGAAAGCCCCTTCGCGGCACCGGAGCCGGACAGCGAAGGCCGCCTGGCAGGCCTTCGCCTGGCGAGCGGGGAAAGCGAGGCCGGGGACCTGTTCATCGATGCCTCCGGGCCGTCGGCGCTCCTCAGCGAAGGAGCGCTCGGCGCCGGCTTCGAGAGCTGGCGCTCATGGCTGCCCTGCGACCGCGCCGCGGCATCGCGCTCGGCGACTCCGGTCCCGCCGGCGCCTTATTCGCATATCGAAGCGGGGACCGCCGGCTGGCGGCGGGTGATCCCCTGCCGGGGGGGCGTCAGCGAGCTTGTCCTTTCCTCCTCCCGCGCGGCCGACGCGGCCGGCATCGCTTTCGAAGCCGGGCGCCGGAAGCGGCCCTGGGTTCGCAACTGCGTCGCGGTCGGCGCCGCCGCCGCGACGGCCGAGCCGCTTCGGTCGACTTCGCTTCAACTCCTGGACAGGCAATTGGCGAGGCTGCTTCGGCTGTTCCCGGCGTCCCGCCACTCGACCGCCGAGGCGGCCGAATATAATCGCGAGACGAACGACGAGCTCGATCGCCTCCGCGACTGGCTCATCCTCCCCTACAAGCTGAACGACCGTCGCGGCGAGCCGTTCTGGGACGAGGTGCGATACATGGCCGTCCCCGACCCGCTCGCGCGGAAGATCGCCCTCTACCAGAGCCGCGGGCGAGTCCCGCTGGTCGATGGCGACATGTTCGAAGAAGCGGAGTGGGTCGCCGCCTTCGACGCCCTCGGCGTGCGGCCGCGGCGCCACGACGCCCGCGCCGACGCCGTACCGCTCGACCGGATTCGCCGGCACCTCGCGTCCGTCCGGTCGATCATGCTGGACTCGGCGGCGAAGCTGCCGCCGCACCGCGACTATCTGGCAGCCCTGGACGGCGCGGCATGAGCGACCGCCGGATCCGAAGAATCATCATCGTCGGCGGCGGAACCGCGGGATGGATGGCGGCGGCCGCGATGGCCCGGCTCGGGGCGGCCGGCACCGGGATCGTGCTGGTCGAATCGGACGAGATCGGCACGATCGGCGTCGGCGAGGCCACGATCCCGCCGATCCGGACCTTCAACGCCGTCCTCGGGATCGACGAGGACGATTTCGTCGCGAAGACGAAGGCGACGTTCAAGCTCGGCATCGAGTTCGTGGACTGGACCCGCCGCGGCCATCGCTACATGCACCCGTTCGGGGAATTCGGCGCCGACATGGAGGCGGTGAAGTTCCACCAATATTGGCTGAAGCTCCGGGCGCGCGGCGAGGCCGCCGGCATCGAGGACTATAATTTGTGCGCCGTCGCGGCGAAGCTCGGCCGGTTCCAGCGGCCGGTACGGGACCGCCGCTCGATCCTGTCGACCCTCAATTACGCCTTCCACTTCGACGCCGGCCTCTATGCCGCCTATCTGCGCGATTATGCCGAGGCCCGGGGCGTCGTGCGCCGCGAGGGCAAGGTGGTGGACGTCGAGCTGCGCGGCGACGACGGCTTCGTCGAGGCGGTCAGGCTCGAGAACGGCCTGCGCGTCGAGGGCGACCTCTTCATCGACTGCTCCGGCTTCCGAGGCCTCCTGATCGAGCAGGCGTTGCAGACCGGTTATGAGGAATGGTCCCGCTGGTTCCCCTGCGACCGTGCCGTCGCCATTGCTTCGGCCCCCGCCGGCGGACCCCTCCCCTTCACGCGATCGACCGCGCTCCCCGCCGGCTGGCAGTGGCGCATTCCCCTCCAGCACCGGACCGGCAACGGCCATGTCTATTCGAGCGCCCACATCTCCGACGACGAGGCGACCGCGACGGCGATCGCCAACGCGGCCGGAGCGCCGCTCGGCGAGCCCCGGATCATCCGTTTTGCGGCGGGACGCCGGCGCAAGCTCTGGAGCCGAAACGTCGTCGCGCTCGGCCTTTCCGGCGGCTTCCTCGAGCCGCTCGAATCGACCAGCATCCACCTCGTTCAGGCCGGCATTTCGAAGCTTCTCGCCCTCTTCCCGGATCGCGATTTCGCCCCGGTCCTCGCGGCTGAATATAACCGCCTGAGCGACCGGCAGATCGAGCAGGTCCGCGACTTCGTCATCCTCCACTACAAGGCGACCGAGCGCGACGATTCCGAATTCTGGCGCGCCTGCGGCGCGATGCGGATACCCGAAAGCCTTGCCGGCAAGATCGAGCTGTTCCGCGAGAACGGGCGGATCTTCCGGCACGAGGACGAGCTCTTTTCCG
>DASVPM010000058.1:0-4095 GCA_036382815.1 Allosphingosinicella sp.
GATCATGCTGGCTGTGTCCTTCGGCAGCATCTCGTTCATGACCTATGCCATTTCCTTCTGGGTGCCGCCTTATGCACTCCGCACGTTCTACGCCGACCCCGCGGCCCCGGCACGGATTCTCGGCGGAGCGACGGCGGCGGAGGAAGTGTCGACGATCATCGGCTGGACCGCCGCCTTCGCCGCCGCGACCGGAGTCATCATGGGCGGGATCATCGCCGACCGCTGGCGCCGCCGCGATCCGCGCGGGCGGCTGTTCGTCAACATGCTCTCGGTCGTTCTTCCGGCGCCGGCGGTCTGGTACATGTTCACGACCGACAGCCTCGCCGGCTTCTACATTGCCAGCCCGATCGCGCAGCTTTTCGGCTCGGCCTGGGTCGGCGCGGCGGTGGCGACCCTCCAGGATCTGGTGCTGCCGCGCATGCGGGCGACCGCCGGCGCCACCTACGTTCTGGGAACCACCATGGTCGGCCTCGCCCTCGGCCCTTATTATGCGGGCAAGATGTCGGTTCTCACCGGCAGCCTCAGCGCCGGCATCTTCTGTCTCTACGTCATGCCGCCCTTTACCCTGCTCGGCCTGTGGCTCGGCTCCCGCCGCATCGCCGAGCTCGAAGCCACCAAGATCGAGCGGGCGCGCGCGGCGGGCGAAGCGATCTAGGGCGACCGCCCGTCATCGCGAGGAGCGCAGCGACGAAGCAATCCAGCTACGCCGTCCCGCGCCATAGACCGCTGAGGGCTTCGCTACCCTCGCAACGACATCTACCCGAGCACCCCGCAGGCGATCCGAGCGCCGCTTTTGCCCGACGGATCGGTCCGGAAGTCGTCGGGCGCCGCGTGGATCACCACCGACGCTCCGTCGCCGTCGATGAGCGAGGTGGGCAGCATTCCCGACAGCCCGGCGTTGGGGATCGTATATTCGAAGCTTCCGCGGCCGTCGGTTCCGACCACGAGGTTCGGCAGGTCCCCCTTGTGCATCCCCTTGGGATTGTCCTTACCGTGCATCTGGCCGGTCGGATTCCAGTGCGGGCCGGCCGACTCGAAGCCCGGCGGGTCGCATCGGCCGGTGACATGGAGATGGGTGCCGTAGGCGCCCGGGCTCATTCCCACCGCCTCGACCCTGACCCTCAGGCTGTCGCCGGAGGTTTCAGCCGTCGCCCGGGCCCGGACACGCCCCTCCGGGTCGCGAAGCTCGGCGCTCAGGCGGGGAGGGCCGATCGTCGAGACCGCGGTCGGCCCGGCATCGTCCGCGGTGCTGCCCACCTCGGCGGCGTCATCCGTCGCGCAGGCGGCCAGTGCGAGAGCTGAAATCCCCGGGATCAGCAGTTTAGCGAGCCTCATGTCGATTCTCCTCTTCGAGAGGTGAACGATCCCGCGCTGCAACGGTTGCCGGATCAGCTGCGCGGCGGGCGGCCGATGCCGAACCAGCGAAGGCCGGCTTCCTCCACCTCCTCGGGCGGATAGACGCTGCGCAGGTCTACGAATACGGGCTTGGCCATTTCACGGGCGAGACGCTTCAGGTCGAGCGCGCGCAGCACGTCCCACTCGGTGACCAGCACGACCGCATCGGCTCCGGCAGCTGCCTGGTAGGGGCTGTCGAAGAACTGGACGCCCGGCATCATCGGCCGGGCCTGTTCGGTCCCCTCGGGATCATAGGCCCTGACCGCCACGCCGCTATCCTGGAGCGCCTGAACGATGCTGAGCGACGGCGCCTCGCGCATGTCGTCGGTATTCGGTTTGAAGGTGAGACCGAGCAGCGCAACCGTCTGCCCCCGCGCCTCTCCCAGGACGTGGACGACCTTTCGGCCCATCGCGCGCTTGCGCGCGTCGTTCACCTCGACCACCGATTCGACGATTCGAAGCGGAGCTTGATTGTCTTCGGCCGTCTTCAGCAGCGCGAGCGTGTCCTTGGGGAAGCAGGATCCCCCATAGCCCGGCCCGGCGTGGAGGAATTTGGGGCCGATCCGGTTGTCGAGCCCGATGCCGCGGGCGACGTCCTGGACGTCTCCGCCCACCGCCTCGCACAGGTCGGACATCTCGTTGATGAACGTGATCTTGGTCGCCAGGAAGGCGTTGGCGGCATATTTGATCAGCTCCGCGGTGCGGCGGCTCGTAACCATCAGCGGCGCCTTGTTGAGGTAGAGCGGCCGGTAGATTTCGCGCATCAACTCTATCGCTTCCTCGTCTTCCGTGCCGATAATGATCCTGTCGGGCCGTTTGAAATCCTCGATCGCGGCGCCTTCGCGCAGGAATTCGGGATTCGAGACGACCCATGCCCGGGCTTGCGGCGCGATTTCGCGGATGATCCGTTCCACCTCGTCGCCGGTGCCGACCGGAACGGTGGATTTCGTCACCACGACGGTCGGCCCGCGCAGTGTCCGGGCAATTTCCGCGGCCGCCGCGAAGACGTAGCTCAGGTCGGCATGGCCGTCGCCACGCCGGGACGGAGTCCCCACCGCGATGAACACGGCTTCGGCGCCGCCCACGCCCTCCTCCAGGTCCGTGCTGAAGGCGAGGCGGCCGCCCCGCACGTTGCGCTCGACCAGGGCCTCCAGCCCCGGCTCGAAGATCGGCATCTTCCCTCGCGCCAGCGATTCGATCTTGCCGGAATCCTTGTCGACGCAGACGACGTCATGGCCGAAATCGGAGAAGCAGGCGCCGGAGACGAGACCCACATAGCCGGTACCGACCATCGCGATGCGCATCGGGAATCCTTGGCCGGCGGAGGGGAGCTTCGCTTAGCCTAACTCGTCATTCGCGCGAAGCGGGAATCCGGACCGGCCGGGCCCAACCTCCCGCAAGCCGAATTGGAAAGCCGCGTCGGATCAGGCCGATAAGCTGTGCAAGGTCAGGATTGAACGCAACGACTCAACGACGCAACGAGGCCGCGAATACCGCTTCTCCCATCGTCGATGCCGACGATAGAGGAATGCACACCGCGATTTTTCGCCTTCGGCACCGTTGCGTCGTTTCAAATCTGAAACGTGATGAGGCGGAAGTCAGGCGCCGGCACCCTCGGTCACAGCCGCTGCGCGCCGGCGCCCTGCTCACGAACTTGGAGGCCCGGGGCGCCTGCTCACTCGCGGTTCATTCCAAAAAGAAAGGAGCCGGCCCGAAAGCCGACTCCCTCCTTGTTTCTGGCGTTGCGCCGCCGGAGCGGCGAACCCCCTTCTTACCAGCCGGAGCCGGGTCCGAAGGTGATCTCCACGCGCCGGTTCTGCGGCTCGCGAACACCGTCGGCGGTCTCGACCAGCGGGCGGCTCTCGCCGAACGCTTCCGTGGTCATGACGCCGTCGGGGATGCCGCGGCCGGCCAGGTACGAACGGACGTTCGCGGCGCGACGCTGCGAAAGACCGACGTTGTACTGGTCCGAACCCGACTTGTCGGCGTGACCGGCGATCATCACCTGGGCCTGGCCGCAGGTCTGATAAGCGGAAGCCGCGTTGTCGAGGATGGCCGAGGCCTGCGGAGTGATCTCGTCGCGATCCCAGTCGAAGAAGACCATGAACGGACCCGCGACGCACGCCGGCTTCACAGGCTCCGGAGTCGCCTCGACCGGCGGCGGCGGAACCGGCGTGGGCTCAACCGGAACTTCAACCGGCGGAGGGGCCGGCTCGGCGCCACCGAAGTTGAAGGTCAGGCCGCCGAGAAGGCTGTGCGACCGGAACCGATACTCGCTCTCCGCGCCGTTGAAGGCGAGAAGCTGGACGTTGTCGGCGTTGAAGAAGCGATACTTCAACGTCACGTCGATATTGTCGCTGATCGCCTGACGAACGCCGGCGAAGACCTGCCAGGCGAGACCCGAATCGGAGCCGTCCAGGAAGGGAGTCGCGTTGGCGAAGTTGCGGTAGTTGTTCGCCTTGACCCGCGCCATGCCGACGCCGCCGCCGACGAAGCCGGAAATGCCGTCATCGTCGCCGAAGTCCAGCATGCCGTTGATCATAAAGCTGAGCGCGCTGGAGCTGCCGCCGGCATCGCGGCCCGCCGCGAAGCTGGGGCCTTCCAGAGGAAGCCGGATCGTCGTCTGGTAATCGTCGAGATCGGCCTTCTTATAGGCGGCCTCGGCCTCGAGCCTAAAGGCGCCGAAGTCGTAACCGACGA
>DASVPM010000059.1:0-3424 GCA_036382815.1 Allosphingosinicella sp.
CAATTTCCAACGGACGCTGACGGGTTCAGGGGGGCGGCTGGTCGGTTCGGCCGCCGGTTTCCAGGGCGTTGATCGCCGAGTGGACCCTCGCTTCGGCTTGCTTGCGCGGGAGGCCCGGGGGGATCGGCTCGCCGAAGCGCATCGTCACCACGCCCGGCGACTTGACGAAGCTTCGGCGGGGCCAGATCCGGCCGCTGTCGAGGGCGACGGGCACGACCGGCACGCCGAGCGCCCGGTAGAGGCCGGCGAAGCCCGGCTCGAGGGGCGGCCGCTCGCCCGGAGCGACCCTCGTGCCTTCGGGGAAGATGACGATCGGTCGGCCCTGGGCGACCGCGTCGCCGGCGGCGCGCAGCAATTTGCGGAGCGCGGCGCCGCCGCCGTCGCGGTCGACCGGGATGATCCCGTAGGCGCGGGTCAGCCGGCCCCAGAGCGGGATCCGGCCGAGCTCGCTCTTCATCACCGTCGCGGGCGTGTCGAGGATGACCTGCATCTCGGTGGTCTCGAACATCGACTGGTGCTTGCTCGCGACGATGACCGCCCCCGCCGGCACCTCGCCCTCGACGCGGGTGCGGATGCCGAGCAGGACGCGCGCGCAGACGCGGTTGAAGCCGGTCCAGGCGTCGGCGACGCGGCGCACCGGGCCCGGGCCGAGCGGCAGCACGGCGATGCCGGCGAGCACGTAGAGCAGGCTGCCCGCATAGAAGACCAAGGCGTAGAGCAGCGAGCGGACGGCGTTCATCAGATGCCGACGAGCACCGCCGAGCGGCGGAGGAGATATTTGTTATATTCGGTGAAGAGCTGGGCGAAGCTCGGATTGCTCTCGACCGCGTCGCCGAGGACGGAAATTCCGCCGCCGAGGCGGCGGGACAGCTCGAAGCGGGCGCGCGGCATGTGCCAGTCGGTGGTGACGAGGCGCATCGACCCGAACTTGTGCTTCTCCATCCAGCGCGCGACCTCCTCGGCGTTGGAGCGGGTGTCGACCGATTCGCGGCCGAGATCGACGCAGCATTGGAACAGCGAATCGTCGGCGCTGTACTGCGCCGCGAGCTCCTCGGGGCGGACGGTGCGGGCGACCCCGGAGACGAGCATCCTCTTCGCCTTGTTCCGGGCCATCAGGTCGAGCCCACGCTCGATCCGCTTGGCGCCGCCGGTGAGGACGACGATGGCGTCGGTCGGCCGCTCGTCGGCCGGCCGGGGCAGCGCCACGGCGAAGACGGCGTAGCCGAGCAGGTAGAGGAGGACGAGGGCGGAGAAGGCGCGGCGGATCACAACATCCTCCCCAGGGCCCTGAGGATGGTGGCGCGGGCGACCAGCATGGCGAGCCCGACGCCGAGGACCGGGAGCAGCGCCAATGCGAGCCAGCTCGTCGCGGGCAGGTTGGCGGAGCCGAGCAGGTCCGAGCCCAGCGCCCCGATGCGCCGGCCGATCAGGATCAGGGCGAGGGCCGCCGCCGTGAAGCCGACCAGGCCGCCGAACAGGGCGTCGAGGGCGATCCGGCGCTGGAACAGCCGGGCGACCTGGACGTCGGTCGCGCCCATCAGATGGAGGACCTCGATCGTGCCGCGATGGGTGTCGAGGGCGGCCCGGGCGGCGAGGACGACGGTGGCGGCGGTGGCGGCGATCATCAGCGCGACGAGGCCGAGGGCGAGCCATTTCAGGGCCGAGATCAGCCGCCCGAGCGGCGCCAGCCACTGGCCGTTATCGTCGATCCGGGCCGACGGGGCGGTGGCGGTCACCGCCGGGCGCAGGGCGTCGGCGCGGGCGCCGGGGATGAGCTGGGCGTCGATCATCGCCGGGATCGGCAGATCGCCCTCGAGGCCGCCGGGGCCGAGCCAGGGCTCGAGCAGCTCCGCCATCTCGTCCGGCGGCAGGCGCCGGACGCTCTCGATCTCGGGAAGGGCCCGCAGGCGGTCGACGGCGCGATCGGCCTCGGCCTCGCGCCGGTCCGGATTGGGCTCGAGGATCTGCACCGTCACCCGGTTGCCGAGGCCGGCGCCGAGGCTCGCCGCGGCGCCGCCGAGGCCGAGGCCGGCGGCCGCGGCGAGAACCGTCAGGAACATCATGATCGCGATCACCCAGGGCATCGGCCCGGAGAGCCGGCCCTCGGGCAGGAGCCGGCGGTCGGCCGCGCCCATCGTCTGGAGCAGGGCGCTCACGCGTCGACCCGCCGCGGCGGATGGCGAAGGGCTCCGGTCGGATCGAGCAGGGTGCCGCGGTCGAGACGAAGCATCTCGAAGCTGCCGATGCTCGAGATGAGGTGGAGATCGTGGGTGGCGACGACGACGGTGGTGCCCAGCTTGTTGAGCGAATCGAAGAGATGGAGGAGGCGCTTGGCCATTTCGGGGTCGACGTTGCCGGTGGGCTCGTCGGCCACCAGCAATTCGGGGCGGGCGATGACGGCCCGGGCGATGGCGACGCGCTGCTGCTCGCCCCCCGAGAGGGTCGCCGGCCGGGCGCTGGAACGGTGGCCCAGGCCCACCCAGGCGAGCATCTCGCTGACCGGCCCCTGCAGATCCTTTTCGTCCACCCCGGCGACGCGGAGCGGCAAGGCGACATTGTCGAAGGCGGAGAGGTGGGTGACGAGGCGGAAATCCTGGAAGACGACGCCGATCCGCCGCCGGAAGCCGGGCAGCCGCCTGCGCGGCATCGTGACGATGTCCTCGCCGAACAATTTGATCAGGCCGCGGCTCGGCCGCTGGGCGAGGTAGAGCAATTTCAGGAGCGAGGTCTTGCCGGCACCGGACGGGCCGGTGAGGAAGTAGAAGCCGCCGTGGCGCAGCGAGAAGCTCAGGTCCGAAAGCGTCTCCGCCCCCGTTCCATAGCGCAGCCCGACATTGTCGAACTGGACGATGGTGCCGCTCGTGCTCAGAACCCGTCTCCGCTCGGGGCCGCGCCCCCGCCGCCTCAATGGCATGCGCCGCGCGGGGCCGTAAACCACTCAATCGGCGCGCCCGTCATCCCGGGCTCGACCCGGGATCGATGAACACCGCCGTGCCGAGGTTCGTACCGCGGTGTCCGTGGATTCCGGCTTTCGCCCGAATGACGGCATAAAAGGCGCAATGGCTTGCATGGAGCGGCTCGCCGTGCTTGGATTCGGACGAGCACCAGCCTTTTGGGGCCTCCCGTAACCATGATCCTGAGCTGTCCCGCCTGTAAGACGCGCTATGTGGTGCCGGACAGCGCGGTCGGTCCGTCGGGCCGCCAGGTCCGCTGCGCCTCCTGCCGGCACAGCTGGCTGCAGCCGCCCGCGTCGCCGCGGGCCCCGGCCGGGCGCCGGGCGCCGCCGGCCGCGGAACCGGCGCCGGCCGCTCCGTCCCCGCCTCCACCGCCGCTGCGCGAACCCGGGCCGGCGCGTCCGGCCGCCTCCGTCCTCGGGCCGGCCCCTGCGGAGGCGGAGAATTACGACGCCTTCGCCCATGAGCCG
>DASVPM010000060.1:0-41063 GCA_036382815.1 Allosphingosinicella sp.
CGTGAAGGCTGAACCCGAGATCGAGCCCGTGGCGGTGGCCCCGCCCCGATCATAGACGGTGGCGAAGAGCTGCGATCCGCGCTGCTCGACCGTCATCGAGCCGCGCCGCGTCTCGCCGCGCCTGTTCTTCCAAGTGAGATCCCAGGTCCCGCCGATTCGCTGCGGGGCTTGAGCGGCCAGAGCGGGCGCGGCGGACGGCATCGGCGCTCCGCCGGCCAGCGCCAGGCCGAGCAGCACCGCCAGGGTCCAGGCACCGGAACGAACGGTCGATTTCATAATAGCTCCCAGGTCAGGCGTCCGCGCGCTCGGCCAGCGCGAGCTCGCCTTCGTCATAACCGTCCCAGTAATGGAGACGCCGGGCCCCGACCTTGATCAGGGTCAGGCCCGGAGTATCGATGCCGTCCTTGAACCAGCGATCGAGGTCCTTCGTCCAATGGTCGGCGAAGCGGCCCTTGTCGCGGATCAGCTCGGCCCGACCTTCGATGGTGAGGAAGAAGGGGCGCATCCCGAGCATTCCCGATTTGGCCTGGTAGGCCAGGCCCACCCGCGGGTCGCCCTCGATATCGGCGACCGTCCCGGTCTCGTCGCAGGTGAAGAAGAAGCTGTCGCCGTCATAGTCGACCTGGCGGTTGTTGCTCATCGGCCGGGCGGCGACGGCGCCGCTCGCCGTCTTCGTGGACAATATGGCGAAGTCGATGTCCTTCATCTTCTCGGCAAGGTCGGCAAGGCTCTTGTCGGCCATGGCGCATTCTCCTGATCGGGGTGTAAGCCCCTCAACGTGCTCGCCGCCGAGCGGTTCAATGCGCCGGGCAAGCCGCCGCGGCGATCGGTCAGGGCGCGTCGCCGCCCATTGGGGCGGGGCGATCCGGGCAGCGGCCTGATCGGCCGAGCGCGGCAAGCACGTCCGTGCAGTAGAAGTGGGACGAATGCGCGCGCTTGAGGTCGGAATCCGGTCCCCAGTCGCCCCCTTCGTAGATGACGCCGCCATGCCGGTCGATCCGGAACCTGTGGCCGAATTGCCGGCCGAGCCCGAGAGAAAGCAGCGGGACGATGTCCTGTTCGTTCACGAACGAGATCGTCTTGGCTGGAAGGCCTTCGCGGCTCAATATCTCCCATTGGTCGAGCATTCCGGAGGGTACTTCGACTCCTAGCTGCCGGTCGGTCGATCGATAGACGGCATAGGGAGGGGCGAAGGCGATCACGGCTTTGACGCTGAGCGGCCAGTGGGCTTGCCGCTTTACTTCGGCCGGTCCTCCGCGAACCGGCCGGACTATCTCCAGCCCGGAGAAGGCGGTCGCCGTTACAACGCCGATCCCGGCGCCTCGACTGTGGCCGACGATTACGGTCTCGACGGCTCCGCGCGTTCGGGGCAGCCCATATCGGCAGATATGCTGCGAGATCCGGCTCCGCTTGCGATCCGGGCCCGAGCAGTCGAGGGCGGCGGAATCGAATTCATTGATCCTGATCACGTCATCGTTGACGATGTTGAGCATTCCCCGCCGAAAACCGGCATGGCCCGGCGGGACATAGAACTGGCCATCCTTGAATCGCGACGTGTAGCTTCGAAACTTGGCATTTTCGAGCCAGTCGCGCTTGCTCTCGGTTCCGGTGATGACGATGTAAAGACGGTTGGATCGGGGCTTGCTGGCCAGGAAGACGTCGGTGACGCCCTGCAGTCCCCCGGCGCGGGCGGGGATGTAGGTCGCGTTGTAGCCGAGCGCTTGCAAGGCGGCGACTCCGTCGGTGGCCTTCCTCGGCCTGTAGCTTGGGTCGAGCATCCGCGTCGCTTCGGCGATGATTTCGCAGGCGTCGGCCACAGGCAGCGACGCGCAGGCTTGCGCTAGCGGCGCACCCACCCGGGGCGCCTCGCCGGCCGCGACAGCGGGAATCGATGCGGCCGCCGCGGCCAGGATCGCCGTCCACCTCATTGCAAGTCCCCTTCCGTTCGTCCGTTTTCGACTTTCTCGTGCCTGCAGAGACTTGTCCGCGCTAGAGCGAGCGCCCCGCTTCGCCCGTGATGCCCGTCACGGGCGTGGCGGGCCCCGTCACTCGATCCTGCGAGCGCTGACGATCCGCACGGGCTTCTCGATCATCTGTCCCCGCATCGGGCCTCGCCCCGCGTTGGGGACGGTCGGCGCGGCGAGCAGCTTGCGCACGGCGTCCATCCCCGATTCGACCCGGCCGAACGCCGCGAAGCCCGGCGACCCCGGCTTCGAGTCCATCGACGGCATCGGCCCGCCGACGATGATGAAGAAGTCGCCCATGGCGCCCGCCGGAGCCGCCCGGGCCATCGACACCGTGCCGTCGACATGCCTGATCCGCGTCGCGGAGGTCGGCTCGTGCGCGATCGGCGGAAAGGCGCGCCGCGCACTGTGGCGGATTCCGCCCTGCACGAAGCCCCGCGTCTCCGCCCCTTTCGACCGGGCCGCCCGGTAGAAGAAGGTGCCGTCGAACCTTTTCGCGTCAACGTAGCGGACGAAGTTGGCGGTCGTGACCGGCGCGCTTTTGTGGTCGAGAGCCAGGACGATCGGGCCGGCTTCGGTGTCGAGGCGGACGCGGACGATGTCGGGCAGGGGCGCGGGCGCCGCCTCGACCCGCGCCTGGTCGGAGGCGGCCGGGTCGGCGGCCGGGGGTGAATTCCTGCATCCGGCGAGAGCCAGGGCCGCGAAGGCCAGACAGGCGAGCGCGCGAATCATCGCGTCGATCTGTGGCCCGTCCGTCCTTCCGGCGGAAGCCGGAATCCATGAGCGTCGTCGTTCGGGTTCCCGCGATGGCAGTGTTCATGCATCCCGACCAAGTCCGGAACGACGGTCGGCGCGCAAGAAAAGGGCGCCCCGAAATTCCCGGGACGCCCTTCTCATCGGCAAGCCTGGCGAAGCTATCTGTTCATCGCATAGACCCGAATCACCGTCTGGGTACGGGCGTCGATCTGGTAGATGTTGCGCCCGTCCGAACGGTAATAGACGTTGGCGCTGTCCCGATATTGGGTGCGATAGGCGTAAGGCACTCCGCCCAGATCGGACGAGGCGCGCTGTCCGACGCGAAGGCCGCCATTGCCGGTCACCCGGTCGAGGATCTGGCCCACGACTCCGCGATCGTTCGTCTGCTGGTAGCCTTGGTCGTTGTCCCAGCGGCCGTCGCGATTGTAGTCGCGGTCGTCATAACCGTCGCGATTGGAATCGTAGCGGGAGTCGACATCCCAGCGGCCGTCGCGATCGCCGTCGCGGTCGTCCCAGCCGTCATTGTTGCGGTCGTAGCGGCTGTCGACGTCGCCGCGGCCGTAGCGCCCGTCGTCGCGGCCGTCACGATCGTAGCGGTCGTCACGATCGTAGCGATCGTCGTCGCGGCCGTAGCGGCCGTCGGCGCCGCGCTCCGCCATACGGATTCCCTGGCGGAGCCAGTTGATGCGCTGCGACAAGTCGGCGCGCTCGCGGCCGTTGATGCCGTCGCGGGCGTACAGCGTCTCCAGGCGGGTCAGCTCGCGCAGCTGCTCGCGCAGCGGCATGGCTTCGGCGCGGGTGATGGCGCCGCTTCGGATCCCGGCCTGGAGCCGCATCTGCAGCTGGTCGGCGCGGACTTCCATATTGTTGTTGGCGCCGTAGCCGTTGCCGCGATAGCCGCCGGACTGGGCGGAGGCGGGTGCGGCGACCGCGATGGCCGAAGTCGCGGTCAAGGCGATGAAGATGATCTTGTTCATGTCGATGCTCCTGTTCGGGCGCTCCCCAACGCTTGCCCGCCACCCAGCGCGCTTTGCGGTGAGGCCAGCCTGAACGGCCTCCACAGGTAAGGTTCATCCGTCTTGAAGGAGATAGGCCGCACCGACCCTGGTCTCACGAGTAGATGAGCCGATCCGCGAAACGCGCGGTTCCGGGCTGCGCGCGCCCGGCCCTGCTCGACACGGGCCGCGGTCTCTCGCGAAGACGCGCTCCGCCGAGGCGGACAGGAGCGGCCGACCTCACTTTCCGACCGGACCCGGGCCCAGGGGGAAGCCAGACGCGGCGGAAGCTTCAGTGCCGGGGAAGCTGAAACTTATGAAGCTTCCGGCTCAGAACGTGCCCGGCGCCTCGCGCTGCACCACGCTCGGCCGGTCCGGGACGAGCGGCTCGCGCTTGCCTTTTACCGCCTGGGCGGTGATTCCCCCGCCGGCGGACGCGGTAATCGGCGTGCATGCCCGTCCGGCGAGGAAGTCCAGGGCCGCCCGGGTCGAGGCTTCCTGCGGATCGCCGAGCTGGCGGGTGAAGTCGTCGCCCGCCGCGCAGCTCGCTTCGACCTTGCTCGCCAGGCCGTCATAATAATCGCCCTGGCGCGCCGCATTCTCGGTCTTGAAAGCGACCACCCGGAGCCGGTCGTCGCACGCCGCCTGGTCGAGCGCGATCTGGCCGACCGGCTTGCCGTAGGTGTTGGTCCCGACCAGCGCCTCGTTCTTGTGATAATAAGGGATGAAGGCGTTGATGATCAGTTCGCTCGCCGAGGCCGAGCTGTGGGTGCCGATGAAGGCGATACGCGTCGGAGCGATCGACTGCGGCTGCGGCTTGAAGAAGCGGGTCTCGTTGTACGACGATTTCTCCGGCCGGAAGGTCGTGAAGCTGAAGACGTCGGTCGTCGAGCGGTTGGCCCCCATCAGGTCGCCGATCAGCTCGGCGATCGAGACGAGCCCGCCGCCATTGTAGCGCACGTCGACGATGATGTCGGTCACGCCCGCCGCCTTGAAGCTGGCGAAGGCCTGGCGAAGCGCCGGATCCGCGGTGTTGATGAAGGTGCGCAGGTTGACGTAGCCGGCCTTGCGGCCGCCATCGTCGATGATCTTGGCGCCGTATCGGCTGGAGACCGGGGTCAGCTCGTAATCCGCTTTGGTCACGCTGATCTCGCGGGTGCCGGCCGAATTGGAAATGCGAAGAACCCGGGTGACCCCGGGGTCCGGCGGTCCGAGCGCATCGCTGACGGCTTGCGGGCCGCCGGAGGCGAGGAGCTCGCTGACAGTCTTGAGATTGGCGGCGCTGGTTCCGATCGCCAGGAGCTCGGTGCCGCGGTCGATACCCGCCGCGAGCGCGGGCGCGCCCTCATAGGCTTCGATGACGAAGACCCGGTTCTGGGCGGTGTCGTAGGAGAAGCGGATTCCGAAGCCCGCGCTCGACCCCGAATTGAAGAAGGCATTCTCCTCCTTGATCGAGGTCAGATAGGTGAAGAATCGGTCGCGCCTTTGCGCCCGCGCGGTCGCGGTCAGCGCATCGATATAATCCTCGACGGTCGGATAGGCGCTGGGATTGAGACTGGCCGGGAGGGTCTCGGGGAACAGATACCATTCGCGCAATTGCGCCGCGGCCCAGTCCTGCCGAGCTTTGAGCGAGCAGGCGGTTGCCGTCGGCGGGGGAGGGGGAGGGGGGACCGATCCGGTCGGCGGGCCTCCGCCGCCGCCGCCGCCGCCACCGCCGCCGCCTCCTCCGCAAGAGGACAGCATCGCGACGAGGGCCAATGCCGTTCCAAAACGCCAGCGCTTCATCCCCGATCCCCTAAGCTCTACAGATTCTTCAACTATTTAACGGACTTAAGGGTTTGCGTCAGCCTTTATTTTGCATGGGGGCGAGTCGCGGCTACAGAAAGGGGCGGAAATGATCGATCAGGGCGCAATCCCGCTCTTTTCCTACGGCACGTTGCAGCAGGAAAATGTGCAGCTCGCCACCTTCGGCCGCCGGCTCGACGGGCGGCCCGATGCGCTTGCCGGCTTTGCCTTGTCGCCGATGGCCATCACGGATCGACACGTCATCGCGACCAGCGGGTCGGCGGTCCACACGATCGCCCGCCCCAGCGGGAATCGGGCGGACCGAATCCCGGGCATCCTGTTCGAACTGACCTCCGCAGAGATCGAAGCCGCGGACCGTTACGAGGCGGGGCCGATCGAGCGTGTCCGGGTGCGTCTGGAATCGGGTGCCGAGGCCTTCGTCTACATCGCGGCCGACGCGCTCTAGGCGCTTTCCCGCCGAAAGCGGGAGAGTTTGTGCGGGTCGCGACGGGTTTTTTGCGGCGCGTTGAAAAAAAGGCGCCCCGGCCGGAGCCGGAGCGCCTTTCTCGCGTCTGTCGCCTTGGCGTGAGACGCTTAGTCCATGTCGTAGACCCGGAGCACCGTCTGGCTGCGGGCGTCGATCTGGTAGATGTTACGGCCGTCGGAGCGGTAATAGACGCCGTTGCCGTCCCTGAACCGGTACCGGTATTGCGAAGGCACCGAATAGAGATTGCTCGAGGCGCGAGCGCCGACCCGGAGGCCGCAAGCATTGTCGTTGCGGCCGAGGACGCCTTCGATCAGGCCGCCGATGCCGCCGCGATTGCTGGTTTCGCAATAGGTGTCGTAGGGCTGCTCGTAGGGGCCGCCGCGGCCCGTATAGGCGCCATTATCGTAATCGCGGTCGTTCCAGTTGCCGAACCGCGTGTCGCGGTCGTAGCGGCCGTTGTCGGCCATTCGGATGTCCTGGCGAAGCGTGCGCAGACGCTGCTGGAGGTCTTGGCGTTCCATCTGGGTGAGGCCGTTATAGCTGTACTGCCGCTCGAGCCGCTGGAGCTGGCGGATCTGCATGCGCAGGCTCCGCGCTTCGACACGGTCGATCTCACCCGCCTGGATGCCGGCCTGGAGGCGCGCGTCGAGCTGGGCGATCCGGTTGGAGATGCCCATGGCGCCGCCGAAATTGGCGTTGGTCCCGTAATCGTTCTGATAGCCGTTATTCCCGTAGCCGGATTGCGCGGCGGCGGGGGCCGCGACGGCGATGGCGCCGATGGCGGCCATCGAAAGAAGAATCTTGTTCATGACACATACTCCACAAGGCCACCCCGCTTCGCCCTGCTCAACGCCCGGTCGGAGCGGGTGTTGCATTTTTGCGGTAAAACGATGCTTTGGCGCCACGGACGGCGAATGGAGGAGGGGATGCGGCGACGCGGGCTTTCGGTGATTGGGGGAGGCGGCACGACGCCGGCCGGGGCCCGCCATCGGCGCGGAGCGCGCTAGCCCGCGTGCGCATCCCCTTCCTCCTCGCGGCGCTTTTCCTCCTGGCGACCTTCGCCCCGCCGGCGATGCAGCATCGCGAGCCGCCCCCGCCCGTCAGCTTCGTCCAGTTCACGCCGCTTGCGCTCGACGAGGACGATCCACGCCTCCACCGGCTCGGCCGGCTCGATTTCCGCGGGGCCTGGGAGATGACGAGCAACGACGCGCGTTTCGGCGGCATTTCGGCGCTTCATGTCGAGACCGCGGAGCTTCTGGCCATCAGCGATGCCGGGTGGCGCATCCGCGTGCCGCTGCCGCGAGGAGCCGATACGGCGCGCGCCGAGATCGCCATGATCGGAGAGGGACCCGGTCCGCCCGCCGACAAGTCCAACCGCGACGTGGAATCGCTCGTTGTCCACCGCGGCGAAGCGTGGGTCGGCTACGAGCAGTTCAATTCTATCTGGCGTTACGACGCGCGGAGCTTCCGGCGCCGCTCCTCGGCCGCCCCGCCGGCCATGCGCGAATGGAACGACAATTCCGGGCCGGAGGCGATGGCGCGCCTCCCCGACGGCCGGTTCCTGGTTTTCGCGGAAGGGCGCGGCGGCGACAGCGAGGCCATCCTCTTCGCCGGCGATCCGGCGGTGGCCGGCACGCCGGCACTTCGACTTCGCTACCGCCCGCCCGAAGGCTATCGGATCACCGACGCGGCGCTCCTTCCCGACGGGAGGCTGGCGCTTCTCAACCGCCGCGTCAGCCTGTTCGAGCGCTTCACCGCGAAGCTCACCTTCGCGACCCTGCCGACGCTTGCCGAAGGCGCGCTGATCGCCGGCGACGAGGCCGCTTCGTTCGAGGGCAGCGTGACCCGCGACAATCTCGAGGCGCTGAGCGTGACCCGCGAAGGCGGACGAACGATCCTGTGGATCGCGTCGGACGACAATTACAATCCGCTCCAGCGGACCCTGCTGATGAAATTCGCCCTCGTGGAGTGAGCGAATCAGCCGTCATCGCGGCGAAGGCCGCGATCCGGGCGGGAAGGCGCCGGTGCCTCTATCGACCTGGGATCCCAGCCTGCGCCGGGACGGCGTCAAGCCGCGGTCGCCGCCTCGCCCTGCTGCTTCTTGGCGATCTCGCGCTTCAGCCGGCGCGCCTTGAGGCTCAGGCTGTCGTCCTTCGACTTCAAAAGCCAGTTGTCGAGGCCGCCGACATGCTCGACCGACCTCAGGCCGTTCATCGACACGCGCAGCTTGATCCCGCGCCCGAGCGACTCGCTGATCAGGGTCACGTTCTGCAGATTGGGCAGGAAGGTGCGCTTGGTCTTGTTGTTGGCGTGGGAAACGTTGTGGCCCACCTGCCGGCCCTTGCCGGTCAGCTCGCAAATGCGCGACATGATCTCTCGTCCTGGCTTGAAGCGGGTCCGTAAGACGGTCCCGGAAAGCCGGGGCGGATAGCGGCGCAGGGCGCTTTCGTCAACCTGAAGCTGCCGGCGGCCGCCGCGAAAGGGCGTTGCGGACCGGCGACGGAATAGCGTAGCCAAGGGCCAAGGAGGAAGCTGATCCATGTTACGCGCTGTCCTGTTGCTCGTCGCCCTCATCGTCCTGCTCGCCATCGGCGCCGTGTGGCTCGGCCTGCTCGACCTCAACCAGACGCAGAACGCCCAGGCGCCGAAGTTCGAGGTGAAGGTGAATCCGGTGACGGTCGGTACCACCAACGTCCAGATCGAGGTCCCCAGAGTCGAAGTCGGCGGCGGCAACACGCAGACCAACCAGCAATAGGGTCATTTCGTCGCTTCGATCTGGCAATGACGGCGGCATGACCGCGGCTTTTTCCGAACCGATGCGCCAGGCGCTCGATGAGGCGAGGGAAGCCGCCGCCGCCGGCGAGGTGCCGGTTGGGGCGGTGGTGGCCCGGGCCGGGACGGTGATCGCGACCGGCCGCAACCGGATGCGCCTCGACAACGACCCCACCGCCCATGCCGAGATGGTGGCGATGCGCGCCGCCGCCGCCGCGCTCGGAAGCCCGCGGCTCGACGGGTGCGATCTGTGGGTGACCCTCGAACCCTGCGCGATGTGCGCCGGAGCGATGGCGCTGGCGCGCCTGTCGCGGCTTTACTTCGCCGCCGCCGACCCCAAGGGCGGCGCGGTGCTTCACGGTCCCAGGCTCTTCGCCCAGCCGACCTGCCACCACGCGCCCGAAGTCTATTCGGGCATGGGCGAGGTGGAAGCGGCGGTGATGCTGAAGGCGTTCTTCAGGGAGCGTCGCTAGACGTCATTGCGAGCGTAGCTTCGTCGCGTCGCTCCTCGCAATGACGGCCCCTTCTACGAACCGCTTGTGGCGACGAAAGCTTCCCGGCTAAGAGCGTCGGGCGCCATGCCGCCCGTTCCCCCCTTGCCGCCATTCCCTTGGTTCGACGTCGTCGTCATCCTGATGCTGATCGCGCTCAACGGCGTGTTCGCGATGGCCGAGATGGCGATCGTCTCGTCGCGCAAGCCGCGCCTCCGCGCGATGGCGAAATCGGGCCGATGGGGCGCCCAGACCGCCCTCGACCTCGCCGCCGACCCGGGCCGGTTCCTTTCCACGGTGCAGATCGGGATCACTCTGATCGGAATCCTCGCCGGCGCTTATTCGGGCGCCAGCCTGGGGGGGCCGGCCGGGGCGCGCCTGGCTCGGCTCGGCCTTGCGCCCGACACCGCGGCGACGCTGGGCTTCGTCGTCGTCATCTTCCTCACCACCTACGCCTCGCTGGTGATCGGCGAGCTCGTCCCCAAGCAGTTCGCGCTGCGCTCGCCCGAGCCGATCGCCGCCTTCATGGGCCCGCCGATGCTGTGGACCGCGAAGGCGACGGCGCCCCTCGTCTGGCTGCTCGACCGCACCAGCGCGCTGATCTTCCGCCTGCTCAGGATGCGCCGCGACAACAGCAACAAGGTCACCGCCGAGGAGCTTCACCTGGTCGTCGCCGAGGCTCACCATGCCGGCGTCCTCGAGGAATATGAAAGAGCGATCATCTCGGGCGTCGTTCGACTCGCCGACCGGCCGGCGCGGGAGGTGATGACTCCGCGCACCGATGTCGACTGGATCGACGCTCTCGCCGGTACCGAGGAGATCCGCCAGGCCCTGCTCGAGACGCCGCACAGCCGGATTCCCGTCGCCGAGGGCTCGGTCGACAAGCTGATCGGCATCGTCCGCGCCCGCGATCTCCTCGCCGCGCTGATCGAGGGCCGGCCGCTCGACATGCGCGCTCTGAGCTGCGAGGCGCCGGTCGTGCCGGACCAGATGGACGCGATGGACGCGCTGGCGGTACTCCGCGGAAGCGAGACGCGGATGGCGTTCGTCCACGACGAATATGGCCATTTCGAAGGGATCGTGACCTCGGCCGACCTGCTCAACGCGATCTCCGGCGTGCTCGCCGGCGGGTTCGACGGGGGGCCGGAAGCGCCTTTGGTCGAGCGCGAGGACGGAAGCTGGTGGGTTTCCGGCTCGCTTTCCGCCGACGCCCTGTCCGACCGGCTGGGAATCGGCCTTCCCGAAGACCGCGACTATGCGACGACCGCGGGTTTCGCCTTGTCGGTCCTCAAGCACATCCCGGAAGTGGGTGAGCGCTTCACCTTCGGCGGCTGGCAGTTCGAGATCGTCGACATGGACGGCTTCAAGATCGACAAATTGCTCGCCACCGAAGTGGTGAGGAAGAGGCGGGGAGGGTGATTCCTGAAATCCTCCCCCGGATTTCCGGGGGAGGGAGACCATGCGAAGCATGGTGGAGGGGCCTTTCCGACTCCGCGACCCCTCCACCGCGCTGCGCGCGGTCCCCCTCCCCGAGAAATCTCGGGGAGGAATTAGGCGCCCCCGAGCTTCCCGAACTTCGCCTCGAAGCCGTCTTTGTCCCCCCGCTCGAGATAGCAGGCCTGCTCGACGAGCCGGTCCCGGGCAATGCGGCCCTCGAAGGCGCCCATCCTCTTGTCGAGCAAGGCGACCTCGGTCTCGGTGAGCCCGGCGAGCTGGTCGAACCGGGTGATTCCGAATTCGTTGAGCTGCGCGGCCATCTTGGGCCCGACCCCCTTGAGCAGCCGGAGATTGTCGGGCGGGCCGCTGGGGCCGGGGATGGCGGGGTGCGCGTCGACTCCCAAAATCTCGCCGGCGACATCCTGGGTGGCGGCGGCGAATTCGTCCTGAAGTCCGTTGCGCTCCGGCCCGTCGGTCCGGCGGTCCGGGAGGTCGGCTCCGCTCCCGCTCCTGCGGAAGGCCCAGAGCGCGACCCCGAGGCCGATCAGCAAAGCGACGACGATCAGGATGAGATTGTCTTGAACGACGGTCCACATATCGGGTCAGGTCCTTCTTCGAATCAGGCGAAGCCCTCGCGCCGCCGGCGGCCCCAGAGGAGCCAGCCGAGGCCGAGGCCGATGAAATAAGCGAGCGCGGCCACGCCAAGGGTCTCGAGGAGAAGCGGCATGATCCTTCGCCCGGATCGGGGTTCGTCCGCCCAGCGAACGTCGGCCAGGCCGTCGACGTCGCGGACATAGTCGCTCACGCCCTTCTGGCTGCCGAGACCCTCGCGCTGGAGATCGTTGGCCCGGCCGCTCAGGGTCGCGCTCCGGGCAAGCGGGTCGCGGGAGAGCCGCACCGTTATGCCGGGCAGCTCCGACTTCTCGACCGCTTGCTCGGCCTCGCGCTGGAGGCGGTCGATCAGCCGCTCGCCCTGGCCGAGCGGCGCGTGCCAGGTCCAGCCCGCGACGAGCGCCAGGAGGAGACCGAGAATCGCTTTGAGGATGGGCGGCATCACCCCTCCCTTTCTCTAAATCGCGCGTCGGGCAAGCTATTGAGTCGCGGCCGGCGGCGGCTGCCGGGCGGAGGCCAGGCCGACCAGCTTCAGGAATTCCTGCCGCCAGTAATCCTGCACGGGCCCGGCGAGCCGGACGATCTCGTCCCAGCCGAAGCGGCCGACTCGTTCGTCGCCCTTCAGCTTCTGGCCGTAGGCCGCGACCGCGGCGGCGAAGGCCATGTCGCCGGCCGGCGCCCGGGCGGCGGCGATCGACGAGGCCGGAATCGCCTGCTGGATCAGGCGCGAACTGTCTTCGTTCGGCAATTTGTAGCGGAGCTGGACAAAGGCGAGCTCCCCGGTGGGACGGGCGGGCGCTTGCGGCCGGTTGGCCTCGTAGCGGCGCTCGCCGAGCCACCCCTGCAATCCTACGGGCACGATCTCGTACAAGGCGGTGACCATGTGCCCGGCGCCGATATCGCCGGCATCGACCGCATCGTTGCTGAAATCCTCCTCGCGCAGAAGCCGGTTCTCATAGCCGATCAGGCGATATTCGGAGACGACGGCCGGGTTGAACTCGACCTGGATCTTGACGTCCTTGGCGATGGTGAAGAGGGTCGAGCTGAGCTCCTGGTCGAGGACCTTCTGGGCTTCCATGGCGCTGTCTATGTAGGCGTAATTTCCGTTCCCGGCGTCGGCGACCTGCTCCATCATCGCTTCGTTGTAATTGCCCTCGCCGAAACCGAGCGTGGTCAGAGTGATGCCGTCGTCGCGGTTGCGGCGGACCATGTCCAATATCTGCCGCGTGTCCGAGATGCCGACGTTGAAATCGCCGTCGGTGGCGAGGATGATCCGGTTGATTCCGTCCTCGACCCGCGTTGCCCGGGCGGTGGCGTAGGCGAGCTCGAGGCCCTGGCCGCCGGCGGTCGAGCCGCCCGCTTCGAACTGGGACAGAGCGGCCTTGATCTTGGCGGGGTCGCCGGTCGGCGGCAGAACCAGGCCCGCCGAGCCCGCATAAGCGACGATCGAGACCCGGTCGTTCGGCTGCAATTGGTCGGCGAGCAGCGACAGGGCCGCCTTGACCAGCGGCAGCTTGTCCGGTTCATTCATCGATCCGGACGTGTCGACCAGGAAAACGAGGTTCGCCGCGGGGCGCTCGCGCCGGGCGAGGTCGTAGCCGCGAAGGCCGATTCGAAGCAGCCGGCTATTGGGGTTCCACGGCGTGGTCGAGACATCGGTCCGAACCGAGAAGGGCCGGCTCCGGTCGGTCGGCAACGGATAGTCGTAACGGAAATAGTTCAGCATCTCCTCGACCCGCACCGCGTCGGCCGGCGGCATCAGACCCGCGGTCAGGAAGCGGCGAACATTGGCGTAGCTGCCGGTGTCGACGTCGACCGAGAAGGTGCTGACGGGCGCTTCGGCGACGCGCTTGACCGGATTGGCCTGAAGCGCCTGATAGCGTTCCCGCTCCTCCGGAGCCATGGCAGCCAGATTGGGCAGTCCGGCCAAATTGTTACCGAGGAGCCCCTGCGTCGGCATCGGCATCGGGACCGGCGGCGGCGGCGGCGGCGGCATTGGGGACGGCTCGTAGGCCATGGGCTCAGGCGGCGGCGGCGGGGCGTGGGAGGCGCAGGCGCCCAGTGTCGTTGCCAAGGCCGATATCAGGAAATGCCTCATCCGCGCCCTCCTCGATGCAGAGGCCAGCCTAGCGGGTCCGACGAGGAGGGCAAGCGCCCCCGCGGGGCGAAAATCGCTGTCCGGTACCGAATTTACAGCAGGGGCGCCTCAAGCGTCAGCGAGACCCCGGCCGCGGCCGCGACGGCCTCGGCCCAGATCGCCACCTTCTCGATCTCATCGGCGTGCGTCTCGGCGGCGTCGCGCTGCTCGGCAAGGCGGTCGGCCGCGCCGAAGCCCGCATTGGACTTGGAGTGGCTGGTGAACGCCGGGCCGGCAAGGACCCGATCGATCGCCTGGCCGTCGAGGCCGAGGCGGAACAGGTCCGAAAGCCCGGCCATCGTTTCGCGGGGCCGGGCGACAAGGGTGGCGCTGTCGAGCGTCCGCACCCGCTCCGGCCCGAACCTTTCGACCAGCCGGGCGAAGACGTCGTGCTGGGCGAGCCAGCCCGCGGCGGCGACCTGGAGGTCGGTGAGGTCGAGATAATGCTGCTCACCGAGCCCGAGGTCGACGATCCCGTCGCGCAGCTGGCCGATGAACAGCTCGCGCACCCAGCGCCGGCCCCACAGGCCCTTCCTCGCGATCGAGCGCAGGAAATCGGGGAGCGGCGCGTGGAGGAGGAGCGCGTTGGATTGGGGCCGGAGCGCGAGCATCGCCGGGGCGAGGCTGTTGAGGATGTTGGAGGGCTTCACAACGATCGCCTCTCCGGGCGCGAAGGGCCGGGCGAGCAGGGTGAGGACCGTTTCCAGCGTTGCACCCAATTGACGAGGGTCTCCGCCGCGCCTGCGCCATCCGGTCATGTCATTGAGAATCATGGGTTCTTTAAGGCCCATCGAGGTGCCTTCGACGTCCACGGCGCGGGCGAGGACGGTGGAGCAGCAATAGGCCGAATGGAAGATGAAGTGCAGCGGCGCGGGCGGCCCGGCCAGAGGCGCGACATCGCGCGCCCTCAGCACGAGCCTCGGAGCGTCGGCCGGGAGATAATCGTCGGTGACGAAGGTGAGGGCGCGGTGGGCCTCGCGGGGCAGGTGCAGGAAGTGGATCGCATCCTGGCTCTCGTCGTAGCGGTGCGGAAGCCACGCCGCGTCCCGGGCCACGGCGGCAAGGTCCGGGTCCGCCGCCATCACTCGCTCCCGCCGGCGCGTTCGATTTCCCGCCAGCCTATGTCGCTCCGGCAGAATCCGGAAGGAAAGCCGATCCGCCCCACCGCCTCATAGGCCCGGTCGCGCGCCTCGGCGACCGATCGGCCGGAGGCGGTGACGTTGAGGACCCGGCCGCCGCGGGCGACCAGCCGGCCCTCGTCGAGCGCGGTGCCGGCGTGGAATATCCTCACCCCTTGCCCGGCGGCCCGGTCCAGCCCCTCGATCGGCCCGCCCGCCTCGGGAGTGCCGGGATAGCCGTTCGCCGCCATCACCACGGTCAGCGCTGCGCCCTCGGAGAATCGGGGCGGCTCGGCCCCGGCGAGGCGGCCGCGGGCGACCGCGTACATCAGCTCCAGCAGGTCGCTTTCGAGCCGCATCATCAGCACCTGGCATTCGGGATCGCCGAAGCGGACGTTATATTCGATCAGCTTGGGTCCCTCCGCCGTGAGCATCAGCCCCGCGTAGAGGATGCCTGAATAAGGCGTGCCCTGGGCGGCCAGGGCCTCGACGGTCGGCCGGACGATCTCGGCCATCGTCCGGGCCTCGAGCTCGGCGGTCAGAATCGAGGCCGGGCTGTAGGCGCCCATGCCCCCGGTGTTCGGGCCGGTATCGCCGTCGCCGACCCTTTTGTGGTCCTGAGCGGATCCGAACGGGAGCACGGTGGTGCCGTCGGTCAAGGCGAAGAAGCTGGCTTCCTCCCCTTCGAGGAATTCCTCGATGACGATCGCGCTCCCCGCCGCCCCGAAGCTCCCGTCGAACATCGTGTCGAGCGCCGCCCGGGCCTCCTCCACGGTAGCGCAGATGATCACGCCCTTGCCGGCGGCGAGCCCGTCGGCCTTGACCACCAGGGGCGCGGTGAAATCCTCGAGGGCCGCCTCGGCGGCGAGCTTCTCGGAGGCTCGAACGTAGCGCGCGGTCGGAATGCCCTGCCTCGCGCACAGATCCTTGGTGAACCCCTTCGAGCCTTCGAGCCGGGCGGGGATCCGGTTGGGCCCGAAGACGCAAAAGCCCATGGTGCGAAGATTGTCGGCCAGGCCGTCGACGAGCGGCGCTTCCGGCCCGATGACGATCAGCTCGATCGAATTCTTGAGGCAGAAATCGACCGTGGAGCGGTGGTCGGCGGGATCGATCGCCACTATCTGGGCGAATTCGGCGATTCCGGGATTGCCCGGGGCGGCGAACAGCTTGCCGAGGCGCTCGGATTGCGCGAGCTTCCAGGCGAGCGCATGTTCGCGTCCGCCCGAGCCAAGCAGCAGGACATTCATGGACAGAAACGACCCCCTTTCGGAAACCGGGCTGTTAGCAACCGAAAGGCCGGGGGACAACGCGGCCGCCCTTTCCGTGTCCGAACTGTCGATGCGGCTGAAGCGCACCGTGGAGGACGCCTTCGGGTTCGTCAGGGTGCGTGGCGAGATCAGCGGCTGGAAGCGCGCCGCCTCCGGCCATTGCTACCTCTGCCTCAAGGACGAGAAGGCGGTGATCGACGGGGTGCTCTGGAAAGTCACCGCCGGCGCTCTCGCCTTCCGCCCCGAGGACGGGATCGAGGTCGTCGCGACCGGCAAGCTCACCACCTATCCCGGGCGCTCGCGCTACCAGATCGTCATCGAACGGCTCGAGCTCGCCGGCCAGGGCGCGCTCATGACCCTCCTGGACAAGCGCCGCCGGGCGCTCGCGGCGGAGGGGCTTTTCGACCCCGAACGGAAGAAGAAGCTGCCCTTCCAGCCGCGGGTGATCGGAGTCGTCACCTCGCCGACGGGGGCGGTGATCCGCGACATCCTCCACCGCCTCGCCGACCGCTGCCCGTGCCACGTCATCGTCTGGCCGGTCCAGGTCCAGGGGGAGACCGCCGCGGCGCAGATCGCGGCCGCGGTGCGCGGCTTCAACGCCCTTCCGGCCGGCGGAACGGTCGCCCGGCCGGACCTCCTGATCGTCGCCCGGGGCGGAGGCTCGATCGAGGATCTGTGGGCGTTCAACGAGGAGGAGGTGGTCAGGGCCGTCGCCGGCTCCGCCATCCCGACCATCTCCGCCGTCGGCCACGAGACCGACACCTCGCTGTGCGACTTCGCCGCCGACGTCCGCGCGCCGACCCCGACCGCGGCGGCCGAGATGGCGGTGCCGGTCCGCGGCGACCTGCTCGGCCAGCTTCGCGAGCTCGGCTTCCGGATCGAGCGCTGCGCGCGCCGCGCGCTCGAGCGTTCGGGGGAGCAGCTGGAAGGGAGCCTCCGCCGCTGGCCGGAGCGCGAGGCCTTGCTTGCCCCCCAGCGCCAGCGTCTCGACGATCTGTCCGACCGGCTTCCGCGCGGCCTTCGGACCGAGCTCAGCCACGCCCGGGCCGCGCTCGAACGGTCGGCCGGGGCGTTGCGGCCCGGCCTCCTCAAGGCGGGCCATGCCCGGGCGACGGAGCGCCTGGAAGCGCTCTGGCGGGTCGCCCAGCTCGCCCATCCCAACCGGCCGCTGGAGCGCGGCTATGCCCGCATCGAGGACCGGGACGGCAAGACCCTGATCTCAGCGGCCGGGGCGCGGGCGGCCGGGCGGCTCAAGCTGATCTTCAGCGACGGCGACGTCGCCGCAGAGGTGGTCGGAGCCGCGGCCGACAAGCCGCGGCGTCCGGCTTACGGGAAGGTGACGGTCGAGCAGCCCAAGCTGCTTTAGGCGCTTTCGGCACCCCGGACTTGATCCGGGGGCCATCTTCTTCAATGGTTGAAGCTGAAGAAAAAGCTGGATGCCGGATCAAGTCCGGCATGACGGAAGAGGCGAACCGGGAATGCTGATGTCGAACAAGGGCCGCGAAGCGCGGCTCCATTACATGCCGGGGACCTTCCGGATCCTCACCCCAGGCGACCACGTCCGCTGCGCCGCCACCGGCCAGCCCATCCCCCTCGACGAGCTCCGCTACTGGAGCGTCAAACGGCAGGAGGCTTATTCGTCGGCGGAGCTTTCGGTCAAAGCGGAGGGGCGGGGGTAGAGCCTGCCCATATAAACGTGGTCTGAAGGGCCACGAGCCTGCTCGGGACTCCGATTTATTGATTCGCGCGGAATCGTGGTCTAGTTGCGCAACTCCCAGTCTTTCGTGTCAAATTGCTGAACATAGGAGGGATTTTGACTTGGCGTAGGCTCCCGGTTCGCGCGCAGACTTTTGCTACTCGCCGGCGGCTCCGCATCTTTGGGCTGCCGGGGAGCCCGTTCCGAATTGCTTACGGTAGCTCATTCACCGTTCCGCCGACCGAGCTGCTCGTTCGCCTCAAGCAGGGGCGGCCGGTTGCCATCTTCGCCCAAGACCTGGCCAAAGGCCGGATGGCCAAGCTTTGGCCGCGCTACTCGGTATCGATTACTCACGACGGCGTGCCCTATTGCGTTGAGGTCGCTGTCGGCGATGCCGAAATCAGCGCGGCGCGCCGTTTGCTTGCGAGGAGTCATCCTCAACGGGACGCGAGGCACGGGATGCTGATTTGCCTCTATGAGCTGGACGAGGAAGGGTCGCGTTCGTTGGCCGGTGTCGCGCAGATTGGTGAGTATTTCCATACCCATTTTCGTGGCCGCGCGGTGTTCGGCCGGCCCATGTTGGGGGCTGGCTACGCTGCCATGGGTCTGGGCGATGTAGTGAAGTCGATCCCGATCGCGGCGGCGAAGCGCTTTGCGATCCGCGCAAGACGGCAAGGCCGGGGGTTGGGCGATATCCTGGCTCGGCACGCGCTAATTGTCGCTCGAAACTATCGCTGGCCGCCGGCCAGGGTGGTTGAGGTGAGCCGGCGCATGAGCGCGAGGAAGCTTCATGCAGCCTGTTGCGGAAGGGCGGAAGATTTCCTATCTCGTTCGGGCTATGTTCCCGTGCCTCTCTCTGCCTGGCTCCGCGACGGCGTTCTCAACCAAGGGATCGCAATTGAGCTTACCGATCGAACCGTGCCAGGATATTATTATGCCGACCTCAGTGACGCCCCGAGGCCCGAGTCCATCAGGCGAGCCATCGAAAAAGGTTCCTGATCGACTGTTCGTGCCATTGTCGAGCAACCCCTTTGCCTGGTTCTGCTCCGGAAAGAAGACGTGGGAGCTTCGAAAACAGGGACGTCAATATACCAGTATACACGTGCGCCCCGGCAGGGGCGTCGAACTTCGTCGCGGCTACAGCGACCGCGAGGCTGCGCTATGGGGCGAGATTGTCGACGTCGTCGAAGCCGACAGTATCGAGAATTTCTTCAAGCTTGTGCATTGGCTTTCGGTGTTGCCAGAGAGTGGTTCGCTCGACGAAGCGATCAGGGAGGCGCGCCGGATTCTCAACATCGCTAGCGACGAGGAGGCGCCGGTGCTCGGCTTCAAAGTCGAGCTCACCAGTCGATGAGGCGGCTTATCCTGAAGCGGGCCTATCTCGATTTGGTCGCATCGGGAAGCAAGCGCTCGACGATCCGCCTGGGCACCAAGGCAGACCATGTCGGCCCAACGCTGCTGGTTGCGGGCGACAAGACGATTCCGGTCGAAGTGATCCAGGTCGTGCTCAAGCGGTACTCGCAGCTGGATGAAGAGGATGCGCGCCTCGACGGGTTCGCCGATCTCGAGGCGCTTCGCCAAGCGCTGGAGAGCTTCTACCCTGCGCTCGGCCCCGAGGATTCGCTAAGCATCCTGCATTTCAGGCTTGTCAGCGCGGCCGCATGAGCAAGGTCGTCGTCCATGCTGCCTATCGGCTCTCGGAAAAGGCGCCGGAAGATTTCGACGCCCTGTTCTTGGGGTTTATCGATCAGGTCGGTCGGGACCTGCTGGTCGGCACCTTTAGCGACTTTCACCAAAGCATCTTCCCGAGCGAGAAGGCGTTCAGCGCGTTCAAAGACCGCGCCGCGGCAGCTGCGGCATGCCATGACGACCGCAAAGATGAAGAGGTCGAAAAAGGCCTATACGGGTTCCGGCTCGATCTCGACGTCAGCCTGTTCGCCGACCCGGCCTATGGTCTTCAGCGTCTCGTCCATATGCTGGTTAGCGATGTATATATGCGCCGCTTCAGCAAAGTGGTCGGTGGGGTGATTGTCCGATCGATCGACTTCGGCGATCTTCGCAACGACATCGAAAAGGTCTATCGAACCCGAAGCCATGATCGCCACGCGATCCGGGCCGCATTCAAGCTGCCTGCCGATCGTCCGCTGCTCGCCTTCAGTCTAAAGCCGCGCAGCTGCCTTTCAGACGAGGATTATTATGCGATGGTCCGCAGCGCCTTCGATGGCGGCTGTGAAATCGTCGAGCTCGACACCCGGGACCTCCAGCTCAGCGGCGATCCGCGCATCGGCCTGCTCGAGTCGCTGTCGCAATTGGCCATCGATATGTCAAAGGGGCGAGTCTGCCGCTTCTCCGCCAATCTCTCCGGCCCCCAGCGCGTAATCCGCCCGATCTATGAGCGGCTTGCAAAAGTCCACGAGGCCGCCGCGGCGGACGGTCCATGGGTGGTGAAGGTCGATGGTAATCTTGATGGCCTATCCACGGTCCAGGCAATCCGCGCGGACGAATTCGAAGCCTACAGGCAGCCCATCATCACCTGCTATCCGGTGCTGAAATACGCGCTTGCCAATGCGCTTGGGCCGAACGGCTTCGTTCAGATGCTGGCGATGAGCGGGGTCGATATCATCTATCCCGGCCAGTCGCCGGCTTTCGGTACCGCCAATGGACGGATTGACACGAATCAGGTGGCCGCGGCGCGCAAGCACTATATCGAGATGGACATGGGCGGTTACCCGATGCTCAGTGTCGCTGGCGGCGTCGCCATCAACTCGGTTCACGCCTGCATGTCGGTGCTCGGCGGCGATATCGCCTTCTTCATCGGCGGCGGCATCGCTACCAGTAAGCGCGGGATCAGGTCGGGCGCCCAGAACTTCGCGCAAGCGATCGAGCTCTCTAGGGTCGATCTGTTTGAAAAGGGAGAGATACGCAATCTCGAGCGAAAAATGGTGGATCTATCCAAAATCTATTTCGACGATGGCGAAATCCCAGCCGACTATGAGTTTATCGAGCCCCGGACACTGAAGGCGATTGGGGACCGGTTTAGGTCGACAAACTTGGGTGATTGATTTGGACGAGTTGCTCACCACCATCGCGATACACCTAAAGGGCATTTTCGGCGCGGTGCTGGGGCTGGGAGTCACTTTTGCGGCAGCAAGGACCGTGATTGGAGGCCTCTTCACGCTGCCGAGCATCGATCGTTCCCGCCCGTCCACCAGGCAGAAGGCGGACGGGTCGATACGGGAGCTTCGCTGGATGGCGGCCTTGACGGTGCTACTGCTGGCGGCGGCCATTGCACTCTATCTTGCGAGCCCGCTGGCGTCGGTCGACGTCGACGCGCTCAAGGCCGGCGCGGCAACTCTCAACCCAGGGCAAAAGCGAGCCATCATGGCTCTCCTGCTCACTAGCGCCGCTGTCGTGGCGATCGAGTTTCGCGCCCTCGCCCTTCGCAACCGGATCAACGAACTTCCAAAGAAGCATTAAAATAGAAGCATTGAGACGAGGGCCCGCGGCAGTTCCAGGGATCGAAGCCCGAGCCTGGGCGGATGCGCTCCGCTCGGCGATAGAGCTCCCCCCTCACTCCATCTGGCTAGCAGCTCAAGACTAGGGAAAGGCAAACATGCGTAGAACCTCCTGGCTTATCGCCGCGCTCATGGCCACCGCGTCGTTGATTCCCGCCGCCCAGGCGCAGCCGCCTCAGGCCGCCCCCGCCCAAACCGAAGACGCTCGCCTCTACGCCTCCCTCGATGCCGAGTTCGCCGAGGAGCTTCGGGAGCGGCCGCAGCTCGCCACGCAGCTGGGCAGGAAGGAGGGGATGGACCGGCTCGACGACATCAGCGATGCGGCCCAGCTTCGCCGGCTGGAATGGCGGCGGGCAAGCGTCGGGCGGATGAAGGCGCGCTTCGACCGGGCGAAGCTGTCGCCGACCGCGCGGACCAATTACGACATCTGGGCGCTGGAGCTGGAGCGGGCCGAGCTGAGCTACCGCTTCCGGCGCTATAGCCCGGCTTTCTATTCCTTCCTCTACTCGGTCCATTCGCGGCTTCCCGACTTCCTGATCAACACCCACAATGTCCAGGACGCGTCCGACATGCGGGCCTATGCGGCGCGGCTGCGGGCGCTGCCGGCCGTGCTGGACGAGGGCATCGCCCAGAGCCGCGCGTCGGACGCGATGGGCGTGCGCGCGCCGCGGTTCCAGGTCGAGCGGCTGATCGCCGGCAGCCGGGCGCTGATCAAGGGCGCCCCGTTCGAGGAGGGACCGGCATCGCCGCTCTGGGCCGACGCGCAGGCCAAGATCGGCAAGCTCCGGTCGGGCGGGAAGGTCACTCCGGCCGAGGCCGAGGCGCTGCTCGACGAGACCCGCGCCGCGTTGCTCACGATCAGGCCCGCTTACGGGCGGGTGATCGCCTGGGGCGAGGCCGCCCTGCCGGCGGCGCCGAGCGGCCGGGTCGGCGCCATCTCGCTCCCGGGCGGGGCGGACTGGTATGCCGCGGCGCTGAAGCTCAACACCACCACCGACCTCACGGCCGAAGAAATCCACCGGATCGGGCTGAGCGAGGTCGAGCGGATCGAGGACGCGCAGGACGCGTTGGCGAGGAAGGCCGGATTCAAGGACCGCGCGGCTTATTATGCCGACCGCGAGCGCCGCAATCCGCCCCGGCCCTGGACGGACTCGCTTCGAGCCGACTATCTGAGCAAGGCCAATGCGGCGATCGCCCGGAACCGCACGCTATTGCCGAAATATTTCAACCAGCTGCCCGCGCACCGGATCGAGGTCGTGCGCGAGCCGTCGTTCAGCGAGGTCGCCGGGGGCGCCGCCCATGCCGCGGCGCCCAGCCCGGACGGAGCCCGGCCGGGACGCGTCTATGTCCACCTGCTCGGAGACAACAGCGGCCCGGCCGTCGACGCCATTCCCGACCTGATGTGCCACGAGGGCGTCCCCGGCCACGTCATGCAGGGCGACATCCAGGTCCGCCAGAAATCGGGCCCGAAGTTCCGCCAGTCGGCGCGCTACGTCGCGTTCGGGGAGGGCTGGGCGCTCTATGCCGAGGCTTTGTGCAAGGAGATGGGCGCCTATCCCGACATCGCCAGCGACTTCATGCGGCTCGAGGCGGAGCTGTTCCGGGCCGCCCGGCTGGTCGTCGACACCGGCATCCATGCCAAGGGTTGGACCGAGGACCGCGCCGTCGAATATATGGTCGCGACCGGCCGGGCCTCGCCCGACCAGGCCCGCTCGGAGGTCCGCCGCTACATCACGCTTCCCGGCCAGGCGACCGGCTACAAGATCGGAATGCTCAAGATCATGGAGCTTCGCCGGAAGGCGGAGCGCGAGCTCGGAGCGAAGTTCGACATCAAGGCGTTCCACGACCTCCTGATCGGATCGGGATCGCTGCCGCTCTCCATCCTCGAGCGCGAGGTGGACGGGTGGATCGCGGCGCGAAAGTGAAGGCGCCGCCTGCCCGGCTCAAGCCCGCCTAAGCCACCCGCCGTCCGCGGATCCCGCGCTGGCCGTTGATTCGCAGGAAGTAATTGCCGAGGGTTCCGCGCTGGATGACGATCTTCTGGCCTGGGCGCGGGTCGGAGAGGTTCAGCCGGGTCTCGTTGGTCTGCCAGATCGCCCCGTCTTCGAGCCTGATCTGCCATTTGCCCCCTTCGAGCCGGCTGGCGCCGGCGATGACGGTCTCGAGCTGGCCGCTGTCGCCGCCGCCTTCACCCCGGAAGAGGGGGATGTTGGGAACGCTGAAGCCGAACAGGGAGCGGCGGGTCTCCTGAATCTCCTGGCGGTCGAGGACGACCAGCTCCTTCTTGTCGACCGCCTCGGCGAGGCGGGCGCTCGCCTGGTCGTAGCAGCCGAGCCGCGCTTTCTCGTCGGCGACGCCGCGGCAGGCGGCGAGAGCCTGAATGAGGGCGTTGCTGCGAGCGTCCTGAGCCTTCGGCTTGGCCACGGCCGCCGCCGGAGCGAGCGCCGCCAGCGCCATAAAAGCCGCGATCCTGCTGTCACGCTTCATTACACCCTCCGCCTGAGGGAAGGTTATGGGCTCCCGAGCGCCGCGGCAAGACTGTGGCTGAAAAGTTACAGGCCGTGCCAAGAATGTCCCGTCGGGAGTGGCTCTGCTTGCGCGCCGTTAAACCCTCGACATAAACAGGTTTCAGATGGGTGGGGGGCGAAACTGCGCCCGGTGCACCTACGCGACACACAAGGGGACGCAAATGTCGAAAATCAAATTCAGGGAAACGCTGCTCGCTTCGACGATGATCGCGGGCATGCTGGTCGCCAGTCCCGCTTTCGCGCAGGAGGCGCCTCCCGAGGGCGCCCCGCCGAGCGATGAGAACCCGCCCGCCGGCCTGCAGACTCAGGAATCCGCCGGCCCGGCCGAGGAGAACAGCCAGGGCGACATCGTCGTCACCGGCACCCTGATCAAGAATCCGAACCTGACTTCGTCGTCGCCCGTCTCCGTGGTCGGCCAGGAGGAGATCCAGCTCCGCCAGTCGAACGTCGCGGAAGAGCTTCTGCGCGACCTTCCGGGTGCTGTTCCGAGCATCGGCTCGGCCGTCAACAACGGCAACGGCGGCGCCTCCTTCGCCGACCTTCGCGGCCTCGGCAACTTCCGCAACCTCGTCCTGCTCGACGGCCAGCGCATCACGCCTTCGAGCGTCGTCGGCCGGGTCGATCTCAACAACATTCCGCTCGCCCTCGTCGACCGCGTCGACACGCTGACGGGCGGCGCGGCCACGACCTACGGCGCCGACGCCGTGTCGGGCGTCATCAACTTCATCACTCGCCGCGACTTCGCGGGCCTGGAGCTGGCCGCCAGCTCGCAGATCACCGAAGAGGGCGACGGCGCGATCTTCCGCGCCGACCTTACGATGGGCGCGAATTTCGACGACGGCCGCGGCAACGCGGTTCTGTCGCTCGGCTATCAGCAGGCGGACCCGGTCTATCAGGGCGCCCGGCGGTTTTCGCTTAACAACTATACCTCGACCACGGGCGCCGTCGGCGGCTCCGGCACCACGGTGCCGGGACGCTTCACCGTCGGCACCGGTTTCCGGCAGATCAACCCGACGACCGGCGGGCTGCAGACCCCGGTCGTCAACTTCAACTTCAACCCGTACAACATCTTCCAGACTCCGTTCGAGCGCTTCAATATCTTCGGCGCCGCCCATTACGAGGTGGCCGACAATATCGAAGTCTACACGCGCGGCATGTTCTCGAAGAACCGGGTCAACACGATCATCGCCCCCTCGGGCGTATTCAGCTCGCTGGTCGTGATTCCGGTCAGCAACCCGTTCCTGCCGGCCGCCGCGCGGGCCACGTTCTGCGCGAACAACGATTTCGATTTCAATACGCCCGGCATCCAGACCCTCACCCCGGCGCAGTGCGCCGCGGCGGCGACGGCGCTCACTCCGGCCGATCCGAACTTCCGCGCCTTCTCGACGACGGTCGGCCGGCGGACCACGGAGCTCGGTCCGCGCCTGTCCGAGTTCCAGACGACGATGTTCGATTATCGGGCCGGCGTCCGCCTCGGCATTACGGACAACATCGATCTCGATGTTTCCGGCGCTTATGGCGAGTCGCAGAACGAGCAGAATCAGCAGAATTACGTGTTGACGTCGCGCCTCCGCACCGCAGCCTACACGACCAGCACCACGTCTTGTAACCTCGGAGCGTCGCCGACCGTTCTCAACCCGAACCCGCTGCTTCCGCCTCTCGCTCAGCCCGGCGCCAGCCCGAGCGCAGCCACCGGCTGCGTTCCGGTCAACCTGTTCGGGCCAGCCGGCTCCATTACTCCGGAGATGATTCCCTACCTGACGGCGGACGCCGGAACCCAGCAGCGCGCGTCGCTGGCTCAGGCCCGGGCGCTCCTCAGCGGCGATTTCGGCTCTTCCGCCCCCTGGGCCGAGGATCCGATCGGCTTCGCTCTCGGCGCCGAGTATCGCAAATATACCGGCGCCCAAGTTGCCGACGTGCTCTCGCAGCAGGCGGGTGAGCTCGGCGGCGCGGGCGGCGCGGTGCTGAACTTCAACGGCGGCTACGACGTCCGGGAAGTCTACGGCGAAATCATCGCCCCGATCGTCCAGGACAGGCCGTTCTTCAACGCCCTGACCCTCGAGGCCGGCCTGCGTTATTCGGCCTACAAGGTCGATGCGCCGGGCACGCCGAGCTACAACACCACCACCTGGAAGGCCGCCGCCACCTGGGAGCCGTTCGACGGCCTCAAGTTCCGCGGCAACTATCAGCGGGCGGTCCGCGCTCCGAACATCAACGAGCTGTTCTCGCCGACGTCCGTCGGATTGACCAGCCTGTCGACCGATCCCTGCCGCGGCGCCGCCCCGGTCGGCAATGCCAATCTGCGCGCCGTCTGCCTGGCTCAGGGTGCGCCGCTGGCCTCGATTGGCTCGATCACCAACCCGACGGCGGCTCAGGCCAACGGAACGTTCTCGGGCAGCCTCTTCTTGCGCCCGGAAACGTCGGACAGCTACACGGTCGGCGTCGTCTTCCAGCCGGAGTTCGTCCGCGGCCTGTCGATCACGGTCGATTACTACCACATCAAGATCAAGGACGCGATCTCGCAGCCGACCGGCGGCGACATCGTCCAGAACTGCTTCGGGAACATCACCGCCGCAAGCGCGACCGACCCGAACTGCGCGCTCTTCCGGCGCGATCCCGTTACGGGAACTCTGTCCGGCGATCCTGCCACCACCGGCGGTCTGGTCTTCCCGGTGTCGAACTCCGGCTTCATCCTCACCGACGGTATCGACGTCGGCGTGAACTTCCGCCGCGATCTCGGCTTCGCCAAGCTGAACTGGAGCTTCCAGGGCAACTGGACCAACCGCTCGCTGTTCCAGGCGACGGTCGCGGGCTCCGTCATCCCGCAGGGCTACCCGGGCGCCGGCGGCCCGGTTCCGGCCTCGGCGGTTCGCGAATGCGTCGGCTTCTACTCGACCAATTGCGGTTCGCCGGGTTCGGCCGGCCCGAACTCGTCGCCAGGCTCGCTCCAGCCCGAGTTCAGCTGGAACCAGCGCACCACCTTGAGCTTCGGGGACATCGACGTGTCGCTGCTGTGGCGCCACATCTCGAAGATGGAAGCCGAGGCCGGCGTGGTGGCCTTCGCGGGCACGCTCCCCGGCCGTCCCACCGCCATCGTCGGCGTGCTGGACGGTAAGGAGGTCGACTTCGGGCATATCGGCGCTCACGACCTGTTCGATCTCGCCTTCCGCTTCGGAATCAGCGAGAATTTCGACCTGACGATGACCGTGATCAACCTCTTCGACACGGATCCGCCCCTCGTCGGCTCCACGATCGGTTCCACCAGCTTCAACAGCGGCAACACCTATCCGTCGACCTACGACGCTCTGGGCCGCCGCTTCGCGATCGGCGGCCGCCTGAAGTTCTAGGCGAACCACCAATGCAAACTCCGGGGCGGCCTTCGGGCCGCCCCTTTTTTATGGCTTGAAGCCGAAGCGCTGCACCCAGGGCGCCAGGATCGGCAGGGCCGGCGCGAGCTGGTCCTCGTAGCGGCGCCACCGGCCCCCGCCGTCGTAGAGCCCGCGCCGGACCTGGGTCGCGCTCGCGGTCCGCACTCCGCGCTTCTGCGCCGTGCGGTCGAAGGCATGGAAATCCTCCGTCCACTCGATTCCGGCGAACTGTGCCATCGCCCGCACCGTCGCTTCGAAATCGGCCACCAGACGATCGTAGCGCACCTCGTGAAAGGGCAGGGGCAGCCGCTCCCGGCACAGCTCGATGAGGCGCATCAGCGCATCGTAATGACGTGCCGTCTCCTCGAGGTCGCTGAACGCGTAGGTCCCCGCGCTGGGCGTGAAGTTTATCCGGAAGCAGCTCAGCACCACGTCGCGCGGATCCCGGCGCATGACGAGGATCCGCGATTGGGGGAAGAGCCGGGCGATGATCGGCAGCTTGATTCCGTTGAACGGGTTCATGTCGACGAAGATCCGGCCGTCCACGTTCCCGGCCATCCGGCGGACCCGGGCCCAGTAACGCGCGCGGAGATCCGCCACCAGCTCCGGGTCGAGGGCGTCGAGATCGGGCATGACGCCGTCGTTCGCGACCAGCGTTCCGTCGGTATCGGCGAGCGTGTCATGCTCTTCGAGGGCGACGACTTCGGCGGCGCTCGCCAGGATGTTCTCGACGAGGGTCGTTCCCGAGCGCGGATAGCCAAGCAGGAAGACGTGGCCGGCCGCCGCCCCCGGGACCGGCGGCACCGGGCCGGGCTTCGCCATCGGCGCCGCTCCCTCGACCTGGGCGGCGACCGTCTCGATGAAGTTTCGGTGGGACGGGCGGCCGGGGCCGGGTTCGAGCAGGGGTGCAAAGGCCGCCCTGAAATTGCGCTGCGCTTCGCTCCAGGAAGCAAAGGCTTCCGCGTAACGGCCCTGTTTATCGAAGGCGTCGCCGAGCAGGGTCAAAGTGCGGGTGCGGTCGTCCGCCTTCAGCGCGGTTGCCCTCAGCCTTTCGAGCCGGCTTGCCGCCTGGGCGCCGTCGCCCGCTTCGATCTCCAGTGCGGCGAGGGCGAAAGTCGCCGCCGGATTGGCAGGATCGAGGGCGAGGGCACGGTCGGCACAGGCCTTCGCCGTCTCCCGCTCGCCCTTCTTGGCGGCGATGTCGGCGAGCTTGCCCAAAGCGGGGGCGAGATTGGGATCGATGGCGAGGGCGCGCTTGTAGCTTTCGGTCGCAGCCGCTTCGGCCCGCAATGCCTCCAGCGTATAGCCACGCTCGAGCCAGGCGGCGCTATGCCGAGGTTCGGCGGCGACCACCCGGTCGAGCACCGCCAGCGCCTCCTCCAGGCGATGCTCCTTGCGAAGCACCGCGCCGATTGCGCCGAGCACCGCCACGTCGCCGGGGGACAGTTCGAGCGCCTGCCGCAACAGGCGATGGGCCCCGGCATAATCGCCCGCCTCCTCGCGGCGCCAGGCGGCGAGGTTGAGCGCGAGCGGATCGACCTGGCCCGCGGCGAGCGCCACCTCGGCGACGGCGGCGGCGCGCTGGATGTCGCCCTGCGCGAGCGCCTCCTCGATCCGCGCCCGCCTGGCGGGATCGAGCCCGGAGCGCTTGGCAGGCTTTGCGTTTTTGATTCGATTCGACATAATCGGCCGGACACCTGTATCCTGAGCGACGGGATGAGCTAGACTGAATTGACGTAGGAGGGTTTCGCCATGCCTCGTCTGGTCACTATCGCCTTCGTCTGCGGCCTCGCCACCTTTTCAGCGGCCCAGGCGGCCCCCCGCCCGGGCGCCAATCTGGGGGAGACCTCCGCAGGAAAGCCGGACAAGATCGTGTGCAAGAGGTTCACGAGGATCGGATCCCTGGTGGACGGGTACCGCACCTGCAAGACCAAGAAGGAATGGGAGCGGGAGCGCGAGAACGTCCGTACGATCAACTGGAGCAGCCCCTGCAACCAGGCCGCGAACGGCTGCGGTGGGGTGTAGGGAGGGCCGGTTGCCTCAGGTTCATCGCACATCTCTATCTTCCGCCAGGGGATGAGCTAGACAGAATTGCCTTAGGAGAACGCGCCATGTCTCGCCTTGCTACCATCGCCTTCGTCTGCGGCCTTGTCAGCGCGGCCGCGGCCCAGTCCGCGCCTCGCCGCGGGGCCGATAACCCGGAGACGGCGGCGGGCAATCCGGACAAGGTCGTCTGCAAGCGGTTCGTCAGGACGGGCTCCCTGGCCGACGCCTACCGCACCTGCAAGACCAAGAAGGAGTGGGAGCGCGAGCGGGACAACGTCCGGACGGTGAACTGGAGCAGCCCCTGCAAATCGGCCGAGAGCGGCACCTGCGAACCCTAGGAGCGGGAGATTCGAGCATGCGTGGATTTCTGGTCTTGCCGTCCATCGGCTTGCTCGTCAGCGCGGCCGCCGCGGTATCGGCCCCGCGCCCTTCCGATTCGCCGGAGGGAGCCGCGGGTTCCCCGGACAAGATGGTGTGCAAGACCTTCACCCGCACCGGGACCCTGGCGGACCGCTACAGGACGTGCAAGACGAAGGCGGAGTGGGAGCGGGAGCGCACCAATCTGCGCGACCTCGACAAGTCCTATGGTTGTCGGATGGCCGACGATAAGGCCGTGCCCTGCAAATAGGGTAGCCAGCCGGCGGCACGGGTCGAGGCATTTGCCCGGCCGCCCCGACTCGGATATCGACCGGACATGGATCAAGACGAGCTCCAGCGGACGCTGGCCGCCGCGAGGCAGGCGCGCCAAGCCGGCCGACGCGAGGAAGCCGGGCGGTTGCTGCGCGACGTCGTCGCCCGCGCCGGGGAGCAGCCCGCCGCCCTGAACGCGCTCGGCATGAACTTGCTCGCCGAAGCCAGGCCCGGCGAGGCCGCAGCGCTCTTTCGACGGGCGATCGCGGCGGATCCGCATTCGCCGGAACTTCGGATGAACCTCGCCAAGGCGTTTCGGGAAGCGGGCGACGCCGCCGGCGAGCGGGAGGCTCTGGAGGGAGCGCTGGCGATCGACCAGCGCCATTTCATGGCCCTCGTCCGGCTTGCCGAGCTGTTCGAGCGCCTGGGCGACGAGGCCCGCGCCGCCGAGCGATGGTCCGGAGTATTGGCGCTCGGCGCGATGATGGATGAACGGCCGGCGGCGCTGGAGGCAATGCTGGACCATGCCGCGGCGGTCGTCGCCCGTCAGCGTGCCGGCTTCGCCGCGGCCGTTGACGCGGGGCTTTCCCAGGCCCGGCAGGAGCTGGGGCAGGCCGAGCGGCGCCGCTTCGACGCCTGCATCGATCACGCGCTCGGCCGGCGTCGGATCTACGCCAATCAGCCCGCCGGCATGCATTTCCCCTTCCTGCCCGCCGAAGAGTTCTTCGAGCGCGGGCACTTCCCCTGGCTGGGGCAGATCGAGGCGATGACGGACGTCATTCGGGCCGAGCTCGAGGCGCTGCTGGCGCAGGACGAGGCCGCGATCCGCCCCTACGTCGCAATGGAGCCCGGGACTCCCGCGAACAAATGGTCGCCGCTCGACAACAAGCTCGACTGGGGCGCGCTCCACCTGTGGAAGGACGGCCGCCGCGACGATTCCGTCTGCGCCCGGGTACCGAGGACGGCGGCGGCGGTCGAGGCACTGCCCCTTTCGGACCTGCCGGGCCGAACCCCCACGGTCTTCTTCTCGCTGCTTCGGCCCGGGACTCATCTGCCTGCCCATACCGGGGTCAGCAACGTGCGCTCCATCGTCCACCTGCCGCTCATCGTCCCGCCGGGCTGCGCCTTCCGGGTCGGCGGCGAGACCCGTGAATGGGAGGTCGGGCGCGCCTGGGCTTTCGACGACACGATCGAGCACGAAGCGTGGAACCGCTCCGGCGAGGTGCGGGCGATCCTGATCTTCGACGTCTGGAACCCCTATATCACCGAGATGGAGCGCGACCTGCTGCGCCGCTTTTACGCGGTGGCCGCCGAGACGGGAAGCGACGGGGCGGAGATTGGAGTCAGCGACTGAGGCTCAGGCGGCCAGCCTGGCCCCGTCGAGAGTCGCGGCAACCGGCGCGCTTTCGCCGGTCTTCGCCTCGATCCAGCGTTGCGCCGAAGCGATCTCCGGAGCGAGCGGCCCTTCGAGCTCGGCCCGGCGCTCCAGACGCGCCTCATTGTCGAAAGGAAGCTCGGGATTCTTCGAATAGGTGGCGAAGAGGGGGCCGGCAACGACGGCGTCGATCGCGGAATCGCTCATCGGCACCCCGAGATGGGCCGCGGCGGCCCGCAGGACCGGACCCGGCGCTTGGAAGAAAATCTCCGAATCCAGCGCCCGCGCGTTCGGCATGAGCCGGATCGCCGCCTCGAAGGCCCGCATCTGCGCAAGCCACAAAGCGGCGCAGCGCTCGGCGTCGGACAGGTCCGAAAGGTCGCCCAGGTAAGCGCCGAGCTGGACCGTGACCCGCTGAAGCCAGCCGCGATGATTCTCACTTCGAAGGATGGCGAGCAGATAGTCGCCGAGACCGCTGTAGAGGAAGATCGCCGGCGCCTCGGGGTCGAGGGCGACGAGATCGGGGAGGAGGAAGTTCACCGGCACATTGGCCTTGACGACCGTCGGGAGATCCGCGCGGTAGCGCTTGGACAGCGTGGCGGCGACCAGCGCCAATCGTTCGCGATCCCGCGCGAAGGCCAGCTGGCGAAGGGCGAGCGGTTCACGCAGGACCAGATTGAGATCCGGATCGTCGAGCGCCCTGGCCAGCAGGGTCGATCCGCAATGCGCGACATGAAAGATCCAGCCGGTCCGCCCCGGCGGCCGCCCCGCCGCGGTCAGGGCGGCGAGCGGGAGCCGCATCGACCGGTTCGCGGCCGGCGAGATGCGGTGGTCGAGGAAGATCGAGCGGTGATAGGCGGCGCGGTCCATCGGCACGAAGATCGCCGAATCGCCTTCGAAGGCCTGAAGATAATGGTCCGGCGATTCGAACAGGTCGTCGAGCGTCAGAGACATGCTGTGCGCTATAGCTCCCAACCCCGGCATCGGCTATCCCCCGGCCCCGTCATGCCGAACATTCAACTGCCTGAGCCGGGCCGGCCGCATGTCCTGATCGAGGCTGCCGGAGGCGGCGAAATCCTCGACGTCGATCCCTCCGCGATCGTCGACCTGTACAAGGCCCATGGAGCGCTGCTGCTTCGGGGCTTCGAGCTGGACGTGCCGCGCTTCAACGCCTTCGCCCGGCAATTCTGCTCGACATCGGTCGTCAACGAGAGCCCCGGCCGAAGCCCTATCGACCCCGATAACCACATCCATAGCGTGGACGCCGGGACGGGCCCTTTCTCGCTTCACCCGGAACTGTCGAGGGAGCCCTGGAAGCCGGACGCCGCTTTCTTCGCCTGCCTTTCGGCGCCCAGCCGGGGCGGCGCGACGACCATCTGCGACGGGGTGGACCTGGTGCGGCAGATGCCGGAGCCGGTCCGGCGCGGTCTCGAGGGACGCCGGCTCCTCCATATCAAGCAGACCTGGCCGGAGCTTGTCGAATATTGGCTCGGCACGCGCGATCCGAGCGACGAGCTTCTCGCCAATCCGCCCGAATCGTGTCCCTATCAATTCCGCCGCTTCGAAAGCGACATCATCAGGATCTTCACCCGGCCCGCGCTCCACCGGCCGATGTTCATCGACGCTCCGGCCTTCGGTAATTTTCTGCTGTTCGCCCGGTTCAACAATCGGCGGATCGGTTATCCGCTGCTCGACGACGGGAATCCGGTGCCGGACCCCTGGCTCGAGGCGATCCGGGCGACCGGGGAGGGACTCAGCGTCGCCATCGCCTGGCAGCGCGGGGACGTGCTGATGCTCGACAATACCCGGTTCATGCACGGCCGGACGGCGATCCTCGATCCCGGCGAGCGGTTGATCGCCACCTTCTTCGGCTATCTCGGCTTCGCCGTCCCGGATCCGGAGGAGCCGCCTAATCCGATCTGGCGGCAGAGGGACTTCTCGCCCCCGCCGCCGCCTCACAAGCTCCGCCAGGGCGGGCGTTGAACCTCCGTCGGGTTGGGCGTAAACTCGGCCCAGATTGTGAGGGACATGCCATGGCTCGATTGGTTTTCCTTTCCGTGCTCCTGATGGGAGCGACGACCCCGGCGCTGGCCGGATCATCCGACAAAGAAGCGCGCGACGCCGTCAACGGCGATGTCCTGCTCAGTCAGTATCCGGCGCGCGCTCTCGCCGCGGGCGAGCAGGGCTCGGTCGGTTTCAAGGTCACGCTCGACCGCGACGGCTATGCCTCGGCCTGCGAGGTCACCCACAGCAGCGGCCACAAACGGCTCGATGAGGAAACCTGCGAGCTGATCCTCAGCCGAGCCGCGTTCAAGGGCATCAAGGACGGCGGCGGCCGCAAGGTCAGCAGCGTCCACGAGGGCGTGATAAACTGGCGGCTGCCGGGCTCGACGGCCGCTCCGTCGAGGACCTGGGCATCGGCCGGGCTGGGCAAGCCCAAGCCCGAGAAGAAAATCTGCCGCCGGCGGATCAAGACCGGCTCGCTCGCCGATTTCGAACGGCTCTGCGCGACCCAGGCCGACTGGGACCGGATGGCACAGCGTACGAAGGAGGAATGGGGCGCCGTCCAGGGCTCCTTCGGGAGCACTCGCGGACCCTGAGGGGCCGGGGACTTCCAAAGCTTCCGCCCGGACGACTTCGACGCTAGGCCGCCGCCTTCTCCCGGGCGGTTTCGAGCGTCAGCGCCCCGTCCCCTTCGCCGACCCGAACGACCGTTCCGTCCGGCACTTCGCCGCGAAGGATCGCGTCCGCGAGCGGGTCCTGCAAGTATCTCTGCACGGCCCGCTTGAGCGGCCGCGCGCCGTAGACCGGATCGTAGCCGACCCGGCCCAGCCAGGCGCGCGCAGCCTCGCTGAGATCGAGCCGGACCTTGCGGTCGGCGAGCAGCTGCTGGACCCGCTCGACCTGGATGTCGACGATCGGACCCATATGTTCCTGCGCCAGCCGGTGGAACAGGATGATCTCGTCGAGGCGGTTGAGGAATTCGGGCCGGAAATGGCCGCGAACGACCTCCATCACCTGAGGCTCGACATCGTCGACGGTCTGCCCCTCCGACAGATTGGTCAGGAACTGGCTGCCGAGGTTCGAGGTCAGGATGATGATCGTGTTGGTGAAGTCGACCGTCCGGCCCTGGCCGTCGGTCAGCCGGCCGTCGTCCAGCACCTGGAGGAGGACGTTGAAGACGTCCGAATGGGCCTTCTCCACCTCGTCGAACAGGACGACCTGATAGGGCCGGCGCCGGACCGCCTCGGTCAGCACCCCGCCTTCCTCGTACCCGACATAGCCGGGAGGCGCGCCGATCAGCCGGGCGACCGAGTGCTTCTCCATGAACTCGGACATGTCGATCCGCACCATCGCCTGCGGATCGTCGAACAGGAACAAGGCGAGCGACTTGGTGAGCTCGGTCTTGCCGACGCCCGTCGGGCCCAGGAACAGGAACGAGCCCATCGGCCGGTTCGAATCCTGAAGGCCCGCGCGGGAGCGGCGGATCGCCTTGGCGACGGCCCGGACCGCCTCTTCCTGGCCGATGACCCGGCGGCCGATCTCCGCCTCCATGTTGATCAGCTTCTGGCGCTCGCCCTCGAGCATCCGCTCCATCGGGATGCCGGTCCAGCGCGCCACCACGGAGGCGATGTCCTCGCTCGTCACCTCCTCGCGAAGCATGGCGCTCTGGCTCGCCACCTCGACCTCGGCGAGCTGCTTCTCGAGCGCGGGAATCCGGCCGTACTGGAGCTCGCCCGCCTTGGCGAGGTCGCCGGCGCGCTGGGCCTGCTCGAGCTCGAGCCGGGCCCGGTCAAGCTCCTCCTTGATCTTCGCTTCGCCGGCCAGCTTCTCCTTCTCACCCTGCCAGCGCTGGGTGAGCCCGGCCGACTGCTCCTCCAGGTTGGCGAGCTCCTCCTCGAGCGTCTTCAGACGGTCCTGCGAGGCGCGGTCCTTCTCCTTCTTCAGAGCCTCGCGCTCGATCTTGAGCTGGATGATCCGCCGGTCGAGATTCTCGATCTCCTCCGGCTTGGATTCGACCTCCATCCGAAGGCGCGAGGCGGCCTCGTCCATCAGGTCGATCGCCTTGTCCGGGAGGAAGCGGTCGGTGATGTAGCGGTGGCTCAAGGTCGCCGCCGAAACCAGGGCGCCGTCGGTGATCCGGACGCCGTGGTGGAGCTCGTATTTCTCCTTCAGGCCGCGCAGGATCGAGATCGTGTCCTCGACGGTGGGCTCGCCGATGACGACCGGCTGGAAACGCCGCTGCAGCGCCGGATCCTTCTCGACATGCTTGGTATATTCGTCGAGCGTGGTCGCCCCGATGCAGTGAAGCTCGCCGCGGGCGAGCGCCGGCTTGAGGAGGTTCGAGGCGTCCATCGCGCCCTCGCCCTTGCCGGCGCCGATCAGGGTGTGCATCTCGTCGATGAAGAGGATGATGTCGCCCTCGCCCTGGCGGACCTCGTCGAGAACGCCCTTCAGCCTTTCCTCGAACTCGCCGCGATATTTGGCGCCGGCGATGAGGCTGCCCATGTCGAGCGCCATCAGCCGCCGGTCCTTGAGGCTGTCGGGCACGTCGCCGTTGGCGATGCGCAGCGCCAGCCCTTCGGCAATGGCGGTCTTACCGACGCCGGGCTCGCCGATCAGCACCGGGTTGTTCTTGGTCCGGCGGGCGAGGATCTGAACCGTCCGGCGAATCTCCTCGTCGCGGCCGATGACCGGGTCGAGCTTGCCGTCGCGGGCCGCCTGGGTGAGGTCGCGGGCGAATTTCTTCAAGGCGTCGTAGCGGTCCTCCGCCGACTGCGTGTCGGCGGTGCGGCCGCCGCGAAGCTCGTTGATCGCCGCGTTGAGCGCCTCCGCCTTGACCCCGGCGTCGGCGAGCGCCTTGCCCGCACCGGTCGTCGTCGCGAGCACCAGGGCGAGAAGCATGCGCTCGACCGTGACGTAGCTGTCGCCCGCTTTCTGCGCGATCTGCTCCGCCTGGTCGAGCACCCGCAAGGTCTCGGCGTCGAGGCCGGGCGTCGAATTGGCCCCGCTCCCCGAGACGACCGGGATCTTCGCCAGCTGCTCGTCCGTCTCCCGCCGCGCCGCCTCGGCGCTTCCCCCGGCGCGCGCGATCAGGCCCGCCGCCATGCCCTGCTCGTCCTCGAGCAGCGCCTTCAAAACATGGACGGGCGTGATCCGCTGGTGGTTCATCCTCAGCGCCACGGTCTGCGCCGACTGCAGGAAGCCGCGCGCCCGTTCGGTGAATTTCTCAAGGTTCATATTGGCCCCTTACAAGTTCGTCGCGACCGATATGGTGTTGCTTATTAGCAACACAAGGGGATGTCGTCGCCCAGCGACGCGGCTACCGCGCCGCCTTCTCACGTTCCGGCGCCAGCGCCTTTCCGAAGAAGCTGTCGGCGTACCAGCGCGGCGCCTGCGGCGCGTCGGCGATCTCGCGGGCGATCTCGTAATTGATCCGCGCGAACTTGGCGCCGGCCCGCCAGTCGATGGGCAGACGGAGGTTGTCGCTGACCTTGTGATAATGAGTGGCGAGGAAGTGGGTGAACTTCTCCTCCCCGCCATTGGCGAAGCCCGTCATCAGGAAGACGGAGGGCACGCCTTCCTGGACGAAGCGGTAATGATCGGAACGGGTGAAAAGGCCCTCCTGCGGCAGAGGATCCTGCGAGAGGGCGACGCCCATGCCCGCGCCGGCCCGGGCGACCGCTTCGCCCATGGTCGAATGCTCCGCTCCGAACGCGACCACGTCCGTGAAATCGTAGAGCAGGACCGGCATGTCGAGGTTGACGACGGCGGCGACCTTGCCGCCCGCCACGGGATGCCGGGCGAGATACTGGGAGCCGAGCAGTCCGTCTTCCTCCGCGGTCACGGCCGCGAAAAGGATCGAGCGCTTCGGCCGGTCGGACGCCGAGGCCATCGCGCGGGCGACCTCGATCATGGTGGCAATCCCGACGGCATTGTCCATGGCGCCGTTGTAGATCCGGTCGCCCCCCGGGTCCTTTTCGGAGCCCTCGGCCTTGATCCCTTCATGGTCGAGGTGTGCCATCAGCAGCACATATTCGCCGGCCAGCTTCGGGTCCGATCCGGGCAGGACGGCGAGCACATTGGGGCTGGTGAAACGGCGCGTCGCGCTATGCTGGCTGACGGCGAGGCGCGGCTTCAGGGCGAAACCCGTGGGCCGCCCGCCTTTCCGGTCCGCTTCGGCGAGGATCCGGCTGAGCGGAATCCTCGCTCCGGCAAACAGAGCCTCGGCGGCGGGCCCGTCGAGCGTCGCCCGGAAGCGAAGCCCCGGCGCGGGCGTATAGGCGCGGCCGTCCTCGCCGATCCAGCCGAGGCTGGGCTCTTCGGCATATTGCTGCAACCGCGACCAGGGCCGGCGCTTCGATTCCGACAGGGTGCGGATCGACACGAGCCCGATTGCGCCATGCTTCGAGGCGACCCGCCGCTTGTCGGAATTGAGATGGGCGCCGATGTCGCTCTTCATTCCGTTCGGGAAGCCGTTCAGCACGACGACGATCTTCCCCCGGACGTCGAGGCCCCTGTAATCGTCTATGCCGATCTGGGGCGCCTCGAGTCCGTAGCCGACGAAGACGGCGGGCGCGTCGACCGCGACCGGAGCCTCGTCGGGGGTCGGGGTCAGAACGACCTCCTGGCCGTGGACGAAGCGGCGGCCGCCGATGGTTAGCGAGCCCGGCTCGCCCGAGAGCCGGGTCTCGAGGAAGGGGACCTGCTGGTACCAGCCGTCGCGGCCCGCCGGCTTCAGGCCGAGCGCCTCGAAGCGGCTGGCGACGTAGAGCGCGGCGAGGTCGTAGCCGCGGCTGCCGGAATCGCGGCCCTCGAGCTTGTCGTCGGCCAGGAAGGCGACATGGCTTCGGAAGCTTTCGGGGGAAAATATGGGGGCGGCGGGGGCCGGCTCGGACGGTGCCGGGGAGGCGAGGGCGAGGCCGAGGAGGGCGACGGCGAAATGCTTGAAGCGCATGAAGGAATCCCGAGTCAGAGTCGCCGGCCTCCTACAGCAGATGGGCAGGCCGTCAAAAGCCGGCCGCCCCATATTGCGCAGCCCTCGCGGACGGCTTAGGGCCTCGAGGAAATAAGACTCGGGAAGGACTGCCGAAAATGCGCCGCCTCTTGCTCCCCCTTGCGCTCTTTTCCGCTTTCACGATCGCCGGTTGCGCCTCGACCAGCTCCGACGATGTGGCGAGCGCGTCGGACGTATCCGCCGCCGAGACCGCTCCCGACGCGCCCGCGGCCGCCGCGGGCCCCGTGCCCGTCGCCCAGCTCGTCCGCCGGATCGACATCCCCTATGAGCAGTTCACCCTCGACAACGGCCTGCGCGTCGTCGTCCACGAGGACCGCAAGGCGCCGGTCGTCGCCATTTCCATCTGGTACAATGTCGGCTCGAAGGACGAGCCCAAGGGCAAGACCGGCTTCGCGCACCTGTTCGAGCATCTGATGTTCAACGGCTCCGAAAATGCGCCCGGCGACTATTTCGAGCCGCTGCGCGAGATCGGCGCCACCGACTTCAACGGCACCACCTGGTTCGACCGCACCAATTATTTCCAGACCGTGCCCAAGCCAGCCCTCGAGCGCGGCCTGTTCCTCGAGGCGGACCGCATGGGCCACCTGCTCGGAGCGATCACCCAGGAGAAGCTCACCAACCAGATCGGGGTCGTCCAGAACGAGAAGAGGCAGGGCGACAACGAGCCCTACGGCCTCGTCGAATATGCGCAGCTCGAAGCGCTCTTCCCCGAAGGTCATCCCTATCATCACTCCACCATCGGCTCGATGGCTGATCTTGATTCGGCGTCGCTCGAGGACGTGAAGAACTGGTTCCGCTCCAGATACGGCCCCAATAATGCCGTGCTCGTCATCGCCGGCGACGTCTCCGCCGACGAGGTCCGGCCCATGGTCGAGAAGCATTTCGGCAAGATCCCGCGCGGCCCGGTCAACACGCCGGCCAAGGCGGACGTCCCGACCCTGCCCGCGCCCAAGGCCGAGGTGATGACCGACCGTGTCGCCAACACCCGGCTCTACCGCAACTGGGTCGTGCCCGGCATGCTCGACGACGCCGCCGTCCAGCTCGACGTCGCCGCCGGAGTGCTCGGCGGGCTCTCCAGCTCGAGGCTCGACAACGAGCTGGTCCGCAAGGACCAGAGCGCGGTCGGGGTCCGCGCCTACATCCTGCCCTTCCACCGGGTCAGCCAGTTCGAGATCCAGGTCGACGTCAAGCCCGGCGAGGACGCGGACAAGGTCGGCGCCCGGCTCGACCAGATCGTCGCCGACCTCATCGCCAACGGACCGACCGAGGACGAGGTGCAGCGGGTCGTGATGACGGATGTCGCCGGGCGCATCCGCGGCCTCGAGCAGGTCGGCGGCTTCGGCGGCAAGGCCGTCGCGCTCGCCGAGGGCGCGCTCTATGCCAATGATCCCGAATTCTACAAGAAACAGCTCCTCGCCTACGGCCGGGTCACCCCCGCCACGGTCAAGGCGGCGATGCAGAAGTGGCTGACCCGTCCGGTCTACGCGCTCCGCGTCGAGCCCGGCGAGCGCAAGGCCTATGAGGAAGCGAAGGGCTCGCGCGGCGGCGCGGCCAGCCAGCGGCCGCGTTACTACCGCCAGCCGGAGCCCGGCGAGAAGCCGCTGGCGCCGCTGCCCTTCGCCGCTCCGGCCGACAAGGCGCCCGAGCCGCCCGCCTTCCAAAAGATCCCGATGCCCGAGGTCGGGGAGATTTCGAACCTCGACTTCCCCGACATCGAGCGCGCCCGGCTGTCGAACGGCATTCCCGTCGTCTACGCGCGCCGCACGGCGGTGCCGGTGGTGCGCGTGGCGGTCGAGTTCGACGCCGGAGTCGCCGCCGATCCCGCCAATGCGCTCGGTACCCAGTCGCTGATGCTGAGCCTGCTCGAAGAAGGCACGACCAGCCGCAACTCGATCCAGATCGCCGAGGAGCAGGAGCGGCTGGGCGCCGCGATCGGGCCGGAGACGTCGCTCGACCGGACCGCGATCACCCTCGCCGCCCTCACTCCGAACCTGGGGGCGTCGCTCGACCTTCTTGCCGATATCGTCCGCAATCCGGCCTTCGAGCCCGGTGAGGTCGAGCGACTCCGGGCGCAGCAGCTTTCGGCCATCGACCAGGAGCTGAGCGAGCCGAACGGGCTGGGCGCGCGCACGCTTCCGCCGATCCTGTTCGGGGCGAACCATCCCTACGGACGGCCGTCCAGCGGCTTGGGCGACAAGCAGGTCATCTCCCGCCTGACGCGGGACGACCTGATCCGCTTCCACCAGTCGTGGATTCGGCCCGACAACGCCACCATCTACGCCGTCGGCGATCTTACGCTCGCGGAGCTGGTGCCGATGCTCGAAGCGCGGTTCGGTAATTGGTCGGCGCCGGCGGCGCCGAAGGGGACCAAGGATTTCACGGCCACCCCGCCGACTCCGAGGCCCCGGATCGTCCTCGTCAACCGTCCGCAATCGCCTCAGTCGCTGATCCTGGCCGGCACCGTCCTTCCCGTGCGCGGCACCGACGACGTGCTGACCCTCAACGCCGCGAACGAGGTCCTCGGCGGCAACTTCCTGTCGCGGATCAACATGGACCTGCGCGAAACCAAGGGCTGGTCTTACGGCTCGCGGAGCAACATCGGCATGCGCGAGCAGCTCGTCCCCTACCTCATCACCGCGCCGGTCCAGGCCGACAAGACCGGCCCGGCGATCCGGGCGCTGATGGACCAGGTGTCGGGCTTCGTCACCACCAAGGGCCTGACCGATGCCGAACTGACCCGGATGATCAACGGCAACACCCGCCAGCTCGCCGGCCAGTTCGAGACTTCGCAGGCGGTGCTGAGCGCGCTTCGTTCGAACGCCCTCTACAAGCGTCCCGACAATTATTGGGAGGCGATCGCCGACCGCTATCGCGGGATGACGATCAGCACCGTCGACCAGGCGGCGCGCAAGGTCATCGACCCGAAGAAGATGGTCTGGGTCGTGGTCGGGGACGCCGCCAAGGTGCGGCCGCAGCTCAACGGGCTTGGGCTTCCGGTCGAGGTGGTACAGCCGAAGTAACTCTCCCTAATTCCTCCCCCGGATTTCCGGGGGAGGGGGACCGCG
>DASVPM010000061.1:0-34568 GCA_036382815.1 Allosphingosinicella sp.
TCGCGGCATTGTCGGTGCACAGCCAGAGCGGCGGCGCCGCGAAGGGCAGGCCATGGGCTTCGGCGAGGCGGGTCAGGGCCGAGCGGATGGAGGCATTGGCGGCGACTCCTCCGGCGACGACCAGGGCGGTCGCTTCCGGCACTCGACCGAGCGCCCGGCGGGTGCGGTCGACGAGGCTGTCGACGACCGCCTGCTGGAAGGAGGCGGCGATGTCGTTGGTGGCGAAGCGGCCGCTGTCGCGGGCGCGGAGGACGGCGCTCTTGAGTCCGGCGAAGGAGAAATGGGGCTCGGGCGAGCCGAGGAGCGGCCGCGGCAGGGGCACGGCGGCGGGATTTCCGGCCAGCGCCGCCTTTTCCACCGCCGGGCCGCCGGGAAAGCCGAGGCCGAGAAGCTTGGCGGTCTTGTCGAACGCCTCGCCGGCGGCGTCGTCGATGGTGGTGGCCAGCCGGCGGTAGCGGCCGAGGCTTTGGACGAAGAGCAATTGGCAATGGCCGCCGGAGACGAGGAGAAGGAGGTAGGGAAAGGCCAGCCCCGGGTCGCTCAGCATCGGCGACAAGGCATGGCCTTCGAGATGGTTGACGGCGACGAGCGGCTTGCCGGCGGCGAGCGCCAGGCCCTTGGCGGCGACGAGGCCGACCATGACGCCGCCGATCAGGCCCGGGCCGGCCGTCGCCGCGACCGCGTCGACCTCGTCGATCCCGATCCCGCCCTCGGCGAGACATTGCCCGATGAGCGCCGGGAGGATCTCGACATGGGCCCTTGCCGCGATCTCGGGAACGACGCCGCCGAAGGGGCGATGGGCGCTCTCCTGGCCGGCCAGGCAGTGGGCGAGGATTCGACGGTCGGAGGTGACCAGGGCCGCCGCCGTCTCGTCGCAGCTCGATTCAAGGCCGAGGATGAGGCTCATGCCCGCTTCCCTGCCACCCCCGCACCCGCTAGCACAAGCGGCGCATGCAGCCGACCCTTCGCCTCGGAACCCGCGGATCGCCGCTCGCGCTCGTCCAGGCGCGGCTGGTGGCGACGGCGCTTCGCGACGCCCATGGCTGGGGGCCGGAGCTGATCGAGATCGAGCCGATCGCGACCAGCGGCGATCAGCTTCGCGACCGGCCGCTCTCCGAGATGGGCGGCAAGGCGCTGTGGACCAAGGAGCTGGATTCGGCCTTGCTCGAAGGCCGGATCGACCTCGCGGTCCATTCGATGAAGGACGTCGAGACGATCAGGCCGCCGGAGCTTGCCGTCGCCGCGATGCTCGAGCGCGCCGACGTGTGCGACCGGCTGGTCGGGGCGCCGAGCCTCGGCGTCCTGCCCGAAGGCGCCAGAATCGGCACCTCTTCGCCGCGCCGGGCGGCGCAATTGCGGGCGCGCAGGCCCGATCTGGTGATCGTCCCCTTCAGGGGCAATGTCGAGACCCGGCTCCGCAAGATCCAGATGGGCGAGGTCGACGCCACCCTGCTCGCCGCCGCCGGGCTCGACCGGCTGGGCCGCTCGGATTGCGGGGTCCTGCTCGACGACTTCCTGCCGGCGCCGGCGCAGGGCGCGATCGGGGTCGAGGTCCGGAGCGCCGACCGGCGGGTCCGGACCCTGGTCGCGGCGATCGACCATCGCCCCACCCACGCCTGCGTCGCGGCGGAGCGGCGGCTGCTCGAGGGCCTGGGCGGGAGCTGCCGGTCGCCGGTCGCCGCGCTGGCGGTCCTCGAGGGCGACGAGATCCGGCTGCGCGCCGAGATCCTGACCGAGGACGGGGCCGAGGTGGAACGGTGCGACCGGCGGTTCCGGAGCGGCGACGAGTCCGTGCCGCTGGAGCTTGCCCGCGAAATGCTCGACCGCGCGCCGCCCCGGCTCCGGGCGCTGTTCGGACTGTGAAGCTCCTGGTGTTGCGGCCGGAACCGGGCGCATCGGAAACCGCGAGGCGCGCCCGGGCGATCGGGCTGGACGCCGTCGTCGCCCCCCTCTTCGCGATCAGGGCGGTGGCCGCCCCGCCGGTAGCGCCGGAGCGCTTCGACGCCGTGCTTCTGACCAGCGCCAACGGCGCGCGCCATGCCCCGGCCGGACTCGCCGGCCTGCCCTGCTTCGCGGTCGGCGAAAGCACCGCGGCGGCGGCCCGGGCGGCCGGTTTCGCCGACATTCGCACGGGACCGGGCGGCGGCGCCGCCGCGGCGGCGATGATGGCGGCCGCGGGGGGGGGCAAGGCGGTCCATCCGTGCGGGCGCGACCATTTTGCCGTCGACGCGGCCGGGGTCGCGGTCGAGCGGCTCGTGGTGTACGCCGCGGAGGCGGTGCCGAGCGCGCGGTTCCGGGGGCCTGCGGTGGCGATGATCCATTCCGCCCGGGCCGGCGCGCGTTTCGCCGAGCTCGCCGACGACAAGAGCGCGATCGCCCTGGCCGCGATCAGCCCGGCCGCGGCCTCGGCGGCCGGGGAGGGATGGGCGGTGAAGGCGGTCGCGGCCCAGCCGCGCGATCAAGCCTTGCTGGAGCTTGCGGCAAAGCTGTGCAATCATGGCTTCGACGTGGCGAGGGACGGCAATGGATTATGAGCCGGGACGGGTGATTGCGAAGCCGAGGCGGCCGCTTTGGGCCCTGCTCGCGCTTCCGCTCGTCGCCTTCCTGGCCGGGCTGGCGGCGATGGGCTGGCTGCTCGCCCGGTGGGGTACCGCGGCGGCGTTCCTCGGAATCGCGCCGGTCCCCCCCGCAACCGTGGGCCAGACGCCGCAACCGATGACCGTCGAACGCGAGCCGGCCCTCGCGACGCCTGCCGAAGCCCCGGCGGGCGAGCGGCTGGTCATCGATCCCGAGACGACGCGACGAGTCAACCGGCTGGAGGAGAGGCTCGCGCTGCTGGATCTCCAGTCGCGGGCGGCGGTCGGCAATGCCGACCGGGCGGAAGGCCTGCTGGTCGCCTTCGCGGCGCGGCGGGCGATCGATCGCGGCGTGGCCCTCGGCTATATCGAGACCCTGTTGCGGCAGCGCTTCGCGGCGACCGAGCCGGAGGCGGTGGCGACCGTCCTAACCGTCGCCCGGGCGCCGGTGACGGTGCAGAGCCTGCAGAAGCAGTTCCAGGAGGTCTCGCCGCATCTCTCCGGCGGCGGGCAGAGCCAGAGCTGGTGGGGGGCGTTCAAGACCGAAATGGCGGGCCTCGTCACCATCCGGCGCGAGAATACGCCGTCGACCCAGCCCGCCGAGCGGCTTCGCCGCGCCGGCCAGAGCCTGGAGGCGGGGCAGGTGGAGGTGGCGCTGCTCGAGGTGCTCAGGCTTCCCGGCCATGAGCGGGCCGACCCGTGGATCGCCAACGCGCGCCGCTACGTCGCCTCCCATCGAGCGCTCGACCGGCTGGAGAGCGCGGCGCTGCTCGAGCCGAGGGCGCCGGCGGTGCAGCCGGCGGCGCGGCGATAGCCTATAATCCTCCCCCGGATTTCCGGGGGAGGGGGACCGCGCGAAGCGCGGTGGAGGGGTTCTTTGTCACGAGTCCGAAGAACCCCTCCACCAGGCTTCGCCTGGTCCCCCTCCCCGGCAAATGCCGGGGAGGAATTAAGCTAGAGTCTGTCCTGATGACATTGAAGCCCATGTTCCCCGGCGAAGGCCGGGGTCCAGCAGCACCACCGGAAGGACTGGATCCCGGCCTTCGCCGGGAAGCGATTCAGCCTCATCAGGACCGACTCTAAATCTCGAGCAGCGCATAAGGCCGGCCGAAGGCGGGTTCGACGACGAACTGGGCGACGTTGAACACCGGCACTCCGCCCGGCGTATGGCCCGAATAGGCGCCGCGATGGGCGTGGCCGTGGACGACGGCCTTGACGTTGTCGAAGCGGTCGATCGCGTGGGCGAGGCGCGAGGAGCCCAGGAAGGGATAGATTTCGAGCGGCTCACCTTCCACCGTCTCCGGGATCGGCGCATAATGGAGCACGGCGAGGACCCGCTCGGTCCTCAGCGACCGCAGAGCGTTTTCGAGCAGCCTCGCCTCGTTGCGCGCTTCGTCGACGAAGACCTTGATCGCATCCTCGCCGAAGGCGCCGAGCTCGCCGCGGCCGAAGCCGCCGATGAAGCCCTTGGCGCCGGCGAAGCCGACGCCTTCGATCACCGTCGCCTGCTCGCCGAGCATGATCACTCCGGCCGACTGGAGGATCCGCACGACCTCGTCCGCCTCGCCGGCTTCGTAATCGTGATTGCCCAGCACCGCGACGACCGGGAGGGTGCAGGCGCGCAGATCCTCCGCGAGAATCTCGGCTTCGGCGGCCTTGCCGAAATTGGTGAGATCGCCGGCGAGCGCGAGCACGTCGGCGGCCTCGCTGATCTCCTCGAACAGGGCCCGGTAGCGGTCGTGGCAGGTCTCGGTGACGTGGAGGTCCCCGATCGCGGCGACGGTCAGGGTCTCAGTGGTGAGGCTCATGCTTCTCGTCCACGCCCTTGCCGACGACGTCGGCGAAGCCCCATTCGGTCACGTCCACCACATAATCGGTCGGGCTGATCAGCCGGCCGCGGCAGATCTTGATGCTGGCGGGCGGCATCTGGTCCTGCGCCTTGAGACGCTCGAGCAGCTCCTCGTAGAGCCAGCGCGGAATGAGGTCGCGCTCCGTCGGGTAGACGAAGCGGAAGTTGAGCACATTGATCAGAAGCACCTCCCAATAGAGCTCCATGTTCGAGAGCAGCCACTTCCAGTCGATTTCGTCATGCTTGATCAGGATGGCGTGGACGATGTCGGCGCCGTCGTAGCGGTAGCGGGTCTGGAGGAAGAGCTTGGAGAGGATGAACTGGGTCGGAGGCGTCACCCGCACCGTGGTGCCGTAGACCTCCGCCTCATAAGCCACCGCGAACCATTCGTCGGTGATCGGGATGCTGGCGGACGAGATGTTGAAGATCACGTCGAAGAAATTCTCGCCGCGCCAGACCTTCCCGATCCAGCGCTCGTCCTCCACCTCGATCTCAAACCCGCGCGACTTGAAGAAGGCGAGTATCCTGGGCGCGTCGCTGGGCTTGCAGAAGACGTCGAGATCCTTGGTCGGCCGGGTGATCCCGGTGAAGCAGGATAGGGCGTAGGTTCCCGACAGCAGGAAGGGTATCCCCGATTCCTTGAGCAGCTTCAGGCTCTCGACATAGAAATCGATGGCCTCGGCCGGCGGCTCGAAGAGCGAGGAGTCGAAGCTGTCGAGCTTGGTGCTCATCTTTTTCCCCGTCTGGGAACGGCACCTTGAAGGATATGCATCGCCGGAGAACGGGGCGGGGGAGGATGCGTTCCGCCGCGGGTGCACCGACTGCGGTCGCGAGGGCTCGCTCTTCATTCCTCCCCGGCGTTTGCCGGGGAGGGGGACCGCGCGAAGCGCGGTGGAGGGGTTCTGGGAAGCTCGAAGGGCCCCTCCACCGCCCTTCGGGCGGTCCCCCTCCCCTGCAAATGCAGGGGAGGATTTAGGGCTGGGCTTCGGGCTGCGCCGGGGCCGCCTCGCTCGCCGGCTTCATGTCGATCAGCGCGACGATGAATTCGAGCTCCGCGTTCGGCGGGATGGCACCCGGAACGCCTTCCGCCCCGTAAGCGAGCGCCGACGGGATCCAGAAACGGTAGCGGCCGCCCTTCTGCATCATCTGCAGGGCCTCCGCGAAGCCGGGAACGACCCCGCTCACTGGAAAGGCGGTCGGCCGCGGCCCGGCGTCGAACAAGGTCCCGTCGGCGAGATGGCCTTCATAGGTGACGAGCACCATGTCGGCGGCCGTCGGTTTCGCGCCCGCCCCCGGCCTCAGGGTCTCGAAGCGCAGGCCCGACGGCGTCGTGACGACGGCGCGGGCCGATACGGGCGGGATGAAGGAGCGGGGCGGAACCGGCTTCGGGGCCGGAGCGACGGCGAGCAGAAGGGCCAAGCTGAGCATTCAGGAACTCCCGGCCGCCCGGTCCGGCCGGCGAAAAAATGGAGCGGGCGAAGGGATTCGAACCCTCGACCCCAACCTTGGCAAGGTTGTGCTCTACCCCTGAGCTACGCCCGCTCTGAGCCGCGCCGGGGGCGGCAAGCGCTCCCGGCCGAGGTAAGGCCGCGGCTGCTAGCATGGGGTCCGCGACCCGGCAAGGGGGTTGATAACCGGCAGCGGCCTTCCACCTTTCCTCTCCCTGCAGGGGAGAGGGACAGGCGCGAAGCGCCAGGGTGAGGGCCTCTTGGGAGTTGGACGTGCCCTCACCCTCGCCGCTTCGCGGCATTTCCCTCTCCCCTACAGGGAGAGGGGTTTAGACTCAGGCTTGGCAGACGGCCGCAATATCCCACATAGGCGGCAAGGACGGCATCTGGCTTGGAAAGGCGTAATTGTGGCGACACTGGGCATGAGCGCGGCGGAGAAGGAAGCGCTGGAAAGCTTCCGGCGCGACGTCATAGAGCCGTCGATGACGTCGCTCGTCATCGTCGACTTCTGGGCGGAATGGTGCGGCCCCTGCAAGCAGCTGACCCCGATCCTGGAGAAGGTCGCGGCGGACTATGCCGCCAAAGGCGTCCGGCTGGCCAAGATCGACGTCGACCAGAACAAGGTCATCGCCGCCCAGTTCCGGGTCCAGTCCATCCCGACCGTCTACGCCATCTTCCAGGGCCAGCTCGTCGCCGATTTGACCCCGGCGCGGACCGAAGGGCAGCTCACCCGAATCCTCGACCAGATCCTCGAGCAATTGCCGGTCGAAGGCGAGGCCCAGCAGATCGAGGCCGAAATCGAACCGCTGATCGCGATGGCCGAGGAGGTGCTCGCCGGCGGCGACGCCGAGCGCGCCCAGAACATTTTCGGCCAGATATTGGAGATGGCGCCGGATCATGGCGGAGTCATCGGCGGGCTCGCCCGGGCGCTGGTCGCGTCCGGACGGGCGGACGAGGCGCGCGCCTTGCTGGACTCGGCGCCCGAAAGCGCGGCCAAGGACCCGGCGATCGCCCGCGCCCGCTCGGCCCTGGCTCTCGCGGAAGTGGCGCCGCCGGGCGTCGACACTTCGCAATTCGAGCGGCGGATCGCCGCCGATCCGGACGACCACGAAGCGCGCTTCGAGCTTGCCGGAGCGCTGATGGCCTCCGGGGACCGTGACTCCGCCGCTGACCAACTGCTCGAGAGCATCCGCCGCGACCGCGACTGGAACGAGGGCGCGGCGAGGAAGCGGCTCCTCCAGCTGATGGAGGTGGTCGGACTCGAAGATCCCTGGGCGGGCGCTCAGCGCCGCCGGCTGTCCGCGATCCTCTTCACCTGATGGCGGACCTGAAGCCGCTCCGGATTCCGGTCTTCCCGCTCGCCGGGGCCTTGCTCTTCCCGAGGGCACAGCTTCCGCTGCACATTTTCGAGCCGCGCTATCGGGCCATGGTGCGCGACTCGCTCGCGGGCGACCGGCTGATCGGAATGGTCCAGCCGCGCGGTTCGGCGGAGCCGCCGCCGCTGTTCGACGTCGGGTGCCTGGGCCGGATCGAAGGCGCGGAGGAGCTGGAGGACGGGCGGTTCAACATCGTCCTCGAAGGCCTTGGCCGTTTCCGGATCGTCCGGGAAGCGGAGGTCGACACCCTCTACCGCCAGGTCGACGCCGAACGCGGCGGCTTCGACGATTCGAGCGAGCCGGAGCCGCTTGGCCTCGCCCACCGCGCCGAGCTGGAGCGGGAAGCCCGGCGCTATGCCGACGCCCTGGGCTATTCGGTCGACTGGGACGCCGTCACCCGGCTCGACGACGAGATGCTGGTCAACGCCATCGCGCAGGTGGCGCCGTTCGACGTCGGCTCCAAGCAAGCCCTGCTCGAGGCGCCGGACATCGCGGAGCGCTGCGACCTGCTCGTCCAGTTCATGCAGTTCCAGCAGATGGTGCCGGGCGGGGCCGAAGGCCCGGAGACCTTGCAGTGAGGGAGGAGCTGCTGGCGCTGCTCGTCTGCCCGGTCACCCGGACTCCGCTCAGGTGGGACGGGGATCGGCAGGAGCTGGTGTCCGAATCGGCGGGGCTGGCTTTCCCGGTGCGCGACGGAGTTCCGGTGATGCTGGTGGAGGAAGCGCGGATAATCGAGCCGTGAACCCGCCGGCCGATCTCGATCTCAGCGGCCGGTGGACGGGCATGTTTAACTATCCCGGGCCGTTTCCGCCTGTCAGCTTCGAGGCCGAGCTTAGGGACGATGGGGGATCGATAACCGGCACGGTGTTCGAACCGGAGGAGAATCCGACCCGGATCGAGGCCACGCTCCACGCGATCGTTGAAGGAGCGCGCCAGGGCAGCATGCTCACCTTCACCAAGATTTACGAAGATGCCGAAAGGATGCCCGAGCCGGTATTCTACAGCGGAACGATCCAGCCGGACGGAAACGAGGTTTCCGGCCGCTGGGACATCCCCGGCCACTGGAGCGGGACGTTTCTGATGATCCGGAATTCCGGAGTGGCGGAAGTTGCCGAAGCGGAGGCCGGCGAGGAGGTTCCGGTGGAGGGCCTCTAATTCCTCCCCGCGATTTCGCGGGGAGGGGGATCGCGCGAAGCGCGGTGGAGGGGCTGTCCGGACTCAGCAAGGCCCCTCCACCAGCCTTCGGCTGGTCCCCCTACCCTGCAAATGCAGGGGAGGAATTTCAGGAAATCAGATCGCCAGCCCGCGCAGCAGCAGCGGCAGCTCCCCGCTCTCGCCGCGCGCCTCGGCCATGAACTGGCTCTTGAGCGGCCCGGCGCGCTGGACGAGGCCCATCCCGAAGCGGCGGATCGCGGACGCGGTCCGGCCGGGAACGCCGTAGATCCGGGTCAGTGCGTCCGTGGCGGCGGCGACGGTGAGGGTGTCGAGGCTTCGCCAGCGCTCGTAGCGCGAGAGCAGCTGGGCATCGCCCGGGTCGAGGCCGAGGCGGGCGCCTTCGACCAGGACCTGGGTCAGCGCCGCGACGTCGCGGAAGCCGAGATTGAGGCCCTGGCCCGCGATCGGGTGGATTCCGTGCGCGGCGTCGCCGGCCAGGGCCAGCCGATCCGCGGTCATCGTCGCCGCATGGTGGAAGCCGAGCGGATAGTTCCAGCGCGGGCCGGCCAGCCGCACCTCGCCCAGGAAGCCCCCCATCCGCTTCGAGATCTCATGGGCCATGGCCCGGTCCGGGAGGTCGATCACCGCCGCCGCGTCGGCCGCCGGCACGGACCAGACGATCGCCGAGCGGGTGCCGGGCAGCAGCGGCAGGACGGCGAACGGGCCGGTCGGGTAGAAAATCTCGTAGGCCGCATTCTCGTGGTGCCGCTCATGCTCGATGGTCAGCACGACGGCGCTATGGTCGTAGCTCCAGCGGGCGAGCGGGATGTCGGCCGCCTCGCGGATCGGCGAGTTGCGGCCCTCGGCCCCGACGAGAAGAGCGGCCGCCGCGGCGCGGCCGTCGTCGAGCGCGACCCGCACTCCGGCCGAATCCCGGACGATGCCGGCGGCCTCGGCCGGCATCAGAAGCGTGACTCCCGCCGCTTCGAGCGCTGCGTCGCGAAGCACCTGCCGTAGCCGCCGGTTCTCGACCATGATCCCGAGCGGATCGTCGGCTTCGGGCGCGTCGAAGACGATCCCGCCCGGCTGAAGCCCGTCGCTGACCCGGATGGACAGGATCGGGCAGCCTTCGCCCTCCAGCCGTTCGGCGACCCCGATCGCCTCCAGCATCCGCCACGACGCGCTGGCGACGGCGGTGGCGCGGCCGTCGAAGGCGGGGGCGAGGTTCCGTCCGGGGTCGGCGGGGTCGATGACGATCGAGCGGAGGCCGTGGCGGTCGAGCGCGACGGCGAGGGTCAGGCCGATGAGCCCGCCGCCCAGGATGATGACGTCCGCGCGATCCATGTTCAGCCTTCCAAACGATTTTCCCGCCCTACCGATGCAAACCTGCAACGCCAAGCGCTTGACCGGGGACTCAAGGCGGGCGCATTGTCCGTCTCAAGAACATTTGGGGCACGGGGTATGGCGGCTTCAGCAGCGCAGAGCGCCCGTCAGGTGAGACTGGCGCATTGGCGGACCGGAGTGAAGAACGGCATGCGCCGGAGCTGGGCCCTGCTGATCGGGGGCGCCGTCGGCGCCGCGACCTTGCTCCTGCTGCTGGCGCTGGTCAGCTACCACTCGACGGACCCCTCGCTCAATACGGCGGCGGCCGGGCCGGTGCGGAACTGGGTGGGAGCTCCGGGCGCCTGGAGCGCCGACCTGCTGCTCAGCCTGTTCGGCCCGCCGGGCGCGTTGCTCCTGCCTTTGCTGGCCCTGATCGGCATCCGGATCGCCTCCGGCGCCGAGTCGACGCGCTGGCTTCGCTCGCTCGGCCTCACCATGATCGGGCTGACCCTGATCGGCGGCGCCGCCTCGCTGCTCGTCGGCGAGGCGGTGAACGGGCTTCCGGCGAGCTGGGGCGGAGCCGCCGGCCTGTCGCTCGCCAAGCTGGTCGAGCTCGGCCTCGGCGCGATCGGCGAGCCGGGGATCGTCCAGCCGTTCCGGATTTTCACCGTCGGCCTGTTCGGCGCCGTCGGCCTCGCTTCCTGCTGGTTCGGGCTGGGGCTTCGCTCCGATGAGCGGGCCTGGATCGCCGCGCGGCGGCTGCCGCGCCGCGAGCGCGCCTTCGCGGACGGGGGCGACGAGCTGCCCGAGCCCGAGGACCGGCCGGCGCGGACGCCCGTCATCGCCCCCGCCGAACCGCCCCGGACCGTCATCAACGACCGGGTGCGGACCCCGGCGCAGGCGAAGCGGCCGCTTCGCGAACGCCAGGCGTCGCTCGCGCTCGGCGACAGCTACCAGCTTCCCGGGATCGAATTGCTCGCCCCGGCGCCGCCGCCGGTCGGTGGAGCGCTCGACAAGGCCAGCCTCGAGCGCAATGCCCGGCTGCTCGAATCGGTGCTCGACGACTTCTCGGTGAAGGGCGAGATCGTCGAGGTCCGGCCGGGCCCCGTCGTCACCATGTACGAGCTCGAGCCGGCGAGCGGTATCAAGGCGAGCCGGGTCATCCAGCTCGCCGACGACATCGCCCGCAACATGTCGGCCCTGTCCGCCCGGGTGGCGACCATCCCCGGGCGGAGCGTGATCGGAATCGAGCTTCCCAACCCGAAGCGCGAGATGGTCGTCCTTTCCGAGCTGATCGCGAGTCACGCCTTCGAGGACCAGGTCGCCCAGCTGCCGATCGTGCTCGGCAAGAACATCGCCGGCGATCCGGTCGTCGCCGACCTCGCGCCGATGCCGCATCTGCACGTCGCCGGAACCACCGGCTCGGGCAAGTCGGTCGGCCTCAACTGCATGATCCTGTCGCTGCTCTACCGGCTCACCCCGGAGCAGTGCAAAATGATCCTGATCGACCCGAAGATGCTCGAGCTGAGCAGCTACGACGACATCCCGCATTTGCTCGCGCCCGTGGTGACCGAGCCGGCCAAGGCGATCCGCGCCCTGAAATGGACGGTCGAGCAGATGGAGGAACGCTATCGCATGATGGCCTCGGTCGGGGTCCGTCAGCTCAGCAGCTTCAACGGCAAGGTGCGCGAATCGAAGGCCAAGGGCCAGTCGATGGGACGCCGGGTGCAGACCGGCTACGACCCGGAGACCGGCCAGCCCAAATATGAGATGGAGGAGCTGGACTACGAGGTCCTGCCGCAGATCGTCGTCGTCGTCGACGAGCTCGCCGATCTGATGATGACGGCGGGCAAGGAGGTGGAGTTCCTGATCCAGCGCCTCGCCCAGAAGGCGCGCGCGGCCGGAATCCACCTGATCATGGCCACCCAGCGGCCCTCGGTGGACGTCATCACCGGAGTCATCAAGGCGAACCTGCCGACCCGGATCAGCTTCGCCGTCACCTCGAAGATCGACAGCCGGACGATCCTGGGCGAGCAGGGTGCGGAGCAGCTGCTCGGCAAGGGCGACATGCTCTACATGCCCGGCGGCAAGCAGATCGCCCGGGTCCACGGCCCCTTCGTCTCCGACGAGGAGGTACGCGCGGTCGCCGACCATTGGCGCTCGCAGGGCCAGCCGAGCTACGTCCAGGCGGTCACCGAGGAGCCGGGGGACGGCGGCTACATGTTCGAGGGCCAGCCCACCGGCGAGGACGACCCGGAGGCCCAGCTCTACCGCAAGGCCGTGCAAACCGTGGCGGAAAGCCAGAAGGCCTCCACCTCCTACCTCCAGCGCCAGCTTCGCGTCGGCTACAACAACGCCGCCCGGCTGATCGAACGCATGGAGAAAGACGGCATCGTCAGCGTCCCCGATCATGTGGGACGGCGCGAGGTGCTTGTCGATTCGGAGGGGCGGCCGCTTTAGAAGTATCCCTCTCCCCTGCAGGGGAGAGGGAGGGGCCCGCCTGCCGAAGGCAGGTGGGAGGGTGAGGGCCTGATCGACGCTGGCCGCGCCCTCACCCTGGCGAGCTTTGCTCGCCTGTCCCTCTCCCCTATAGGGAGAGGGGCTTAAGGAACCGCCGGGTTCAGAGGGCATTCAAGCGCGGAAGGCTAGCGCCGCTTCAAATTCCACCCGATGGAGACAATCGAATGTTGCGTTTCAAGACGCTCGCCCTCGCCGCCGCGCCTCTCGCGGCCGCGGCGATTCTGGCCCCCCAGACGCCGGTCGCCGCCCAGGCCGCCAACCCGCTCACCCAGGTCACGGCGCACCTCAAGGCCGTGAACACGATGACGGCCGCCTTCCGGCAGACCGACCGGAAGGGCCGCGCGCTCACCGGCACGATGACCCTGAAGCGGCCCGGCAAGCTTCGCTTCCAGTATCAGAAGGGCGTGCCGATGCTGATCGTCGCCGACGGCCGCAAGCTCAACATGATCGACTATGAGACCGGCCGGGTCGACGGCTGGCCGATCGGCAACTCGCCGCTCGGAGTGCTGCTGAATCCGAACCCGGATCTCAGCCGGATCGCCAAGGTGGTCCGCAACGATTCGCAGACCATGCTCGTCCAGGCGCGCGATCCCAGGAAGCCGGAATTCGGAACGATCACGCTCGGCTTCGCGAAGATCTCGAGCGCCCCGTCCGGCCTGCTTCTCCAGGGCTGGACGGTGATCGACGCCCAGAACAACCGCACCACCGTCAAGCTCTCCGGCCAGCGTTTCAACGTGCCCGTCGCCGACAGCGCCTTTACCTTCGAGCGGCCCGCAAAGGGCCGAAAAGGTTAAGCCATTCATCCGCGCGACAGGAATGAGACACTAAAACATCAATTGCGATTGCGGGTGGTCGCTGTCGGGTTTTCCCCCTGTTGCCCGGCGTGCCGCCGCATATCGCGCCTCGCGTAGACCACGCTTGGTTGGCCCTCGCTCCACGCCCCCGGAGCGGGGGCCTTTGCTGTTTGGGCCAGTCCCGCTAGAGCCTCGACCATGCCCTCATCCCTCAAGATCGCCTCCTGGAACATCAATTCCGTCCGCGCGCGCATCGCGATCGTCGAGAAGTTCCTGCGCGAGGAAGCGCCGGACATATTGTGCCTTCAGGAAACCAAGGTCTGCGACCCCGATTTTCCGGCCGGCATGTTCCACGCCCTCGGCTACGTCCACCAGATCCTGTGCGGCCAGCGCATGCACCATGGCGTGGCGATCCTCAGCCGGCTTCCGGCGCGGGAGGAGGAGCGGCACGACTGGCAGGCGAATGGCGAGGCCCGGCACATCGGAGTCCGGCTGGAATGCGGAATCCGGCTCGAGAACGTGTACGTCCCCGCGGGGGGCGATACGCCGGACCGCGAGGTCAATCCCAAGTTCGGCCAGAAGCTCGATTTCATCGAGCGGATGACCCGCTGGTCCGAGGCCTGCGCCTGCCCGACCATCGTCGTCGGCGACTTCAACGTCGCGCCGCTTGAATGCGACGTGTGGAGCCATAAGCAGTTGCTTAATGTGGTCAGTCATACGCCGGTGGAGGTCGAGGCGCTGACCCGGCTCCAGCAGAGCAACGACTGGATCGATCTCGGCCGCCATTTCCACCCGGCTCCGAAGCGCCTTCACACCTGGTGGAGCTACCGCTCCCCCGACTGGACCAAGAACGACCGCGGCCGCCGCCTCGACCATATGTGGGCCACCGCGGACGTTGCGCGCCAGGCCGTGCGCCATGTCGTCCACGAGCCCTGCCGCAACTGGACGCGGCCCTCGGACCACGTCCCCCTGGTCACGGAATTCCAGGTTTGAGCGGCGGGCGCGACGTCGCCCGGGCGATCGACGCGCTGAGGCGCGGCTGGCCGGTTCGAATCGGCGGGATCGGCTTCCTCGCCGTCGAGACCGCCGACGAGGCGTCGCTCGCCGCCTTCGACTCCCCCCGGCCCGCCGATCTGCTCATCTCGGGCCACCGGGCGGTGACGCTGAAGCTCGCCAACCAGCGCGACGCCGTCCCGAGCGGCCCCGTCCGGATCGAGCGCAACGCGATGCGGCTCGCGGCCGCGACGGCCGTGGCCGACCCCGCGCTGGATCTGTCGCACCCGTTGAAAGGGCCGTTCCGCGCCCTGGGAATCGACTGCGACCGCGCCGCCGCCGCCGCCATCGCCCTGTCGCGCCGGGCCGGCCTGCTCCCCGCTTTGTTCCTCGACGGCGAGGCCGGCGACGACGCGGTCGCGCTTTCTCCCGCCGACGTCGAAGCCTTCGAGCACGCCGAGTCCCTCAGGATAGCCTCGCGCGCCAGACTGCCGACCCGGTTCGCCGATCAGGCGGAGATCGTCGCCTTCCGTTCGGACGAGGATGGCGCCGAGCATGTCGCCCTGCTGGTCGGCGCGCCTTCCGGAAAGCCGCCGCTGGTCCGCCTCCACAGCGAGTGCCTGACCGGCGACGTGCTCGGCTCGCTCAAATGCGACTGCGGGCCGCAGCTCGACTCGGCGCTCGAGGCGATCGCAGCTTCGGGCTGGGGGATCCTCCTGTATCTGCGCCAGGAGGGGCGCGGGATCGGCCTCGTCAACAAGCTGCGCGCCTATGCGCTTCAGGACCAGGGCTTCGATACGGTCGATGCGAACCTGCGCCTGGGCTTCGCCGACGATGAGCGGCGCTATACGCTCGCCGCCCGGATGCTGGCGGCGCTCGCCCAGGACGAAGTCCGGCTGCTGACCAACAACCCCCGCAAGGTCGAGGGGCTGGAGGCGGCCGGCATCAGGGTCAGCGAGCGGGTGCCGCTCAAGGCGGGCGGCAATCCGCATAATCGCGGCTATCTCGAGACCAAGCGATCGCGGAGCGGACACGAGCTTTGACGTCGTGGCGTCACGTTTCGGCATTTGGCGAAGGCTGAAATCCATGAAACTATCGTGTGAAAACAGCAAGTTCCGCGTTCATGGATGCCGGATCGACCCCGGCATGACCAGCTTGAGCACTTCGGCGTAGCTGCCCGCGACATGGTCGGCGCCGGCGGCGCGGAGCCTGTCGCCGTAGCCGAGTCCGCAGTGGAGGCCGGCACAAAGCCCGACCACCGTCATCCCGGCCGCCTTGGCCGCCTTCACCCCCGGCGCGGTGTCCTCGAGGACGAGCACGTCCTGAGGCTTTACCGCTAGGTCGCGCGCCGCGTGCAGATAGATGTCAGGGAAAGGCTTGCCTCGCTCGACATGCTCCGCGGCGCTGAACAGCTTGCCGTTGAAATGGTGAGCGAGGCCGAACCGTTGGAGCGCGGTTCGAAGCCAGTCGGTCGGGCTGGACGACGCCACCGCCTTGGGCAGAGGCGGAAGCGAATCGAGGAATGCGGCGACGCCCTCGACCGCAGTGACCTCGTCGAGCCGAAGACGGAAGGCCTCGCGCGTGCCGTCCCGGAAACCGGCCGGGAGGGGCCGCCCGATTTCGGACTCGATCACCGCGACCGTGTCGCGCCAGTTGAGGCCGATATAGCGCTCGACCGCCTGCGCGGCGGTAGTGGGATGGCCGATTCCGGTGAGGGCCTCGGCGAGAATGGCGTTGGACAGGATCTCGCTGTCGACGACGACTCCGTCAAAATCGAAGATGAGGGCCGCGAAGCTCAGCTTCTGCCCCCGAACAACGCGGTGCCGACCCGGACATGGGTGGCTCCGACCGTCACCGCGGTCTCATAATCGGCGGACATCCCCATGCTGAGGCCCGCGAGACCGTGCCGCCGGGCCAGCCTGGCGAGGAGCGCGAAATAGGGCGCCGCCTCCACGTCCGCCGGCGGGAGGCACATCAGGCCCGCGACGGGCAGGCCGGCCTTCAGGCTCGTCTCGATCAGGGCGGGAAGGTCCGCGACCGCGCATCCGCCCTTTTGCGGCTCGTCGCCGATATTGACCTGGAGGAAGCATTCGGGCCGCCGGCCCGCTCCGGCCATCGCCTCGGCGAGGGCCGAGACCAGCGAGGGCCGGTCGACCGAATGGATCGAATCGAACAGCGCCACCGCGTCGCCGGCCTTGTTGGACTGCAGCCTCCCGATCAGGTGGAGGCGCAGGCCGGGCGTCTCCGCCTTGAGCGCCGGCCATTTGTCCTGCGCCTCCTGCACCCGATTCTCCCCGAACGCGCGCTGTCCCGCCCCGATCAGCGGGCGGATCGAATTGGGGCCGTGGGTTTTCGAAACGGCCACCAGGGTGACGTCGTCCGGGGAGCGGCCGGCAAGACGGGCCGAGCGCCCTATCGCCTCCCTCACCTGCTGGAGCCTTTGTGCGGGTGATGCGCCGGTCATGGCGGCTGCTATAGGAAGCGCCATGTCCCGCCGCCAGCCTCTGCCGCGCCTCTGGCTGATGACCGACGAGCGCCAGGGCGAGGAGCTGTGGGAGGCGCTTGAGCGCCTGCCCCGGGGTTCGGGCGTGGTTTTCCGGCATTATGGCCTCGCCGCGGCCGAGCGGGGAAGACTGTTCGAGCGGGTCGAGCGGGTGGCGAGGCGGCGGCGGTTGATCCTGCTGTCCGGCGGGCGCGGCAACGGCCTGAGCGCCTCGGCGCACAATCTGCGCGAGCTGAAGGCGGCCGAACGCGCGGGCGCGAAGCTGGTCTTCCTCTCGCCCGCCTTCCCGACCCGGTCCCACCCCGGCGCCCGGACTCTGGGGCCGGTCCGATTCGGCCTGATCGCGAGGCAGGCGCGGGTCCCGGTCATCGCGCTGGGCGGGGTGGATGCGCGAAAGGCGCGGCGGCTGCCGCACATCTACGGCTGGGCGGGGATCGACGCCTGGAGCCTTGCTCCCCGTCATCGTCCACCGTCATCCCGAACCTGGTTCAGGGTCCAGCAGGCCACGTGCCCGGGAGGCGGAGAACTGGATCCTGAAACGAGTTCAGGATGACGCAGTGAACGACGGCGCGCCAAGGCGGCTCAGAAGCGGAAAGCGGTTCCGAGGTAGACGGCCTGGCTGTCGCGGCGCGGATCGGCCAGCGCCTCGAGACGGTCGCGCTGGATCTTGTAGCGGACTCCGCCGGTGACATCGAGGTTGCGGGCGATGCGGTAGGAACCGCCGATCCCGACCGTATAGGTTTCCTCCTCCGCGATGATTCGCGGCGTCGCCGGATCCGCCTTGGCGGCTCCCGCCTCGGCGCGGGCGGTGAAGCGGTTGCCCGAATAGCTTACGCCGACCTCCGCGGCCTTGCGGCCGCCGGGGAGGGTGCCGCCCTTGACCGCGTCGACGTCGCCGGACAGCGCGAAGCGCTTCCAACCGACCGAGGCGCCGAGATTGTAGACGGTGGGCGTGATCGCGGTGACCGGGGTCGCCGAGACGTCGGCGGCGCGGCGCACCGCCGCGGCCGGAGTCGCCGCCCGGGCGCGGATCGCGACCCGGATCGACTGGCTGCGGTTGACCGCGGTCGGCGCCGGCGTGAAGCGGAAGCTGTTGGCCTGGACCCCGCGGCGAGCGAGCTCGGCGGCGAGGCGGGGATCGGCGACGGCGGGCGTGAAGGTGCCGGCCCTCAGCGAGGCGGCCGGCCTCGCCTTCCTGGCGGGCTGGGTGGTCGCGGCGAGGGCAGGCGTGAGCATCAGCGACAGCGCGACGAGCGCTGCGCTTCCCACTGCACCGATGCCACCGAGCTTCACGATCACCGTTAGCGACTCCCGTATCGCAGCCGATGTAGTACGTCCCGGCGGCCCAAACCAGCGAAGCGCGGGCGGCCGTCACGAATCGTTCCGGTATGTTGCATCTTTTCCACAACCCCAGGTGATCGTGCCACATAACCCTCGGCCTCGCGGATAGGTCCGTCCCGGCAGAGAGACGACTTGCCGCCCGCGTGGCGCGTTCTATAACGGCGCTCGACCCCTGTAGTTTCCGAGGACACAAGCTTCATGCGACGCGCTGCAATCCTGGCCCTGACGATCGTCGGCGCCTTTGGCCTCTCCGCCTGCGACTACGTTCGCGAGGACGTCAACAAGTCGCTCGGTCGCGGCAGCGGCAGCCGGGTGCGCGAAGCCGACCTCGCCGCTTCCCAGGTGACGACGATCGGAGTGAACTCCTACCTCTGGCGCGCGGCGCTCGAGACCCTCTCCTTCGCGCCGATGGCCCAGGTCGATTCGAACGGCGGCGTGATGGTGACCGACTGGTACACCAACCCGAGCTCGCCCAGCGAGCGGGTCAAGGTCACCGCCACCATCCTCGACCGCGACCTTCGCGCCGACGCGCTTCGAATCGCCGCCTCGAGGCAGGTGCTGAGCGCCGGCCAGTGGGTCGACGCTCCGGTCGCGGCGGCGACCGTCCAGAAGCTCGAGGAGATCATCCTCACCCGCGCCCGCGACCTCCGCCGGAACGCCATCGCCAGCTAAGGAGCGACTTTTACATGGCGGCGCGTTTCAACCCGCTCGAGGCCGACGCGCGCTGGCAGAAGGTCTGGGAGGAGCAAGGCACCTTCCACGCTTCCGGCGACGGCGCCCGGCCTCGGGCCTACGTCCTCGAGATGTTCCCCTATCCGTCGGGACGGATCCACATCGGCCACGTCCGCAATTATGTGATGGGCGACGTCCTCGCCCGCTACAAGAGGATGAACGGCTTCGACGTCCTCCACCCGATGGGCTGGGACGCGTTCGGGATGCCCGCCGAGAATGCGGCGATGGAGAAGAAGGTCCATCCGGGCGAATGGACCCGGTCCAACATCGACACGATGCGCGGGCAATTGAAGCTGCTCGGCTTCGCGATCGACTGGACCCGCGAGTTCGCCACCTGCGACCCGTCTTATTACGGCCATGAGCAGGCGCTGTTCCTCGACCTCTTCGAGGCGGGCCTGGTCTATCGCAAGCAAAGCGAGGTGAATTGGGACCCGGTCGACATGACCGTCCTCGCCAACGAGCAGGTGATCGACGGCCGCGGCTGGCGGTCCGGCGCGCTCGTCGAGCGGCGCAAGCTCAGCCAGTGGTTCCTCAGGATCACGGACTTCGCCGACGAGCTGCTCGACGGCCTCGGCCGGCTCGACCAATGGCCGGACAAGGTACGGCTGATGCAGGAGAACTGGATCGGCAAGAGCCAGGGGCTGCGGTTCCGGTTCGATATCTCCCCCTCCCCTTCAGGGGAGGGGGTCGGGGGGTGGGGGATGTCCCAACTCTATCCGACATCCCCCACCCCAACCCCTCCCCTGAAGGGGAGGGGCTTAGAGTCGTTCGAGGTCTTCACCACCCGGCCGGACACGATTTTCGGTGCAAGCTTTGCGGCGATCGCGCCCGATCATCCGATCGCTCTCGCCCTGGCGGAGGGGAACGGGGGGCTCGCCGCCTTCATCGCCGAGTGCAAGCAGGGCGGGACCACGGCGGCCGAGCTCGAGACTGCGGAAAAGAAGGGCTTCGACACCGGAATCCGGGTGATCCACCCGCTCGACCCCGAGTGGAAGCTTCCTCTCTATGTGGCCAATTTCGTGCTCATGGACTATGGCACCGGCGCCATCTTCGGCTGCCCTGCCCACGACCAGCGCGACCTCGATTTCGCGCGCAAATACGGGCTGCCCGTGACGCGGGTCGTCGCACCTTCGCCCGAAGAGGCTGAGGAGCCGATCGGCGACGAAGCCTATTCGGGGCCCGGCCGGCTGGTGAACAGCCGCTTCCTCGACGGTCTCACAGCCGAGGACGGGATCCGCGAGGTCATCGCCCGCGCCGAGGCAGACGGCTGGGGCGAGGGAACGACGGTGTGGCGTCTCAGGGACTGGGGAGTCTCCAGGCAGCGTTACTGGGGAACCCCGATCCCGATCGTCCATTGCGAGGCCTGCGGGCCCGTCGCGGTTCCGCGGGATCAGCTTCCGATCGTCCTGCCCGAGGACATCGACTTCGAGACTCCCGGCAACCCGCTCGACCGCCACCCGACCTGGTCGAAGGTGGATTGTCCCGAGTGCGGCGGGTCGGCCCGGCGGGAGACCGACACGCTCGACACCTTCGTCGATTCCTCCTGGTATTTCATCCGCTTCGCCAGCCAGCCCGGCGATGCGCCGTTCGACCGGGCGGAAGCGGAGCGCTGGCTGCCGGTCGATCAATATATCGGCGGAGTCGAGCACGCGATCCTTCACCTGCTCTATGCCCGCTTCTGGACCCGGGCGCTTCAGCGTATCGGCAAGCTCGACGTCGTGGAGCCCTTCCGGGGCCTGTTCACCCAGGGGATGGTCACCCACGTCACCTTCCAGGATCCGCAAGGCAAGTGGCTGACGCCCGAGGAGGCCGAGAGCCACGGCGGGCCGGTCATCCGGGGCCGGGTCGAGAAGATGTCCAAGTCGAAGCGCAACACGGTCGATCCCGAGCCCATCGTCGACCAGTACGGCGCCGATGCGGTGCGCTGGTTCATGCTCTCCGACAGCCCGCCCGAGCGGGACCTGGAGTGGAGCGAGGCCGGGATCCAGGGGAGCTGGCGCTTCGTCCAGCGCCTCTGGCGCCTCGCCGACGAGGAAGCCGGACGGGGGTCCTCGACCTGGCTCGGCGACGGCGAGGATGCGGCGCTCGACCGCAAGGTCCACCGCGCCATCGCCGCCGTCGGAGCGAACATCGAGGCCCTCGCCTTCAACAAGGCGGTGGCAAATCTCTACGAGCTGACCAACGCGCTCGAAAAGGCGCCGGCGTCGCCGTCGCGGAGCCGGGCGGTGGAGACTTTGATCCGGCTCGCCGCGCCGATGGTGCCGCACCTGGCCGAGGAAGTTTGGGCGGCGATTGGACAGGAGGGGCTGATCGCCCAGGCCGAATGGCCGGTCGCCGACCCCGCCTTGCTCGTCGAGGAGGAGGTGACGATCGCGGTCCAGGTCAACGGCAAGCTGCGCGACACGCTCACCGCGCCCAAGGGCGCCGCCAGGGAGACCCTGGAGGAGATGGCGCTCGCTTCGGAAAAGGTGGCCCGGATACTGGAGGGCAAACCGGCCCGCAAGGTGATCGTCGTCCCGGACCGGCTGGTCAACGTGGTCGCATGAGGCGCCTTCTCCCACTGACCCTTCTTCTGGCGGGCTGCGGGCTCCAGCCGCTCTACGGCGGAGGCGCTTCGGGCCCGGTGGCGCAGACCCTCCGGTCGGTGACCGTCGCTCCGATCGAAGGGCGCGCCGGATGGCTGGTCCGGACAGCGCTCGAGGACCGGCTGGGCGCTCCGCCGCCGGGCACCGCGGCCTACCGGCTCGAAGTGCTTCTCGACGACGAGATCACCGGCTTCGGGATCCGCCGCGACGACGCGGTGACGCGCGAGCGCCGGACGCTGAGGGCCCGCTACCGGCTGGTCGACTCGTCCAAGGGCACCGTCCTGCTCGACGCAACGGCAGGATCCGATTCCGGCATCGACGTGGTCGGCTCCGAATATGCGACGGTCGCGGCGGAGCAGACGGCGCTCGAGCGGCTGTCGAAGGAGGTCGCCGACCAGAGCGTGACCCGGGTCGCCCTCTACGCGCGCCGTACCGGCGGCACCCCGTGAAAGCGAAACGCGCCGAGATGGAGCGGGCGCTGAAAAGCCCGTCCGCCTATCGCTTCTTCCTCCTGTACGGACCCGACGATTCCGGCTCGCATTCGCTGATCAAGGTTGCCGCCTCCGGAGCCGGCCAGGACGCGGAGCGGGTGGAGCTGACCGGCGCCGAGCTGAAGGCGGACCCGGCCCGGCTCGCCGACGAAGCCGCCTCGATCTCGCTGTTCGGCGGCGCCCGCTACATCGTCGTCCAGCCGGCCGGGGACGAGTGCCTCGCGGCGGTGGAAGCGCTTCTCGAGGCCCCCGCGGCCGGCAATCCGGTCCTCCTGATCGCCGGGGCCCTCAAGCCGGCCTCGAAGCTCCTCAAGCTTGCCCTCGCCGAGCCGGCCGCCTTGGCCCTGGCAAGCTACGCGCCGGAGGGACAGGAGGCCGAGCGGCTGGTGTCGGACATGGCCCGGGCCGAGGGGCTGACCGTGCGCCCCGACGTCGCCCGCCGCCTGGCCGATTCCTGCGCCGGCAACCGGGCCATCCTGGCCCTGGAGCTTCAAAAGCTGGCCTCGTACCTCGATGCCGCCCCCGATCGCCCGCGGCCGCTCGACCACGAAGCGCTCGACGCCGTGGGCGCCGCGGCGGAGGAGGGGGATCTGAGCCGTCTCGTCGACAGCGTCGGCAACGGCAATGCGGCGATGCTCCAGGCGGAGCTGCTCCGGCTTTCAAGCGAAGGCATAGAGGGCATCCCGCTGATCCGGGCGGTGCTTCGCCGGATGAGCCTGCTTTCCCGCCTGCGCGCTCAGGTGGAGCGCGGCATGAATCCGGACGCCGTCATGGCGTCACAGGGTAAGTCATTGTTCTGGAAAGAAAAAGACTCGATCGGCCGGCAGCTTTCACGTTGGCGGCCGGACGCCCTGGCCCGGAGCGTCAGCCGGCTGCTCGAGGCCGAGCGGCAGGTGAAGGCGTCGGGGGGCCTCGGACCGACGGCGGTAGACGAGGAGCTGTTCGCCATATGCCGCCAGGCTGCGCGGCTTCGGTAGGAGAAGATCGAGGGGGTAACGGAGGACGAGAATGCGGGATCAGGATCGCGAAGCGCTGAGCAAGGTCCCGGCGGTGACGCTCGGCTTCTGGATCATCAAGGTGCTTGCGACCACGCTGGGCGAAACCGGCGGCGACACGGTCAGCATGACCTGGGATCTGGGATATCTGATCGGAACGGCGATCTTCCTCAGCATCCTCGTCGTTCTGGCGGTCTGGCAGATCGCCGCGAAGCGTTTCCACCCGTTCCTCTACTGGGCAACGATCATCGCCTCGACGACGGCCGGCACGACGATGGCCGATTTCGCGACCCGCTCGCTCGGGATCGGCTATGCGGGCGGCTCGGCTCTGCTGTTCGCCCTGGTCCTCGCCTCGCTTGCGGCATGGTACTCGACCCTCGGTTCGATCTCGGTCGAGACGGTGCGCACTGCCCGGGCCGAGAGCTTCTACTGGATCACCATCACCTTCTCGCAGACGCTCGGGACCGCGCTCGGCGACTGGGTCGCGGACTCCGGCCCCGGCTATGGCGGCGCGGCCCTGCTGTTCGGGGCCGCCCTGCTCATTCTCGCGGCGCTCTATTTCTGGACCCGGGCCGATCGGGTCCTGCTCTTCTGGGCAGCCTTCATCCTCACCCGGCCGCTCGGTGCCGCGGTCGGAGACTTCCTCGACAAGCCGGTGGCGGACGGCGGGCTCGCCTTCAGCCGGCCGCTCGCTTCCGCCCTCCTTGCGGTCGTCATCCTCCTCCTCGTCCTCATCCTGCCGCAGCGTCCCGGTCGGCATGGAAGCGAGCCGGAGACGGCCTGACCGGTTGCAAGTCGCCGATTTCGCCGCCATCTCCCGGCCATGACCGAACCCCCGATGAAGGCCGCGATCATCCCGGTGACGCCCCTGCAGCAGAATTGCTGCCTGCTCTGGTGCACCAAGACGATGCTGGGCGCCTTCACCGATCCCGGCGGCGACCTCGACCGGCTGAAGGCGGCCGCGAAGCAACACAAGGTGACGATCGAGAAGATCCTCCTCACCCACGGCCATATCGACCATTGCGGCTCGGCCAAGATCCTCGCCGACGAGCTCGGAGTGAAGATCGAGGGGCCTCATATCGCCGACAAATTCTGGATCGACCGGCTCCCCGAGGACGGCGCCCGCTACGGCGTTCCCGGCTATCCGTTCGAATCGGACCGCTGGCTCGAGGACGGCGACACCGCCACCGTCGGCGAGCTCGTCTTCGACGTCTATCACTGTCCCGGCCACACGCCCGGCCACGTCGTCTTCCACCACGCCCCGTCGAAGCTGGCCATCGTCGGCGACGTCCTTTTCCAGGGCTCGATCGGGCGAACCGACTTCCCGATGGGCAATCACCAGGACCTGCTCGACGCGATCACCACCAAGCTCTGGCCCTTGGGCGGCGACACCGCCTTCGTCCCGGGCCACGGCCCGATGAGCACCTTCGCCCGCGAGCGCGCCACCAATCCCTTCGTCGGGGACAGGGTCCTGGCGGGGGCCTGATCCAAATCCTCCCCTGCATTTGCCGGGGAGGGGGACCATGCGAAGCATGGTGGAGGGGCCCTTGCTGACTCCGAAGAACCCCTCCACCGCGCTTCGCGCGGTCCCCCTCTCCCGGAAATCCGGGGGAGGAATGAATGCGCCTTCCCGCCAGAGTCCATGTTAACCCATGCAAGGAACGGCGGCTCACCGACAGCGTTATGTCTCCGTCACGAAATGGCGGCTGGCTCTCTGCGCGGCCCTGACGCTGGCGGCGTGCGGCCGCCTTCCGACCGATCCGGACGGCACCCTCGACCGGGCACTCGCTTCGGTCGGAGCGCTTCTGCTTTGGGATTCGGGCAAGACGCTCATCGCCCGCGAGCATGCGACCGTCGCGTCGATCCGCCTGCTCGGCCGCGACGTCTGGCTCGGCTGGCTGATGCTCGCCGCCCAGGTCTACTCCATCGTCCCGCCGCTGATCATCGGCCTGAAGGAGATGCCCCTGGCGCGCGAGATGCAGGACGAGGTCCTGTTCACCGACGCCAAGATGAACAAGGCCAATTGGCAGACCGGCGCCGCCGGGCTGGCCGGGATAATCGGGCTGGGCCTCGGCTGGTGGTGGGACGATTCGCTCGCGGCGGCCTTCATCTCGGTCGGGATCATCGCGGACGGCTGGCGGGCACTGAGGATTGCCACCGCCGAACTCGCCGACGGGGTTCCGCGCGACCTTGGACCGACCCGGCCTGACCCGGAAGCCGAGCTCCTGATCGAGAAGCTCCAGGCCCAATTTGCCGGCGCCGACATCCGGCTGCGCGAAACCCGCCGCTACATCCATGCCGAGGTGTGCGGCGTCGAGCCCGACGCCCGCCAGAATCTGAAGGCGCTGTGGCCGGGCGAGTCGGGACGCAGCTGGCGCCTCGCTCAGCTCGCTTTCATTCCTCCCGACCAGGATGACGACGGAGCTTCGGCGTAGTTCACCCTCGCCGGCTCGTGGTGAATGTAGGGCAGGGCGATCGCGTACAAGGCGAGGCCGAGCATGATCAGCCCGGTCACGATGATCCCGATCATCCGCAGCCTGAGGGGATCCGGGTGGCGCCGGTCCATTCCGAAGCCGTGGGCGATCCGGGCGAGGATGTAGGCCACGCCGATGATCCACAGCCACAGCTTCGATCCGTCCGCCAGCTCGATGAGGAAGATCAGGATCAGGACGAACGGCGTATATTCGATGAAATTGGCCTGGGCGCGCATCCGCGCGGTCAGGGCCTCGTTGCCGCCGTCGCCGATCGAGATCTTGTGGGCCAGCCGCATCACGCCGACGCGCCGCCCGAGCCAGATGTTGAGCAGGGCCGCGGCGCCCGCGATGGTGAGCGTGATCGGCAGAATCATATTATCTCCTCCCCGTGTGTCGCCCAAGGGAGTCGCACGCGCCGCGCGAGCTTGCAACTACAGGGAAATCCGCTATAGGCGGCACCGCTCAAGCGAGCACCCCGGCCGCACGGCCAGCGGCCACCTGCGCCGTTGACCATTGGCAACGTGCTCGCCACATCACGAACCCAAGTCGAGAACAGGTGCCAGGATGGCCGTCCCCAAAAGAAAAACTTCGCCGTCGAAGCGCAACATGCGCCGCAGCCATCATGCGCTGAAGCCGGCCAATTACCAGGAATGCAAGCAATGCGGCGAGCTTCACCTGCCGCATAATCTGTGCGGCAAGTGCGGCCATTACAACGGCCGTGAAATCCTGGTCGAGAAGGCGTAACACGGCCCCTCACGGCTTTCGGGAGACGGCATAGGTGGGCAGCGGGCCGCGGATCGCAGTCGACGCGATGGGCGGCGATGTAGGGCCCGAGGTCATGCTGGCCGGCGCCGCGCGCGCCTTCGGCCGTCGCCAGGACCTCTCCTTCCTCCTCTTCGGCGACGAGCCGGCGCTTCGCGCCGAGCTCACCAAGCATGACGGGCTCGCCTCGGTCTGCGAGCTGATCCATACCGAAGACGTCATTGCGTCGGAGGACAAGCCGAGCCAGGCGATCCGCCGCGCCAAGACCACGTCGATGGGTCGAGCCATTGCCGCGGTGAAGGCGGGCGACGCCGACGCCGCGGTCTCCGCCGGCAATACCGGCGCCCTGATGGCGATGTCGAAGCTGGCCCTGCGCACCATGCCCGGGATCGATCGTCCGGCCCTCGCCGCCTTGCTTCCGACTTTGGGCGAGAATGATCTGGTGATGCTCGATCTCGGCGCCAACACCGAATGCGACGCCCAGAACCTCGTGCAGTTCGCGGTGATGGGCGCGGCCTATGCGCGGGTGGTGCTCGAGCTTCCGAAGCCGCGGGTGCAGCTGCTCAACATCGGGACCGAGGAGCTGAAGGGCACGGACGACCTCAAGGAGGCGGCCGCGATCCTTCGCGACGCCGACTATCTCGGGATGCGCTTCGACGGCTTCATCGAGGGCGACAAGCTCTCGCGGGGGGACGTCGACGTCGTCGTGACCGACGGCTTCTCAGGCAATATCGCGCTGAAGTCGCTCGAGGGGACCGCCCGCTTCGTCACCGACCTGCTCCGCCGCGCCTTCACGAGCTCGATCCGTTCGAAGATCGGCTTCCTGATCTCGCGCCCAGCGACCGAGCTTCTGAAGCATCATCTCGACCCCAACAATCATAACGGCGCGGTCTTCCTCGGGCTCAACGGCCTCGTGGTGAAGAGCCATGGCGGCGCCACCGAGAAGGGCGTCGCCAATGCGATCCGGGTCGCCGCCCGGATGGTCCGGGAGGACATCACCCGCAAGATCATCGAGGATCTCGACACCATCGCCCGCCACCGGGCGGAGATGGCCGCCAAATGAGCCGCCGCTCGATCATCCTCGGCACCGGCTCCGCGCTTCCGCTCAACCGGGTCACCAATGCCCAGCTCGCCGAGCGGGTCGAGACCACGCACGAATGGATCGTCGAGCGCACCGGGATCGAGGCGCGCCACATCGCGGCCGACGGCGAGACCACCGCCACCCTGGCGACCGAAGCCGCCCAAAAGGCGCTGGTCGCGGCCGGAGTGCCGGCGGACAAGGTCGGCCTGATCGTGCTCGCCACCGCCACGCCGGACCAGACCTTCCCGGCGAGCGCTACCAGGGTCCAGACCGCGCTCGGCATAAACGACTGCATCGCCTTCGACGTCGCCGCCGTCTGCACCGGCTTTCTCTATGCCCTGTCGGTCGCCGACAACATGCTGAAGGGCGGAATGGCCGATTACGCCCTCGTCATCGGCTCGGAGACGTTCAGCCGGATCCTCGACTGGGACGACCGGGCGACCTGCGTCCTGTTCGGCGACGGCGCCGGGGCGATCCTGCTCCACTCGGTCGACGCCCAGGACAAGGGCGTGCTCGCCACCCGGCTCCACGCCGACGGGCGCCACAACGACCTTCTGTTCGTCGACGGCGGCGCCTCGACCACCGGGACGGTCGGCAAGCTGAGGATGAAGGGCAAGGAGGTCTTCCGCCACGCCGTCGTCAACCTCGCCGCCGTCCTCACCGAGACGCTCGAGGCCGCGGGCCACAGCGCCGACGAGGTCGACTGGGTCGTCCCCCACCAGGCCAACAAGCGAATCATCGACGCGACGGCGAAGAAGCTCGGGCTCGATCCGGCGCGGGTGATCGTTACCGTCGACCAGCATGCCAACACGTCCGCGGCCTCGGTGCCCCTGGCGCTGGACACGGCCGTCAGGGACGGGCGGATCGAGCCGGGCGACCTGATCGTCCTGGAGGCGATGGGGGGCGGCTTCACCTGGGGGGCTGCCGTCGTCCGCTACTGAAAAGCATGGGCCTACGTATAACCCGAATGCGCATAAGGGGCATTTGGCCGCAATGTCGGTTTGCAACTAAGTGCAAGCTGGACTATGCTTTTTTATAGCCTCGGGGGGAGGGAGAACAAATGGCCGACGCGGGAACCATCAGGCGGACAGACGCCGGGACTTTGACGCGCGCCGACCTTGCGGACGTCATTCATCGCGAGATCGGTCTTTCCCGGGCCGAATCGGCCGGGATCGTCGAGCGAATCCTTCATCATATGTGCCACGCTCTGTCCGAGGGGCAGAACGTGAAGATCTCCGGCTTCGGAAGCTTCATCCTCCGCGACAAGGGCGAGCGGGTCGGCCGCAACCCGAAGACGGGAGTCGAGGTTCCGATCGCGCCGCGCCGAGTGCTCACCTTCCGCGCCAGTCAGATCATGCGCGAGCGGATCGCCAAGGGCGGCTGAGGCCGTGGCGGACGCGGCAGGCAAGAGCGACCAGGCTTTCCGGACGATCGGCGAGCTCGCCTCGGAGCTGGACGTCCCGCAGCACATCCTGCGTTACTGGGAGAGCCGCTTCCCGCAGCTCAAGCCGCTGCAGCGCGCCGGTAATCGCCGCTATTACCGGCCCGCCGACGTCGCCCTCGCGCGGCGGATCCACCGACTCCTCAACGAGGACGGCTACACGATCCGCGGAGTCCAGCAATTGCTTGCGGGCGGCGGCGGCGGCCCGGTTTCCGGGCGGGCCGTCGAGTCGATTCCCGAGCCCGCCGGGCAGGGCGACCCGAACCTCGCCCCGCTGGAGCAGCTCAAGGCGATCCGCCGGACTCTCGCCGAAGCGCTGGACGGCTGAACCGCCGCTGAGATGCACGGCTGTCGGTCGGTCACCGCCCGGCGGTATCGGCGGCGCTTCGCTGGTCGGCGACTGCCCTTTTCAGGATAGCTTCCCCCACGCTTGGAGCGAAATGACCGCTATTCAGCCACTGGCCACGGTCGGAGGCCGCGCCGACCCGCGTCTCCGGAGTCAGGCCCGAATAGTCCAGGAAACGAAACCGGCAGCGGGCGTGCCGCGCCGCCGCGGCGGCCATGGCCCGATAGGCGGCGGCTCGTTGCCTGATGTTGCGGGTTATGCGCGGGTCGGTGAGAAGATCAGGGTGCGTGGGCAGCTCCGCGACGACGACGGTGGCGCGGGCGCCGGCGCAAAGCCGGAGGAGCCGATCGAGCGCGTTGCGAAGGTAGGCTGCCGGGGGTGTGCCGACGGTGTTGAAGGCGGCACCGATTTCAGAATCCGGCAGGCGCGGGGGGCGCGGCGGCCGCGGCCGCGGCGGGATCGTCAGGAAAAAATCCTCGTGCAGGTCTCGAGGCGCGCCGATGCCGAGATGGTGGGCGAGAAGGTGGATCGAGACGTGGCTCGCCTCTGAAGCCACCAGGCGGTCCTCGAGGCCGAGCCAGCCGGGGTCGGCGGCGCCGGCGCGGGCACGAGGCGTTTCGAGCTGCGACGACGCCTCGATCAGATAGTATCGCGGGGGGAACGGTCGGCCGGCCGCCGCCTCGGCAACGCGCAAATTGTCCTCGAAGCTTGCGGATGCCTGGCCGGCATTGAAGGCCTGCGAAGGATCGGTCTCCAAGCCCACCTGCACGCGCGAGGTGCCGAGGATGAGGATCGGGGCTCGGGAACGGGCGACGGCGTTCATGCGCGCCGCCGTGCCGGCATCCGGCGCTCGGTCCGCGACGTCGTCATGGAGCGGGCCGCGCAGGCGGTACCATTGATCCAATGCCGCGGAATAGGGGTCCATCGCGAGATTGAGGGCCGCCGCGGCGGCCAGCGGCAAGGCGGCGGCCGCGGCCATGACGCCGAGAAAGCCGCGCGCTTCGGGTTCAGAAGCGTGCATAGATCGTGCTCTTCTGGCCGCCGTTCACGACCTGCATCAGCGAAAGGGAAAGGAACAGGCCGCCGGCGAGGGCCCATCGCAGGGCCGGCGGGGGCTTATAGCCCGACGGCGACGGTTGGCCCGGCCGCCGGGGTGCGCCCGGATGGTCGTGGAGCGCGAAGATCTGAACGCTGTTCGGCGCGAGAAACGCGATCGCCGTGCCGACCGCGGTCATGAGCAGCCCGGCGGCCGGGACCGGCGCTTCGAGGTGAAGGAGCGAGTCCGGGTGCGCGATCGACGCGAGGTCCGGCAGGAGGGCGGCGGAGCCGGGGTCGCCGGAAAGACCGGCGAGGCCGAGCAGCATCGTTCCGGCGACGGCAAGGTCGGCCGAGCGGAAGAGTATCCCGAAGGCGAGGATGCCGAGGATGAGGAAGACCTGGCTCGCATAAGCGCCGCCCCGGCGCGCCAGGGCGCTGGTCCCGCCACGCGCGTAGCGCCGGAAGGCGTAGAGCTGGAGGACGACGGAGACGATTCCGACGAGCAAGCCGGAAAGGACGAACGTCGGCTTGGCGCCGTGCCACCAGCCGACCAGCGACAGGCTGACGAGAGTGGCGACCGCGGTGGCCTTCATCGTGCGCGCGGCGCCCGTCCCGGAAACCGAGCGGCGTACGCGCTGCAGGATCGGCGAAAAGAGGTAGGTCCGCACGAATATGACCAGCGAGATATGCCACCGGTCGAAGAACTGGCTCGCCGAACGCGCCTTGAGCGGAGAGTAGAAGTTGATCGGCAGCTTGAGCCCGAAGCTGAGACCGATGCCCAAGGCCATGTCCGATATCCCGGAAAAGTCGAAATAGAGCTGGAGCATGTAGGCCCAGCCGCCGATCCAGGCTTCGGCGATGCCGGGGGCGTGCCCTGCGGCCACGGCATCGAACACCGGGCCGGCGACCCCGCCGATCGGGTCGGCGAGCAGCACCTTTTTCGCAAGACCGACGGCGAACACCGACAGTCCGGTGGCCAGGGTCGCGAGCCGGAGCGGATCGCGGCCGAGGCCGGCATAATCTTCGGCGGCGTCGCGATACCGGTATACCGGCCCGGCAATCATCTGCGGGAAGAAGATGGAATAGAGGGCGAAGCGGGGAAGGTCGCGCGCGCCGAGCGGCGGTGCCGCGCCGGAACGCAGATCGGCGAGCCATGAGATCTGCTTCAGGATGAAGAACGAGAGGCCTAGCGGCAGGCCGGCCTGAATCAGGCCCGCGGCGGGAGCGGCCCCCGGCGACGCCGCGGCGGATCCCCAATATTTATAGAAGGCGAGAACGGCGACGTTGAGGACGATGCCGAGCGTCGTCCAGCGGCCGCCGCTCGTCGCCGTCGAACGGGTGAGGGCCCAGCCCAGCGCAAAATTCACGAGCAGCAGCGAGAAAATCAGCGGCGCGTAAACGGGCTCGGCGATCGCGTAGAATAGGGCGGAGGCGCCGAGGAGCGTCGCCACCGCGGTCGACGGGCGGCGCCGACCCCACCCGTAGAAAATTATGAGGAGAAGCGGGAAAAAGCCTGCGATGAAGCGGGCATCGTAAGTCAGCATCGGCCGCGGCCCCGAATTTTCGACACGGTCAGGCGGCCGCCGCTTTCTCGATCAGCAGGTCCTCGACCAGGAGTGCGTCGAGGCCGGTGGTGGCGAGGATCGTGATCGCGTCCTCGACGGAGTGGGCGATCGGCTTCCCCATCACGTTGAGGCTGGTGTTGAGGATGACCGGGACTCCCGTCGCGGACGCGAAGTCCGTCAGAAGCGAAGAGAGCCAGGAATTGGCCCCGGGCGCCACTGTCTGCAGCCGTCCGGTCCCGTCCGCATGGACTACGGCCGGGACCCGCTCGCCGCATCCCGACCGCCAGCGGCGCGTGAAGGACATGTAGGGGGAAGGTTCGCAATTCTCGAACCAGTCGCCCGCCAGCGCCTCGTCAATGATTGGAGCGAAGGGGCGGTAGGGCTCGCGGCCCTTCACTCGGCGGTTGATCCGGTCCTTCATGTCCGCCGGGCGAGGGTCGGCGAGGATCGAGCGGTGGCCAAGCGCGCGCGGCCCGAACTCGGCACGGCCGCGCATCACCCCGACGATATTTCCTTCGGCGAGGAGGTCGGCGACGGCCGCCGTCTCACCGGCCGCGAGCTCCGTGATACGGCCGAGCCCGCCGCGGGCCGCCATCCTGGCAACCGATCCGGGATCCGGACGGCTGCCGAGATACGGACTGTCCCAGCCGGTCGGCAGGGCCGCTTCATGGTCTTCCTGCCATGCCAGGAGCGCGGCCCCGGCAGCGTTGCCGTCGTCCGCCGGAGCGGGCGGGACGTGGACGGAGGCAAGGCCGAACCGCTGGCGCAGCGTGCCGTTGTAGGAGGAATTGAGCGCGCAGCCGCCGCCGATGACAAGGTTGCCGCCCGTCTCGAGCTCCGCGCCGCCCAGGATGCCGTCGGCGAGTGCCGCGTATACGGCCTGGCCGGAGGCGGCGAGATCGGCGCCTCGCAGAACGTCCTCCCCCGGAGCGCGGCGCCAGGGTGAAAGGGCGGAGGCGACGTCGTCCCATATGCCAAGCTCGGCAGGCCGGGGGCGGCCGCGGTCGAGAGTGACGAGTCGGGACAGGAGCGCGACCGCTTCGGCGCGCGGGGTGCCGAAGGCCGCCAGGCCCATCGTCTTCCATTCCTCGCCGACCCGCCAGTCGAAGCCGCAGCCTTCGGTGACGAAGCCGTAGAAATAGCCGAGGCTGCCATGGCCGAAGCTGCGCCAGCGGCGAGTGAGGCGGCGTCCCCGCATCGAATAGGCGCTGACCGATCCGACCTCGCCCTCGCCGTCGATGACGACGCACTGCGCGTCCTCGAAAGGCGAGGAAGCGGCGGCGTAGGTCGCGTGACAGAGATGGTGGTCGTAGGCGCGCCGCTCGAACGGGACGCCGGGCGCGACCATCGGCAGGTTCAGCCCGCAAAACTCCCAGGCGCGACGCTGCTGCTCGCGCATCCAGAAGGCCTGGGCCGGATCGATGATCCCCATCCCGCGCCGCGCTTCTTCACCGGCAGGATTCGCGGAAACCGGCTTTGGCTTCGCCCAGGTCGCCGCGACGACGAAGCGGGTCGCGTCGGCGCAATAGAGCCCGAGGGCGCTCGCGAGATGCTCGAAATGGTCGGGCGCTATGCCCCAGGCGCGCTTGTCCTGCACGAAGCGCTCGGTCGCTTCGGCAAAGACCAGCCGCCCCGCCGAATCCACGACGGCGAAGGCCGGATCGTGGCCGGTGACGCTGAACCCGACATAATAAGTGGTCATCGAGCGGACAGGCTCTCCGCGACCCATCCGGCGACGCGATTCACCGTCCGGTACTCGAACAGAAGCACGGGATCGACCTCGACCCCATAATGATCCTCGATCTCGCCGCTGACCAGCACCGCGTCGATCGACCTCACGCCCAGCTCCATGAGATCGGTGTCCGGGTCGATCGAATGGAGCCCCTCGACCCGTTGCAGAAGCTGGGCGGTGACGAAGGCGGCGATGTCGTCGAGAGTTGCGGTTTGTATCATGATGGCTTTCGTCAGGCGAGATTGCAGGGAAGATCGAGCGGGCTTGTCACCATCACGGAGCGGACGAAACCGCTCGGTTCGCTCGCAAGAGAGAAAGCGGGATACCGCGCGACCAGCGCGGTGAGCGCTTCGGCGATCGTCAGCCGGGCGAGATGGGCGCCCACGCACTTGTGGATCCCCGCACCGAAGGCCACGTGGCGAAAGGCCGACTGGTCCGCATGGGCGACCGGGCATCCCCCGTTCAGCGCGGAGAGGCTCGCGGCGGCGATCGGCACATCGATGCGCTCCTCGGCGCCTCTGCCGTCGGCGCGATACCGTGCCACCGTTTCGAACGACGTCCCCGCCGCAATGAGCCGCTCGACGGCGGCCATTCGCGCGTCCGGATCGGTGAGGAGCGCCCGCTTCTCCGGAGCGACCCGCGCGAGACGCAGCAGGTTGTTCGCCAGGGTGTGCCGGGTGACGTTGCTCGCGCCGTAAAGACCGATGGCAAGCCAGACCCGGTCTTCGTCGTCCAGTCCGGGAACGGGGTAGTGGAGAAATGTAGACCGGCCGCCCGGCTCCTCCGGAGCGGGGCGCGCCATCGCGGCACGCACGATCTCGGCGAAAGCCTCGAGCGCGCGCTCGATCGTCGCGAGGCGCCGCATCGGCAGCAGCGGCTCGACGATCCCGAGTATCGCGTCCGTCCACCGGTCGTAATCGTCCCTGTGCTCGGGAGGCAGCCCGAGCAGACGGCAAATGGCCTCGCCCCCCACCGGGCGGGCAAAGGCTTCCACCAAATCCACCTCTCCCGACCCGTCGAGCCGGGCCACCGCGCTTTGCGCGCTTTCGCGAATGGTCGGCTGCCAGGCATTCACGATGGGCGTGCTGAGGAAGGAGAGCGCGGCGCGGCGCAGATCGAGGTGGCGGCCGCCGCGGTTGACGAAGAGGAGGCGCCGGATGAACGCGCGAACGTTGCCGAGCCGGCGTCCACTCTTCGCCTCCAGCTCGGTGAAATAGGATTCGAGCTCCACCACCTGGTAGCCGCCGTCGTGCAGGATCGCCGTGCACGCCCCGACGTCCGAAGGGACCGTCGCCTGCATTACGCCCCGGCAGCCGCGCGGAAACGGTCCCTGCGCACCTCCGCTCGGCGGATCTTCCCGCTGGTGGTCCGGGGCAGCGTACCCGGATCGACGATGAAGACCTGATCGAGGGCGACGCCGCGAGCGCCGAAGACGGAGGCCCGGATGC
>DASVPM010000062.1:0-18813 GCA_036382815.1 Allosphingosinicella sp.
GCCGAGCGAATAGCCGCCGAGATCGTAGTCGGTGAGGGCGAGATGCGCGATCAGCTCGAACCCGTCACGGGCGAGAATGTCGGGCGGATAGGAGGCCTCGTCGTGCGGCGCGTCGCTCTCGCCGTGGGCGCGAAGGTCCGGCATGATGACGCGGAAGCCGCGCGACGCGATTTCCGCGGCGTGGCCGAAGCGGATCCAGTTCATGTCGGCGCTTGAGAACAGGCCGTGGAGGAGGACGACCGCCCTCCCCTCGCCCAGCTCGTGCCACGCGAGACCGACTCCGTCGGAGGCGGTGAAACGGTGGGTGGTGGGGACGGTCATTGCTTCTCGTCATGCCAGCGAAGGCCGGCATCCCGAAGGGTGAAAAACACCGCATTCTTCACCCGTCGGGGCCCCAGCCTTCGCTTTGGCGACGGGCGTGCCGCCTCACTCCGGCGGCGGGTTGCCGGTGGCGGCGATCCAGCGGTCGACGAGCGGCTTATATTCATCGGTTCGAGTTTCCGGCAGCCCTTCGGTGTTCAGCCAGGCGCGGTGAAGGCTCTCCGCGCCGAAATGGTGCTTCGGCCTGAAACGCGACGGGTCGTCGAAAGAGCCGACGGTGAGGTCCATATTCTCGCTGTCCGGAAAAGCGAAGCCGAGCGAGGTGCCGCATTCCCGGCAGTAGGGCCGCCGCGCGATCGGCGAGGAGGCATACCAGTCGGGCTCCCGAGTCCACGTCACATCCGCCTTCTTCATGTTCTTGAAGGCGATCGAGACGCCGCCCGTCGCGCGCTGGCACATGCGGCAGTGGCAGAGATAGGCTTCGTCATCGTCGACCCGCGCCGTGTAGCGGATCCGTCCACACGCGCAACCGCCGGGCATTTCGTCAGGCATCGATCACCTCCCTGCGCGGTCAAGCCGCCTTCTGCAAATGCTTGCGGCCGAGCAGCTCGGCGATCTGCACCGCGTTGAGAGCCGCGCCTTTCCTGAGGTTGTCGGAGACGCACCACAGGTTGAGGCCGTTCTCGACCGTCGGATCCTCGCGGACCCGGCTGATGTAGGTGGCATATTCGCCGACCGCTTCGACGGGCGTGACGTATCCGCCGTCCTCGCGCTTGTCGACGAGCATGACGCCGGGAGCCTCGCGAAGGATCTTCTGCGCCTCCTCGGCGGAGATTTCGCGCTCGAACTCGATGTTGATCGATTCCGAATGGCCGACGAACACCGGCACCCGGACGCAGGTCGCGGTCACCTTGATCTTCGGGTCGAGGATTTTCTTGGTCTCGACGACCATCTTCCATTCCTCCTTGGTCGAGCCGTCGTCGAGGAATTCGTCGATATGGGGGATGACGTTGAAGGCGATCTGCTTGGTGAAGACGGCGGGGTCGGTGCCGTCGCCGACGAAGATGTTTCGGCTCTGCTCGAACAGCTCGTCCATCCCCTTCTTGCCCGCGCCGGAGACCGACTGGTAGGTCGAGACCACGACCCGCCGGATTCCGGCGGCGTCGTGGAGCGGCTTCAGGGCGACCACCATCTGGGCGGTCGAGCAATTGGGGTTGGCGATGATGTTCTTGCGGCGATAGCCGCCAATCGCCTGGGGGTTCACCTCGGGCACGATCAGAGGGACGTCCGGGTCCATCCGGTAGAGCGAGCTGTTGTCGATCACCGTGCAGCCCGCGGCGGCGGCGCGCGGAGCATATTCCCTCGACACCGCCGAGCCGGCCGCGAACAGGGCCATGTCCCAGCCGGCGAAGTCGAAATGCTCGATGTTCCGGACCTTGAGCTCGGTCCCGCTGTCGCCGAAGTCGATGATGTCGCCGGTCGAGCGCGGCGAGGCGACGGCGGCGACCTCGTCCAGGGGGAATTCGCGCTCGGCGAGGATGTTCAGCATCTCGCGCCCGACATTGCCGGTCGCGCCGACGACGACCACCCGATAACCCATGATTTGGAACTCCAGCTGAAGCGACGCGCCCGCTAGCGCAGCGGCGCGGGACCAGCGATATGGCGATGCGGCGACGGGGGACAAGATGAAACGAGCGTGGATCGTTGGAGCGCTGCTGCTGGCGCTGCTCGCGGTGATGGGGGTGAAAGGCGCCCTGGTGCCCGTCCCCGGGCCGCCGATCGGGACGATCGGAGCGGGCGGCTTCGACGCCAACAGGGCGATGGCCCGACTGCAGCGGGTGCTGGGAGACCAGCGGCCGCATCCGGTCGACAGCGCCGCCGATGACGGAGTGCGCGAGCGCCTCCTCGCCGAGATGCGGGCGCTGGGGCTGACTCCGCGGGTCGCCGACAGCTTCACCTGTAACGGGGCGGCCTTGGCCCGGACGGTCTCCTGCGCGCGGGTCCGCAACGTCGTCGCGACTCTCGGCCCGACCGAGGGAGGGCATGTCCTGCTCGTCTCGCATTACGATTCGACTCCGGCCGGGCCGGGGGCGGCCGACGACGGCATCGGACTGGCCTCGATGCTGGAGGTCGCTGCCCTGCTCAGGGACCGGCCGCTGAAGCGGCCGGTGAGCCTGCTGTTCAACGAAGGCGAGGAGACCGGCCTGATCGGCGCCCGCGCCTTCCTCGACCGGGATCCGCTGGCGGCGCGGGTCGAAAGCCTGGTGAACCTCGAATCGCGCGGCACTACGGGGCCGGCGATCATGTTCGAGACGAGCCGGCCCAACGGGCGGGCGATTCGCCATTACCAGCGCTCCGTCCTCCGGCCGGCGGCGAATTCGCTGACCACCGATTTCTCGCGGCTGATCCCGAACCAGACGGATGTCGCCGTCCTCAAGGAGCGACCCTGGACGATCCTCAACTTCGCGATCATCGGCAACGAGACCCGCTACCATAGCCCGGACGACAATCTCGCCGCGCTGGACCCGCGCAGCCTGAGGCATATGGGCGAGCAGGCCCTGCAGGTGACGGCCGACCTCGCCGGCGGCGGCCCGGCCCCGCCGGCGGGCGAGCTGGTCTATGGCGACGTGCTCGGCATCGGCCTCGTCACCCTGCCCCTGTGGCTGGGCCTGGCCCTGCTCGGGGCGCTGCTGCTCGGCTTCGCTTGGCTTGCCTGGTCACGGCGCGGCGGCGTCGGGCGCGGCGCCGCGGCGCTGGTCCTCGCCATGGCCGATGCGGCCCTGACCGCCTTCCTCCTCCACGCCCTGATCGGTCGGCTGCGCCCGGGGGAATATTGGCGCGCTCATCCCGAATGGATCTCGCTGGCGATAGACGCCACGGCGATGGCCTCGGGTGCGGTCGCCTTGCTGTGGATCGCACGGCCAGTGGCGCGCGACCGGCTCCGGCTGGCGTTCTGGCTGGCCTTCCTGGCGCTCGGCGCGGGCCTTTGCGCGATCGCTCCTGGCGCGAGCATCTACTTCCTGCTGCCGCCGCTGCTCGCCGGGATCGGGCTGCTCTGGCCGCGCGTGGAGCGGCCCGCCACCGCACTTGCCCTCCTGGCCCTGGCGATTCACTGGCTGCCGCTGCTCCATCTCAGCCAGGTGCTGCTCGATTTCGACGCCGGCTGGGTTTTCGCCCCCGTCTCGGTGCCGATCCTCTTCCCCTTCCTGATCGAGGCGAAACCCGCGCTGGCACGGCTGGGCCGCGCGCGGGTGACGGCGGTCCTGGCGGCGGTGGCCCTACTGGCCTGGCTGCCGGCGGCCCTAGCGCCGGCTTATTCGCTCGAGCGCAAGCAGCGGATGAGCCTCGAATATGTCTGGGACGAGGCCCAGGGGAAGGCGCGCTGGATGGCCTATCACGACCGCGGCCCGCTGCCTTCGGCGCTGGGAAGAATGGAGCGCGGGGTCGCGGTGCCCTGGTCGAGCTACGCGCGCTGGGCGGCCGAGGCTCGCGGGCCTGCGGTGGCGCCGCCGCTGCTGGAGGGGCTCATCGGCCGCCCGGTCGGCGGCAACCGGCTGGTCTCGTTCCGGCTTCGAACGCGCGGCTCGGACGTGGTTCGGCTCGTCGGCCCGAAGGGCGCCCGTTTCCTGGCGGTGGAGGCCGGCGGCTCGCTACGGCGCTTCGGCAAAGGCGGCCAGGACGAGGCGCCGGTCTGGCGTTGCCACGGACGCAGCTGCGACGGGCTGGAGGTGAGATTGCTGGTCGAGGGAACGGCCCCGGTCGAGGCCACCCTCGTCGGCACCCGAAGCGGGCTTCCGGCGGAGGGCCTGAAGCTGGTCGGGGCGCGCGCTGGCACGGCCCAGCCGCAATATGTGCCGGACACGACGGTGGCGGTGGGCAAGGCGCAGCTCTAGCCGCTTCCCTGCTCGTCATGCTGAACTTGTTTCAGCATCCAGTTCTCCACCCGCTCGGCCGCTCCACCCTGGACCCTGAAACGAGTTCAGGGTGACGGCGGCATGACGAGAAAGGGCGGGGAAGACCGGAGCCCTCCCCGCCCTTCGTGAGCGCTTGCGCGAAGGCTCAGCCCTCGGCGGTCTCGGTCTCCGGCGCCTTGGCTGCAGCGGCGGCGGCCTTGTCCGGACGGGTGTCGCGGCGCTCGGCGATGCGGGCGGCCTTGCCGGTGCGTCCGCGCAGATAATAGAGCTTGGCGCGGCGGACGGCGCCGCGGCGGACGACCTCGATCGTCTCGATGTTCGGCGAATAGAGCGGGAAGACCCGCTCGACGCCCTCGCCGAAGCTGATCTTGCGGACGGTGAAGGAGGAGCCGAGGCCCCGGTTGGCGCGAGCGATGCAGACGCCTTCGAAATTCTGGACGCGGGTGCGCTCGCCTTCGACGACCCGGACGCCGACGCGGACGGTGTCGCCGGGGCGGAATTCGGGGATGGGGCGGCCCTGGACGGCCTGCTCGATGGCCTCGGCCTCGAGCTGCTGGATGAGGTTCATGTCTAGTCGCTCTCTTCTTCGCGCTGCGCGCCAGAGGGCGGTGGCCTTCGGGCGTCCCTGTGACGCTCGACCAGGTCCGGCCGCCTTGACCGTGTGTCGGACTCCGCTCTGGCTTGGCGCCAGGCGGCTATCCTCGCATGATCCCCCGATCGCAGCACTTCAGGGATCCTGCGCCCTTCCCATTCGACAGGTCGGGTATAATGCGGATATTCGAGAAGCCCGCTTTCGAAGCTCTCTTCCTCTCCGCTGGAGGCCGCGCCCATTACCCCGGGGAGGAGCCGAACGCAAGCGTCGAGGAGCACGAGCGCGCCGACCTCGCCGCCCGAGAGGACATAGTCGCCGACGGAGACCGGGATGACGGGACGAGCCTCGAAGAGGCGCTCGTCGATGCCTTCGAAACGGCCGCACAGGATCGAGACTCCGGGGCCGGCGGCGAGTTCCCGGACGAAGGCCTGGGTGAGAGGACGGCCGCGGGGGGTCATGGCGAGGAGCGGGGCTTCGGGGCGAGACGACAGAACAGCGTCGACGGCCGTTGCCAGAACGTCCGCCCGCATCACCATACCCGCGCCGCCGCCGGCCGGGGTGTCGTCTACCGAGCGGTGCTTATCGGTCGCGAAGTCGCGGATAGGGACCGTATCGAGCGACCAGATTCCCTGCTGCAACGCACGCCCTGCGAGGCTGAGGCCGAGCGGACCGGGGAACATCTCCGGGTAGAGAGTAAGAATGGTTGCTGCCCAACTCACACTCTGGTCCAGTTCACGACCTTAAGTTGCGGCACATCCGAAAAATCAGCTTCATTATTTGTCACCAGCGTTCGACCCGTCGCGATTGCGTGGGCTGCAATGAGCCGGTCGAAGGAGCCTCGTCGAAACGGGAGCGCCGCGTAGATCCGCGCGGCGGCCCCCTCAAAAGGCAGAACCTCCACTTGGGACAGGAACGCCTTCAGGTCCTTCGCTTCGTCAATTTCCGGTCCGTAGCCGACTCCGACCTCGGCCAGCGTCACGGCCGAGATGGCGACGGAACCCTCTGGCTGTTCCCCGAGACGCTGCCTCAGAACCTCGCTTCGACCGAGAAGGGCGTAGATACATATGTCGCTGTCGAGGAGAAAGCCCGGGTCATCCATTCTTGTTCAGCCGGTCGCCGTTCCAGTCCAGCCTGCGCTCGTCGAAAACGCGATCCTCGGGAGCAATCAGCTTCAGCCCCTTTGCCTTGCCCCAAAACGCAGCGACGTTCAGCTTTCGCCTGGGGCGATCGATCGGCTCGAACGAGAAATGGTCGCTGCCCTCGACCTTCAGCTCCATCTCCATCCCCGCGGTGAGGCCCAGTTCGGCAGGGAGACGCAAGGCGAGAGAATTTCCTGATTTGAAGACCTTCGCCTTGAACGTTTTGACGTCCGTGGACTTGGGCCCCGGCATTGACCCTGAACGCTCAAAGCGCTTGCGATATTCTTCCTGCTCTTCCTTTACCCGGCTCATATCCGATCCCCGTATATACTTCACGTATATACTTTTTCCTGCAATGCTGCAAGGAACCTTGCGCATCTCGGAGCGCTCCGCCCGCCATGACCGAACCCGTTTTCGACTGCCTGATCGTAGGCGGCGGCCCCGCCGGGCTGACCGCCGCGATCTACCTCACCCGGTTCCACCTCACGGCCAAGCTGGTCGACGCCGGCAAGAGCCGGGCGGGATGGATCCCGTGCACCCACAACCATGCCGGCTATCCCGACGGGATCTCGGGCAAGGAACTGATCGCCCGGATGAAGGAGCAAGCGCAAAAATACGGCACCTCGATCGTCACCAGCCGGGTCGGACGTCTCGACATCGTCGAGGGGGGCTTCAAGGCCGAATGGGGCGAAGGGTCGGTAGTCGCGCGGAAGGTGCTGATCGCCACCGGAGTGACCAACCGGCGGCCGCCGATGGACGAGGAGCTCCATAACGAGGCGATGGCCCGGGGCTTGATCCGCTACTGCCCGATCTGCGACGGCTATGAGGTCACCGACAAGAAGGTGGGGGTCATCGGGGACGACAGTCACGGGGTCGCCGAAGCCGTGTTCCTGCGCGGATTCACGGAGGACATCACGCTCATCGCGCCCCATGCGTCGCACGACCTCAGCGCTGAGGACCGGGCACGGCTCAGGGAATATGGGATCCGCACGCTCGACGGCCCCTGCTCGGCGGTTGCCGCTCATGACGACTGCATCGTCGTCGACACCGCCGACGGCCACCACGCCTTCGACAGCGTCTACCCGGCGCTCGGCTCGGACATGCACAATGAGCTCGCCGCACAGGTCGGGGCACAGCTCAAGGACGGCAACATCGTCGTCGACAGCCACCAGCGCACCAGCATCCCAGGCCTCTACGCCGCCGGGGACATCGTGCTCGGGCTCGACCAGATCAGCCACGCCATGGGCGAAGGCGGGGTCGCGGCCGTCACCATCCGCAACGATCTGGCCCTGGAGCGGCAGATCAGGCGCGAGAAGCTGAGCGGGTCGATCGCGGCGAAGAGCTCGGCCTAGCGTCAGGCCAGAAACTGCGGATCGGCGACGATCCTTCCGTCGACCAGGTCCGCGACTCCCTCGCGGAACGGCACCATCGTCCGGCGGCCGTCGGCCTTCTCGATCTCGAGGATATCGCCCGCACCGAAATCCTCGACCGCGACAACGCGCCCGAGCCGCTCGCCGGATTCGGTCTCGCAGGGAAGCCCGATCAGGTCGGCGTGATAATATTCGCCCTCTTCGAGCGGCGGCAGGGTCGAGCGCGGAACGGTGACGAGCTGGCCGCGCAGCCCCTCCGCGGCCGTCCGATCGGGAATTTCCGCGAAGCGCGCGATCGGCGTCCGGTCCCCTTTCAGAGCAGCGAGGGTGAGGAGCCGCTCCCCTACCCTCACCTGCTTGTGGCGCTTCAGGCTGTCCGCGCTTTGCGCGAACAGCTTCAGGCGCACCTCGCCGCTTATGCCGTGCGCGCCGGCGACGGCGGCGAGGGCGACCTGATCCTCACCCAAGGCTATTCGGCCTTTTCGGCGCCCTCGGCGGGAGCGGCCTCGTCCGAACCTTCGGCCGGCTCGCTGGTCGACACTCCCTCGTTGGAAGCCTCGTCCGCCGGCGTGGCTTCGCCGTCGGCGGCGGGAGCCTCTTCGGCGGCCGGAGCCTCCTCGGCGGCGGGCGCCTCTTCAGCGGCAGGAGCCTCCTCGGCGGCGGGCGCCTCTTCAGCGGCAGGAGCCTCTTCAGCGGTGGGCGCCTCTTCAGCGGCGGGAGCCTCCTCGGCGGCGGGCGCCTCCTCCGCGGCGGGCGCCTCGGCAGCGGCTTCCTCGGCGACGACCTCGTCGGCGGCGGGAGCCTCCTCGGCGACGGGCACCTCCTCCTCGGCCGCGGCAGCGGCGGCCGCGTCCGCCTCGCGGGTGGCGCGCTCCTCGGCGCGCTCCTTGGCCTTGTCGCCGGGGACGCCCTTGTTCGGGTTGTTGCGCGCGGCGCGCTCGCGAACTCCGGCGGCGTCGAGGAAACGGGCGACGCGGTCGCTCGGCTGGGCGCCTACCGAGAGCCAGTGGCGGGCGCGGTCGGCGTCGAGCTTCACGCGCTCCGGGCTGTCCTTGGGGAGGAGCGGATTGTAGCTTCCGATCCGCTCGATGAACTTGCCGTCGCGCGCGGTCCGGGCGTCGGCGACGACGATCTTGTAATAAGGACGCTTCTTCGCGCCGCCCCGGGAAAGCCGGATTGAAACTGCCATTGTCTTAGTCCTTTCTTTGCTCCCCGGCGCAGGCCGGGGTCTAGTTTGGGTCCCGGCCTTCGCCGGGAAACGGATCACTTCTTCTTCATGAACTTCTCGAAACCGGGCGGGAGGTTCATCGGAGCGGCTCCGGGACCCGGAAGCCCGGGCATTCCCCCCGCGCCGCCGCCTCCGGGCAGGCCGCCCATTCCGCCGAAACCGCCGCCGCCGCCGCCTAACAAGGCCCCGAGCTTGCCGAGGCCTCCCATCTTGCGCAGCTTCTTCATCATCCCGGCCATGTCCTGGTGCATCTTGAGGAGCTTGTTGACCTCCTGCACGGTGCGGCCCGAGCCTTTGGCGACCCGGATCTTGCGCTTCGCGTTGAGGAGTTCCGGCCGCTTGCGCTCCTTCGGAGTCATCGAGCCGATGATCGCGTCGAGGTGGACGAGAACCGTGTTGTCGACCCCGCTCGCCTCCATTGCCCCGGAAATCTTCTTCATCCCCGGAAGCATGGCGGCGAGTCCGGAGATTCCGCCCATGCGCTGCATCTGGCCGAGCTGGGCTCGAAGGTCGTCGAGGTCGAACTGGCCCTTGGCCATCTTCCGGGCGAGGGCCTCGGCTTCTTCGACCTGGATCGTCTCCTGGGCGCGCTCGACGAGGCTGACGACGTCGCCCATGCCCAGGATCCGGCCGGCGACCCGCTCGGGATGGAAAGCCTCGAGCGCGTCGATCGCCTCGCCGACCCCGGCGAACTTGATCGGCTTGCCGGTGACGGCGCGCATCGAGAGCGCGGCGCCGCCGCGGGCGTCGCCGTCCAGGCGGGTCAGGACGATCCCGGTGAGGTCGACCTGGCCGGAGAAGCTGGTCGCGACGTTGACCGCGTCCTGGCCGGTCAAGGCATCGACGACGAGCAGTATCTCGGCCGGAGCGGATACGTCGGCGACCGCCTTCATCTCCGCCATCAGAGCCTGATCGACGTGGAGCCGGCCCGCCGTGTCGAGGAGGAGGACGTCATAGCCCTGGAGGCGAGCGGCCTGGAGCGCCCGCCGCGCGATGTCGACCGGCTGCTGGCCGGCGACGATGGGAAGCGTCGCGACCTCCGCCTTCTCGCCGAGCACGCGCAGCTGCTCCTGGGCGGCGGGGCGGGCGACGTCGAGCGAGGCCATCATCACCTTCTTGCCGGACTTCTCGCGAAGCCGGCGAGCGATCTTGGCGGTGCTGGTCGTCTTGCCCGACCCCTGCAGACCGACCATCATCACGACGGCCGGTGGAGTCACGTCGACGTTGAGCTCGGAAGCCTCGGCGCCGAGCATTTCGACGAGGGCGTCGTGGACGATCTTGACGACCTGCTGGCCGGGCGTGACCGACCTCAGCACCTGCTGGCCGACCGCCTGCTCGGTCGCCCTGTCGACGAACTCGCGGACCACCGGCAAGGCGACGTCGGCCTCGAGCAGCGCGATCCGGACCTCGCGCATCGCGGCCCGGACGTCCGCCTCGGTGAGAGCGCCGCGACCCCGAAGCCGGTCGAAGACTGCGCCGAGGCGGTCGCTCAGACTGTCGAACATGCTCTACTGCCTTTCACCGCGCCGAGGCGCCGAACGCGAAAAACGCCGGCGGGCGAAACCTCGCCGGCCAGCGCGCGCCCCCCGAGGACGCTGAACTATCCCAAAGGGATGTGGGGGCGCATAGCGGCGGGGGAAAGGGATGGCAAGGTGGCGCAGGATGGGCCGGGCGACGAGCGCTGGCGAAGGCGGCGCAAGTGAGCCATGACGGCGGGCATGAAAAGCCTGCTCCGCCTACTCCCGCTCCTCCTACTCGCCCCCGCCCCTGCTGCCGCGGCCGAAGGAAGTCCCGCCGGGTCCTACCGGCTCGTCGGCGAGCAGGACGTCGCGTCGGGGCTCCGTCTCCGGAAGGACGGCCGATTCCAATATTTCCTGAGCGCTGGGGCGCTGGACGAGCAGGCCGAAGGGCGCTGGAGCGTGAATGGCCGGGTGGTGACGTTGACGACCGAGCCCAAGCCGGTGCCGCCGGTCTTCGAGCCGGGACCCTCTGCCCGGACCCTCGACTCGAAGCTCAGCGTCAAGGTCGGCGCGCCGGGCGGGGGCGGAATTGCCGGAGTGGACCTGCGAATCGGGTTCGATCAGGGCGAGCCGGTCGAGAGCTATACGCAGGAGGACGGCTGGAGCCTGCCCGCCGACGAGACCCGGATCCCGCGCTGGATCGAGCTCGGGGTGCCGATGCACGGGCTCGCCTCGCCGCGCTTCCCGATCGACCTCGCCGCCGGCAACGCGCTCGCCTTCACCCTCGTCCCCAACGATCTCGGCAAGCTCGACTTCGCAGCGATCAGGATCAGGCCGAGAAGAAGGCCCTGATCGTCCATCGCGGCGGCGCCCGGCTTCGCTACGAAGCGGTCAAGGAAAGGTGAGCGAGCCGTTCCTGATCCTCGTCGACGCCGACGCCTGCCCCGTGAAGGAAGAAATCTACAAGGTCGCCTTCCGCCACGGAGCGGCGGTGAAGATCGTCAGCAACGCGCATCTACGGGTCCCGGCGCATCCCTCGATCGAGCGGGTGGTGGTCGGCTCCGGCTTCGACGCCGCCGACGACTGGATCGCCGAGCGGGCGGGGCCGAAGACGGTGGTGGTGACCGGAGACATATTGCTCGCCGACCGCTGCCTGAAGGCGGGCGCGCCCGTGATCGCGCCCAACGGCAAGCCCTTCACCCCGGCCTCGATCGGCGCGGCGGTGGCGACCCGGGCGATCATGGCGGACCTGCGGGCAGGGATGGACGGTCCCGGCGGAGGCCCGGCGCCCTTCACCAGGGCGGACCGGTCGCGCTTCCTCTCGGCGCTGGACGAGGCGCTGGTCAGGCTCTGCCGGGCCTGAGGCTCAGCGGCCGCCGAGATCCCCGACGCCCTGGCGGACGATCACCGGCTCGATGCAGTCGCCGACCCGGTTGACGACGGTGAGGGTTAGGTCGCCCGGCGGAAGCTCGCCGAGGCGCCTCGGCTTCGCCGCCTCCGCCGAGCGGACCGGACGGACCTTCAGGTCGTCGCCGCACAGGCGCGAGGGGATTGCAGCGCCGGCGATGCGCTGGGGAGCCGGGGCGGGCTGCGGGGCGGCGGCCGGAAGCGCCGACGAGACCGCGGGAACGGTGAGGGCGAGGGCGAGGAAAGCAACGCGCATGACGTCTCCTTTCATGCCGCTATGATAGCCGGGTTCGACGCATTTTGGGAGAGGGCGATGGAGACGAGAACGGCGAGTTGCCGCTGCGGGGCGCTCAAGGCGAGGGCTCGGGGTGAGCCTGCGCGGATCTCGGTCTGCCACTGCCTCGCCTGCAAGGCCCGGACCGGCGCCGCTTTCTCCTGGAACTCGACCTGGCTCGACGAGCAGATCGAGACCGAGGGCGAATCGCGAAGCTGGACCCGGACCACCGAGGAAGGCGGACGCTGGTGCACCTATCATTTCTGCCCCCAATGCGGCTCCACCGCCTGGTACCGCATCGAGGCGCGCCCGGGGATGATCACCATCCCGGCGGGTAATTTCGGCGACCCCGACTTCGGCGAGCCGCTTTATTCCTGGTATGCCGAGCGCCGCTGCCCGTGGGTCACGGTCGAGACGGAAGGCCCGCTCGAGGAGGGGTGAGGTGGACTTGGTCCCCTCGCCTCCCTAGATGGCGGCGGCGATGAAGCGGCGGTTCCGGAAGATGCATGGCCTCGGCAACGACTTCGTCATCTTCGACGGGCGCGAATCGCCGGTCGAGATGACGGAGGCGCGAGTTCGCGCCCTCGCCGACCGCCGCACCGGCATCGGCTGCGACCAGCTCATCGTCCTCGAGCGGTCGGACCAGGCGGACGTCAGGATGCGGATCTGGAATTCGGACGGCGGGGAGGTCGAATCGTGCGGCAATGCCGCGCGCTGCGTTGCCCAGCTGCTCGGCGGCGCCGGCTGGATCGAGACGGCCGGGGGGCTCCTCGCCGCCTCGGCCAAGGGTGAGCTGGCAACGGTCGACATGGGCGAGCCCCGCTTCGGCTGGGACGAGATCCCGGTGGCTTACCCGATGGACACGGCGTCGATGCCGGTCGGCTGGGAGGAGTTGCGGGACCCGTTCGCGGTCAACGTGGGAAACCCCCACATCGTCTTCTTCGTCGAGGATGCCCGGGCGGTCGACCTCGCGCGGCTCGGCCCGATGATCGAGAATGACGCGCTTTTCCCGGAGCGGATCAACGTCAGCATCGCCTCGATCGAGGACCGGGCGCTGCGCCTTCGGGTCTGGGAGCGAGGCTCGGGCCTCACCCAGGCCTGCGGCACCGGCGCCTGCGCGACCGCGGTCGCCGCGGTCAGCCGCGGACTCGCCTCGAGCCCGGTCGAGATACGCCTGCCCGGGGGTGCCCTGAACGTGGCCTGGGAGCCGGGCAGCACGATCGCGATGAGCGGCCCGGCCACCCTGGTCTTCGAGGGCGAGGTGGCGCTTTGAGCGGCCCGCAGGTGATCACCCTGGGCTGCCGGCTCAACTCGGCCGAGAGTGAGGCGATCCGGCTGCTGGCGGCGGGCGAGGACGATCTTGTCGTCGTCAACAGCTGCGCGGTTACCAACGAGGCCGTGCGCCAGACCCGGCAGGCGATCCGGCGCGCCAAGCGGGCGCGGCCCGGGGCGCGGGTCGTTGTGACGGGCTGCGCGGCCCAGGTCGAGCCGGAGACGTTCGCCGCGATGCCCGAGGTCGACCGGGTCATCGGGAATAAGGAGAAATTCGATTTCTCGTCGTTCCAGCGAGGGCTGGAGCCCCAGGGGGTGAAGAGCTCGGCCCCTCCTCCCGGGGGGCCGCCAGCCTTCGCTGGGGCGACGGTGAGCGTCTCCGACATCTTCGCCGTGCGCGAGACCGCCCCTCACCTTCTCGCCGGCTTTGCCGAGCGGTCCCGCGCCTTCGTCGAGGTCCAGAACGGCTGCGACCATCGCTGCACCTTCTGCATCATTCCCTTCGGGCGGGGGAACAGCCGGAGCGTTCCGGCGGGGCTGGTTGTCGAGCGGGTGAGGGGCCTGGTCGCCGAGGGGTTCGGGGAGGTCGTCCTGACCGGCGTGGACGTAACCAGCTACGGCGCCGACCTGCCCGGAGCGCCCAGCCTCGGCCTTCTGGTCGAGCGGATCCTTCGCCATGTGCCCGAGCTCCCGCGGCTCCGCCTGTCGTCGCTCGACTGCATCGAGATCGACGGGCGGCTAGAGGAGATCGTCGCCGGCGAGCCGCGCTTCATGCCGCACCTCCATATGAGCTTCCAGGCCGGCGACGACATGGTCCTGAAGCGGATGAAGCGGCGGCACAGCCGCGCGCAGGCGGTGGCGACGGTCGAGCGGCTGAAGGCCCGGCGGCCCGGGCTGGCGATCGGCGCCGACCTGATCGCCGGCTTCCCGACCGAGACCGACGAGATGCACCTCAACAGCCTTCGGCTGATCGAGGAATGCGACATCGTCATGGGGCATATTTTTCCCTTCTCGCCGAAGAAGGGGACGCCGGCGGCGCGGATGCCGGCGGTGGCGCCGGCGATGGTGAAGGAGCGGGCGCGGCGGCTGCGGGAGGCCTGCGCGCGGAAAAGGACCGCGTGGCTGAAGGCCCTGGTGGGGACGACTCAGCGCGTGCTGGTGGAGAAGGACGGACGAGGTCACGCGGAGAATTTCGCGCCGGTCGACTTGAGGGACATAGGAGAAGCAAGCCGCCCCCCCCGCGAAAGCGGGGGTCCCGCTTCTTTTCCCGGACCCGTCTCGGCACAGAGAAAGCGGGATTCCCGCCTTCGCGGGAACGACGTTGGAATCATGGAGGTGCTGATCACCTCTTTCGACGGCGACACCCTCGTCGGAGTCCCCGCATGAGTGAGGCGACCTGGCTCGACCGGCTCCAGTCCGGCTTCCGGAAGACTTCGGAGCGGCTCGGCGACAACCTCACCGGGCTGTTCACCAAGGCCGCGCTCGACGAGCAGACCCTGGACGAGATCGAGGAGGCGCTGATCGCATCCGACCTCGGCCCGGCGACCGCGGCCAGGATCCGCGCCCGGCTCGCCGGGGAGCGGTTCGAGCGCGGCCTTTCCGAATATGCGGTGCGGGAGATCATGGCCGAGGAGGTGGAGAAGATCCTCGCGCCGGTGGCGGTACCGCTCCGGATCGACGCCTTCCCGAGGCCGCAGGTCATCTTGGTCGTCGGGGTCAACGGCTCGGGCAAGACGACCACCATCGCGAAGCTCGGCCATCTCCTGCTCGAGCAGGATTACGGAGTGCTCTTCGCGGCCGGCGACACGTTCCGTGCGGCGGCGATCGAGCAGTTGAAGGTCTGGGCGGAACGGATCGGCGTGCCCGTCATTTCGGGCCCCGAAGGCGGCGACAGCTCGGCGATCGTCTTCGACGGCGTGAAGAAGGGCACCGCGGAGGGCATCGACACGCTGATCGTCGACACCGCGGGGCGGCTCCAGAACAAGAAGGTGCTGATGGACGAGCTCGCCAAGATCAGGCGGGTGCTCGGCCGGTTGAACCCGGAAGCGCCTCACAATGTCGTCCTGGTGCTCGACGCGACCACCGGACAGAATGCGTTGAGCCAGATCGAGGTGTTCAGGGAAGTCGCCGGAGTGACCGGCCTCGTCATGACCAAGCTCGACGGGACGGCGCGCGGCGGCGTATTGGTCGCGGCGGCGGAGCGGTTCGGGCTTCCGATCCACGCCATCGGGATCGGCGAGGGGATCGACGACCTGCGACCGTTCGCCGCGCGCGAGACCGCCCGGGCGATCGCCGGACTGGGAAGAGAGTGAGCGTGACGACGGAAACCGAAAAAAGAGAGCCGTCGGTCGGCGCGCGGCTGATGATCGACCTCGGGCCCCTGCTCGTCTTCTTCCTCGTCAACTTCTTCGCGCCCGTCCCGGACATGCTGAAAATCTTCTACGCGACCGGGGCCTTCATGGCGGCGATGATCGTCGCGATGATGATCTCCTACCTGCGCTACAGGCACATCTCGCCCTTGCTCTGGTTCTCCGGGATCATGGTCGTGATCCTGGGCGGGTTCACGATCTGGCTCCACAACGACATCTTCATCAAGATGAAGCCGACCGTCTATTACGTGCTCATCGCGAGCCTCCTCCTTTTCGGCCTCGCCACCCGGCGCAATCTCCTCAAGATGGTGCTCGGAGCCGCCTATCCCGGGCTCTCCGAACGAGGGTGGCAGCTCCTCACCCGCAACTGGGCGGTCTTCTTTCTCGTCATGGCCATCGCGAATGAAGCGGTTTGGCGCATGGCCGCGGCGACCTGGCCGCCCGACCAGGCAACCTCCTTCTGGATCGGATACAAATTGTGGGGCGCGCTTCCCGCCACCTTCCTGTTCGCCATCGCCAACGTGCCGATGCTGATGAAGCACGGGATGCAGCTCGAAAAGGGCAAGGAAGAGCCCCCGGTACCGCCCGTCCAATGATCACCCATCCCGTCATTGCGAGCGGAGCGAAGCAATCCAGCTCGGCGCAGGTCGCGTACGCCGAAGCTGGATTGCTTCATCGCTGCGCTCCTCGCAATGACGGCGGGTGAACATGATGACTGACACCCCTGCCCCTTCCGTCGTCTCGATCCGCAATCTGTCGAAACGCTACGCGGGCGGCCACGAGGCGCTCAAGAGCGTCAGCCTCGACATCGCCAAGGGGGAGATCTTCGCCCTGCTCGGCCCCAACGGCGCCGGCAAGACGACGATGATCAGCATCGTGTGCGGAATTGTCACCGCCACGACCGGCGAGGTCGAGGTCGACGGCCATGACATCGGTCGCGACTATCGCGAGGCGCGGACCCGAATCGGCCTGGTGCCTCAGGAGCTCCATACCGACGCGTTCGAGAGCGTGCTCTCGACGGTCAACTTCAGCCGGGGCCTCTTCGGCAGGCCGCCCGATCCGGCCTATGTCGAGAAGGTGCTGAGGGACCTGTCCCTGTGGGACAAGCGCAAGTCCAAGATCATGGAGCTTTCCGGCGGAATGAAGCGCCGGGTGATGATCGCCAAGGCGCTCAGCCACGAGCCCGACATCCTCTTTCTCGATGAGCCGACCGCGGGCGTCGACGTCGAATTGCGCCGCGACATGTGGGCCCTGGTGCGGCGGCTGAGAGACACCGGAGTGACCATCATCCTCACCACCCATTATATCGAGGAGGCGGAGGAGATGGCGGACCGGGTCGGAGTCATCTCGCGCGGCGAGTTGATCCTCGTCGAGGGCAAGGCCGAGCTGATGAAGAAGCTCGGCAAGAAGGAGCTGACCCTTCAGCTGGCGGAGCCGCTGGCCGCCGTGCCGGCGGAGCTTGCGGAATGGCAGCTGGAGCTTCGCGACGGGGGGAATGAGTTGCTCTACGTGTTCGACGGTACCGCCGAGCGGACCGGAATTCCCTCGCTGCTCGGCCGGATGCGGGACATCGGAATCGGCTTCAAGGATCTGAACACTCGGCAAAGCTCGCTCGAGGACATTTTCGTCAGCCTGGTGCACGACCGGTGAGCGCGCCCGCCTTCAACCGCCACGGCGTCTGGGCGATCTACCGCTTCGAGATGGCCCGGGCTCTCAGAACGCTGTGGCAGAGCCTGGTCACCCCGGTAATCACCACCTCGCTCTATTTCGTGGTGTTCGGAGCGGCGATCGGCTCCCGGATGACCCAGGTCCAGGACGTGCCCTACGGGGCCTTCATCGTGCCCGGGCTGATCATGCTGTCCCTGTTCACGCAGAGCATCTTCAACGCGTCGTTCGGGATCTTCTTCCCCAAGTTCACCGGCACGATCTACGAGATATTGTCGGCGCCGATCTCGCCGCTCGAGATCGTCGTCGGCTATGTCGGGGCTGCGGCGACGAAGTCAGTGGCGCTCGGGCTCGTCATCCTTGCCACCGCCGCCTTCTTCGTACCGCTGCAGATCCTCCACCCGCTGTGGATGATCGGCTTCCTGGTGCTGATCGCCACGACCTTCAGCCTGTTCGGATTCATCATCGGAATCTGGGGCAAGAATTTCGAGCAGATCCAGTTCGTGCCGATGCTGGTCGTCACGCCGCTGACCTTTCTCGGCGGCGCCTTCTATTCGGTCGACATGCTGCCCGAGCCGTGGCGCACCGCGACCCTGTTCAACCCCGTCGTCTATCTGATCAGCGGCTTTCGCTGGAGCTTCTACGGAGTCGGCGACGTCGCCGTCGGGATCAGCCTCGCGGCGACGACGGGCTTCCTGCTGCTCTGCCTCGGGGTCGTCGCCTGGATTTTCAAGACCGGATACCGGCTGAAGAGCTAGCCGAAATTCCTCCCCGGCCTTTGCCGGGGAGTGGGACCGCGCGAAGCGCGGTGGGGTTTTTACAGACGCTCGAAGAACCCCTCCACCATGCTTCGCATGGTCCCCCTCCCCGCGAAATCGCGGGGAGGATTTTTTGGATCAATTCACCTTGAAGCGGGCCAGCTCCATCTTCGGCTGACGCCATTTCGGGTCGAGCCGGCTCGCCTGGCGATAGTCCCGATAGGCGGCCCGGACCTCGCCGGTCAGCTCGTGGGCGACGCCGCGCCCGTAATAAGCCAGCTCGGGCCTGCGCGTCTTCTTCGCCAAAGCGGTGTCGAACATCGGCTTGGCCTGCTCTCCCGACTCCGAAATGTGGAGAAGGGCGAAGCCCTTGTTGAGATAGGCCTCGGCCTCGTCCGGATCGCGGCTGAGGGCGGCGTCGTAATCCAGGATGGCGGCATCGATATTGCCCATCCGGGCTTTGAGGATGCCGCGATTGACGAAGGTCGCGACGACCTCTTCGTCGCTCAGCGCTTCCCGTTCCAGGGCGTCGTCGCAGAAACGCAGGACGTCCGGCGAAGACGTGGTGCGTGCTTCCGCGGCGAGGTAGCAGCTGCGCGCCGCCGAATTGCCGAGGACGCTGACGGCGCCGGTGGCGGGTGTCGCGACGAGAAGGGCCGCGGCGGCGAAGAGGAAATGACTGCGCATGGCGAGTTCTCCCTTTCAATGGGAGGACCATAGCAGAATTGCATGCGCCGCACCATTCGGCGCCGCGGCTTCGTCGCATCGGCCGGCGGGTTGGTCGATCAGGCGCCCTGGAGCTGGTGGCGCTTCATGGCGTGGCGGAGCTGGTCGTAGCTGAGGCTGAGCGCCGCCGCCGCCGCACGCTGGTTCCACCGGCATTTCTCGAGGGCCGCCGCCAGGATCGCTTTCTCATATTCTGCGATCGCCAGCCGGAAGTCGCAGCAGCTTTCCGGATCCCAGCTGCTCACCGGAGCGGTGTTCGGCGCCGCCGCCGCGGCGGCGGGCGGGAGCACCTCCATCGCCGTGCTCTGGCTGGGAGGC